>JBGTJW010000091.1:0-8713 GCA_041744955.1 Stenomitos sp. | reverse complement strand
ATGTTCCTGCTTTGCGTCATCACCGTTACTTTCGATTACGATGCGAGTCTTGCAGCAGGCACGCTTGTTGAGTCATCTGTCTAACAGCCCATGTTCGTCACCCTTTTGAAGTTTGGTAGGCAGTTCCTTGGACAAATCATCTAGCTCCCCCAAAGCGTTCCCCTCGGTACAGACGCTCGTCCTGGCTCAAATTGTCTGGGCAGTGCTGGCGCTTCTTTTCTTTTTGCTCTTCAGCGTACCCTTACCGGGGCAGGAGCGACCCTTATGGTATTCCATCGGCACCACAGCCTTTGAACAAATTGCCTATTTTGTCGCCGCATGGCTCTGTTTCAGAAACTGGCGTAGCCCACAGATTGTTAGTGGTCGTAATGTCTGGCTCTGCATTGGGCTGGGGGTATCGTTCTATTTTCTGGGTGGACTGCTGTTCTTCTATTGGGAAACAGTCCTTGGACAGGATGCTGACGTTTCACCCGGCGATTTTTTCTACATCCTGACCTATATTTTTTTGATCCTGGGCATTGTTTTGGCGGTTGCGTCTAGACGTTTGAGCCTGGAGATGTGGCAGTGGGGAGTTGTCGCGGTGATTGCAGCCATTAGCATTGTGATTGCATGGTTTGTTTCTTCACCCGTGGCAGGTGGCAACGTGACCCAATCCTTTCTGATACAGCCTGTTGCGGCACAGACTGCTCCTGCAACCAGACCAACCACGAAGCCCGCAGTCAAAGCCAGTCCGAAAGTTGCGCCTGCTGCTAAACCAAAGCCAACTGCGGCGGCATCGCCTGTGGCACCACCTGCCGTTGCACCCGTACCTGCAGCTGCGGACAAAAAAGCGCCAACGGTTGAAACCCCAACGGCTCCAGCCGCTCTTGACGCGACGAAAGTAGAGCCACCCGCATGGGTTAACTCCCTGGAGAATGTGTTGAACCCGCTGAAGCCCTACGTTAACGGCTTTTACATTGTTTGCGATGTGTTGCTATTGATTCTTGCAACGACACTGCTGCTGGCATTCTGGGGCGGACGATTTGCTCAATCCTGGCGTATGATTGCCGCCGCTGCCTTTTCGCTTTACATTGCGGACATTTGGTTCAAATACACGACAACGCACCTGGAAAATTATCAAAGTGGCGGCTTTTTAGAGGTGTTTTGGGTGTTTAGCGGTGTGCTGTTTGGCATTGGCGCAGCGCTGGAGCATGATCTGTCAAGCCGTGCCCGCAGTCGATCGAGTGGGCGCAGACGTGCCTCGTTATAGAACAACGATCGGCGATCGCTCCTTGCAACACGATCGCGTCGGCTAAACTGCGAACGACTGCAAATGATGTGTCTACTTTCCCTTCGATGCCGCAATTGTCCTCAGATTGATGGCGGTTCAGCATAGAATGAGGCAAGTGGCTTGTTCTATCCGTAGCCTAAAGCATGACCTCTCGAAAACTGTCCGATTCTGATAAGCAGGAAATGTTGCAGATCTATCGGCAACCAGGGGAGACCACGTCAACCCTGGCAAGCCGTTACGGTGTTAGCAACAGTACTATTAGCCGCATCCTTAAAACTAGCTTCTCTGAGGCAGAATACGAAACGCTCATTCAGCAGAAGCGTGGCGGGCGTTCCGCTCTAGAGTCGATCGCGCCATCCTTAGCAGACAGCGAGCCGCTTATAAATATTGCGACCGAACAGCCAGCACCAGAGGAGTTGGCACCTACCGTTGTGGATAGAGCCGCCATTGAAGTCGAGCCTTCATCAACCACTGAACCGACAAGCGTGGGGATACCATCCTTTTCTCCCACAATGGTCGATGAGTCTCTAGCTGTCCCTACAATGGCAGTCGATGAGCCTGAGCCTGCTAATGCAAATGGGCGGCGCTTGCGAAAACGTTCATCAGCCCCCTCTGAGCCAGAACGTTCATCAGCCCCGTCTGAACCAGTCACGTCGATCGCGCCACCGACGATCCGGTCGAAGATGCCAGAACGCGTTAATCGCTCAGCCGTAAGCCCTTTGGAAGAAGCTGTACCCGATGCTGACGAGCTGGAGAGCATTCCTTTTGACCTCCCTGACGACGATCGCCCCACGGCTGCTGCAATTGACGGCACAGCGTTACTTGATGATGTCGATCTAACCGACGATCTGGAAGAAGACCTGGATGAAGATCTGGATGACGACGATTTAGATGACGATGACCTGGATGACGACGATTTAGACGACGATGACCTGGATGACGACCTGGAGAATGGGTCATTACTAGTTGGCAGTCGTATCGCTGGCAAAGTGCTGGTGCAGGTGCTACCCCTGGCGGAAGCGTCACTGCCGCGTACCTGTTATTTAGTGGTCGATCGCTCGGCTGAGTTGATTGCCCGACCATTGAAAGAATTTGGCGATTTGGGTCAAATTCCAGAAGCAGAGACCTTAGAAAAAACGCTGCCGATCTTTGATAATCATCGCATTGCCAAGCGTTACTCCAATCCCCGGACACAGCGAGTTATCAAGCTTCCTGATGGGCAAGTGCTACAAAAAACGTCGTCGCATCTTCAGGCAAAGGGCATTACGCGACTACTGATTGATGGGCAGGTTTACGCACTGTAAAACGAGTTGATGGATGAGTTGCAGCGGCGAACCTATAACTCACGCCTCTCTGTAACCGTCTCAATAGTCCTCGTTGTCTCGCTGAAAGCTGGAAAATCCCAGCAACGGTTGGGCGATCGCGGTGCCCAAAACGCCTAGCCCAACGCTAAATGCCAGCACTAAGCCGACTGGAATTTCGATCGATTGAAAGCCCAAAAATCGTAGCGAAACAGGGGTAAAGTTCTGAATCGCAAGAATCGCGATCGCGCCAATCCAGACGGCGAGCAAAAGGGACGTAAGCAGGATCGCGAGGGCTTTCATAACGTTGGTAGGCAGAGGGAGGATGAAATCCATTCTTACAGCTTTGCTGGATACATGGGTTTGCAAAGCAGTCAGGCTGTCAACAATTTTGGCAATGAAAAACCCGTCAGCATCGCTGACGGGTCTGATACCTATGAGTGCTTCATAGGATTTACAACACAGCCAACAGGAGCGAATCCGGAAAATTGGGCGATCGCAAAATAAACTGCCACAACTGCTTACAAACCACCTGCTCAAGGCTGGAAGGGGTCACTTTACAAAGAGAAGCTTTCACTGTTTTGCAGGGCGGAAGAGATGGGCGTGAGCGGGATTGTAGAGGGTCGATCGAGTCGGTGGGCGATCGCTGCCATGCCAATCACACGTTATCGTCTCAGGTACAGTGGCGGCGGCAAGTGCTGGGCTAATCACATACAGCGTTGTTCGTCTTAAGCCCTCTCGCTGAGTCGTTATTGCCATCTCTGACAACGGCACTAGCCAAATTTTTTCATCCTGCCAGCCTAATCGAAAACAGATGGCAACTGGCGTTTCGGCAGGATAATGCTGCCGTAGCTTTGCCGTTGCCGTTTCTATATGTTTCGCACTCAAGTAAAGGCACAGGCTGGCTTGATGGGCTGCCAAAGCTGCCAATTCCTCAGTTGGGGGTACTTCAGTACGACCGCTGATGCGAGTCAGAATAATCGTCTGCACCAACCCTGGCACCGTTAGCTCAACCCGTAGCTTTGCTGCTGCTGCCTGGAACGCACTGATCCCTGGTACAACTTCAAACGGTACGCCTGCCTCTAACAGCGCTTGCATTTGCTCCTGAATCGCTCCATAAAGGCTAGGATCGCCTGAATGTAAACGCACCACAGACTGTCCTGCCTGCACTCGCGACACCATGAGCGGCAGTATTTCCTCCAGCGTTTGGTGCGCGGTACGAATGAGTTCTGCGTCAGGGCGAGCCACTTGCAGAATTTGTTCGGGCACCAACGAATCAGCAAACAAAATCGTCTTTGCCTGGGCTAAAAGGCGCTGTGCTTTGACAGTGAGTAATTCTGGGTCGCCGGGGCCAGCACCCACGATGTAAACAGCCGGTGGCAGGGAGAAGGAACAGTCCGGAATGGATGGGTTAGTCACAGGAGAGGGGTTTAAGTAATTGAATCCGTTAGCAGGCTCCACGTTCTGTCATGCAGTGCGTGTCGTGTTTTGCAGGAAAGGCGTTGCGCTGGAAAGCTTTGAGTTCTTTGACTGACTACTGGCTGCTGACCAAAACGCTAAATTGCTAGAGCGCTTAAAAAACAGCAGCGTGTTTCGTTTTTTCCGGACGGATCGCAGTATGAACGAAGTATGGAGTGGTAGATGCACCCTGATTTCGCCCTGGAGCCTAGCTCTGGGGTGTTTTTTTGCGTTTATGTTCTGAGTTTTAGCGCCTACAGCGTTTTGTTGGACTGCTGCGAAGGCTCTGAATGATCGTTCTCTCGTGGTGTAGCTACAACATCTGGTAAGTTGCGGTGCAGTATGTAGAGCCAGATCAAGCCAAAAATGCCGATCGCAATTTGGGTCAGACTAACAACCTGCGCGATCCGTAACGGCCCTAGCATGAGGCTATCAGTGCGAAGACCCTCAATCCACAAGCGACCGCAGCTATACGTTACTAAGTAGACCAAAAACAGTGTGCCAACCTTGAGTCTAGCTTTTGCTTTCAAGCCCCAAAAAAAGAGGGCGATCAGAAGGACAAAGACCATCACATTCCAGACTGATTCATAGAGAAAGGTCGGATGGAAGTACTCAAAGCTCTCATAGCCAGCCGGACGACGTTCTAACGGAATGTAGAGCTTCCAGGGGAGGTCTGTTGGACGACCAAACGCCTCCGAGTTGAAGAAATTTCCCCACCGTCCGATCGCCTGTCCCAAAATCAGCGAGGGCGCAACTAAATCTGCCAGTTGCCAGAACGCAACCCGACGGAGGCGTGCAAACAGCAGACTGGCTACTAACCCACCTAAAATGGCACCGTGAATAGCGATCCCCCCTTTCCATATTGCAAGAATCTGCCCAGGATCTTGGGCGTACTCTTGCCATTGAAACGCAACGTAGTACAGCCGTGCGCTGGGAATTGCCGCGATCACCAGCCATAATGCCAGATCGCTTAATAACTCTGGGTTAACACTACGACGATGGGCTAAGTATTGAGCCAGCGTCACGCCAATCAGCACCGCAGAGGCAATCAAAAAGCCATACCACCGTACGGAAAAGGGTCCCCATTCAAACAGCATGGGTCCTGGGGAGGTAAACTGAGCGGCGATCGGTAAGTCAAGCAGAGACATGACGCAGACGTGGAGAAAGGGCATGGCGCAATCTGGTTGGGCATTAAGTGAGCCAGTCTTAAGTGAACCTGACTACACACTCAAAATTGTAAGTGTTGCTGGGCATTCTGACCGAGCCATCACGGTGCAACGCCAAAATTGAGGGGCTTACAGTAGAAGTTTTGCGCCAGTGATGCGGCTAGATCGGTGAAACCTAAACCATGCACATCTTCACTGTACGGTTATGGCTACGGATTGGCTTAGGCGATCTCCACATAGCCTGACCATTACAAATCTCAACAAGAAAAGGCGCGCCCTAATCACAAATCAGTCCTGAAATGGGCACTCTTAAGTTAACCGCCCGTACCGGATCGCCTGTCACGTCTACTTTGACAGTTTAAAGGACGGTTCTTGGGTTGTTTTGACACCTTGCAACGCCTCACACGTTTTGACAGCACATTAGTGAGCCAGAGATTATGCCCAAACTTTCGCAGCCGTCCGTGATTTCGCCCAGCAGCACGGCTACCCAGCACTCTGAAACGTCGTTCACACTCGAAACCGTGCGTCAAACCGTGCTCAAGCTTGTGAACCCACTTTGCCAGCCGCCCTCAGTGCCCAATCTTTCTGATGCAGCACTGTCAGCGATGCAGCGCTTAATGGAAATGATTACCACGCTGCGATCGTCCCAACCACTATTTTTAGAAGGTGTATCCTCACTGTCGCCTGATGCGATTGCAACATTGCTCCCGTATGTCAGCGAAGAAGCCTATGAGGTGCTAGAAGCCTTGCAACGTGAAGAAGCGCCCGTCAGCCCCAACAGCGTTAGCGCCGCAACGCCACCCGCCAGTCAAAACGCTGCACCCCAAACATCTGATCCCCTTACCCCTTTAGCTTCTACGCTTCTAGCTTCAAGCCTTTCGGAGAGCAAGCTGTACTCCTTCATCGCGATCGAGACTCTGATCCCCTCTCTGCTGTGGCGCATTGCCCGAAGCGACTACAGCGTGATGCACCTTATTGAAGGTGTGAGAGGCAGGTGCTGGCAGTCAGAGACAGGATGGGCTACTGGTATGCTACGCCTGGTCGTCATGCTAGAGGTAGAAGCGCCTACCGTACGCTGGTGCTTCGATTTGGCAACGGGGCAACCTGCGGAGGGACTGCTTGAGTCGAGTGCGATCGTCCAGTCAGAAGAACAGGCGCTCCCACTGCAACCGTCTGTTTATACTGACGCTGACAACGACTTAAACGATACGTTCTGTCAGGTTGAGTATCAACTTCAAGCGATTCTACAGCTACTCCAAAGTGAGACCTTTGGGTTGGGAGGCTTCCTTCAAGGGCTGGCGATCGAACTCCTGCAACCGGGTGCGGCTTGGCAAGCAGGCAAGCTTCAATTACGGTTTGGCTTTGAATTTACGGCTCAGGTGTCAGAACTCGACACCCGTGAGGAGAGACAAAGCTACCCTGAGCCAATCGAGGCAGAGCTGATGGAGGGCGAAACCGAGGTCAACGGCACGATCGCGGCAGCTCAGGTCTCTATAGTCAAAGCCTTGAGGCAATCGCTCAGTCCAGCCGCGCTCGTACGCGCAAGCGATGCAACGCTTTTAGCACCCTATCTGCAACAGATTACCCGTCAACAGCTTGCCCAGAGCCTCTGCTTACTTCAACGTCAATTTAGCCATACGAATGAGAGTGAGCAACTTATAACCATTGTGCAAGCTGCGCTCCTTGCGCTTGCTCACCAAACCAGTCTGACTGGCATTGGGTTACAGCAACCGACCTTACTACTGGACGAACTCGCTCCTAAACTGTTGTGGTCACTAACACGCCACACGTATGAGATGACACAACTCTTGGGAGGCGTGCCAGCGCAGGTGCTACAGCCAGGAGAAAAGTGGCAGCAAGGAACGCTGCGATTGCTGGCAGTGCTGCAACTAACAGCACCTGAACTGGATTACACACTTGATTTATCAACCGGGCGATCGGTTCCAGTCACTGTTGCACCGCTACCAGAGGACGCGATCGTTCAATCCAGTGTTGCAGCTTTTTGCCAGCAACCAACCGCGATCGCAACGTTGGCAGACCATTTAGAGCAGCTTTGTGAGAATTCACCCGAACAGAAGCTGTTAGTCAATGGTTTTGCAGTTGACTGGCTGAAGGACGTTGAGCAAGACTGGCAATCTGGGACAATGACGCTTAATCTAAGCCTTGTCTTTTTTGCTGATACACCCTGATGTACACCTACGCCTTTTGTCACACGCCGCTTACCCCCTTAGAACTGCCCCAGGGTATTGCCGCAACGGTACAGGTAGTTACGGTCAACCAACTGACCGCGATCGTAGAACCAGCCGTCTCTCTAGAGCCTCTGCAACAGGATGACACGCTTTTAGTGCAAGCTGCCTTAGCGCACGATCGCGTCGTCCGTAGCCTGTCTTTGCAGACCACAATCCTGCCGCTGCGCTTTGGTACGTGCTTTAAATCGTTACAAGGCTTGTCTGTGCATCTAGAGACCTATCAGCAAGCCTACTTGAGCCAACTAACCTATTTGAACGGGAAAGCCGAATACACGCTGAAACTCCTGCTTGTAGAGCCACCAGACGCAGTAATTGCACCCGAAATTAAAGGGAAAAACTACTTTCTTGCCAAAAAGCAGCAGTATCAACAGCAATTGTCGTATCAACAGCAACAGCAAGCAGCGATCGGGCAAGTCGGGCAGGCAGTAGTTCAAGCCTATCCTGAATACTGTTGTAGCCAGGATGCCGCTGGCATAAAAGCGGTGCATCTATTGGTCAGTCGCGATCGTGAACAGCAGCTCTGCGAGTTCATCCAAGCCTTACAGCAGCAATACCCTCCGTTGCAGCTAGTCTTAGGAGCAGCCCTACCGCCTTACCACTTTGTTTCCAGTGCCTCTGCCGTACCGCATGGTTCCGCCAGCTAGAGCCAGAGTTACCGATCGCTGCCCACCCAAACAGCTAACTATTAGCAGTTGTGCAACTAGCGGACTTACAGCAATAGTGGCGCTCTGGTGGGACTTTTTACGCACTTACAGAGTCTTAGTTCAGTGCCCTGAGCGTTCCACTGAACCTGGTCAAAAATCTTGTGCAGAAGATACATCCCACGACCGCACTCCTGTTCGTTGCAGGGCAACACTGGTTCAAGCTCGGCTTCAGAAACGCAAGAGGGCTGAAAACCAACACCCTGATCTGTAATAACCCACCAATAATGGTTCGCAACCACTGAAAAGCGAACGAGTACTGTCTTACTAGGGTCTAATGCATTACCATGCTTAGCAGCATTGACTAAAGCTTCCTGCAATCCCAGACGTACTTCGGCTTTCCAGCGATGCGGAATTTCTTCCAGAAGTATATCCAGAATTGGAATCAGGTACAGCGTAGAAGCAAAGCTAACCGTGTTCCACTGACGTTTGACGGGACGATGTGAGACAGCAATCACTCAGAAAACCCTGTAGCTTTCAAATGGATGAATGCAACCTACGCTGTATTGACCAGGTAAATAAACGCCCTTTCAAGCTTTGCTAGTGCTTGGGTCAATCAGCCATAAGA
>JBGTJW010000090.1:0-23740 GCA_041744955.1 Stenomitos sp. | reverse complement strand
TGGCTCAGGGCAAAAATCGCGGCGATGCCCAGCCCAGTCCAAACAAGTTAGCGAGTGTTGGTATTGGCTTGCAGTGGCGGATGGGAGACAAGTTTCGGGCACGGCTAGATTGGGGTGTGCCACTCATCAACGCCACCTCAGACAATGGGCGATCGCTCAAGGAAAATCTCTTTTTCTCGATCGTTTTTACGCCCTGATGTCGAAGGAAACATCTTCATAAAGTAAAGCAATGGGAAACTCAAAGCCAACGCTTTCAAGTGTGATTAGGTCTGGGGATTGGTAAGCAGTGTAAAGCCACAATCGCCCTTCGCCTCGGCGATAAATCTCAACGTTGATTTGGGTAGAGCTGATCAGAACGTATTCTTCCAAACTTGGCAAAGAGCGATACTCCTTGAACTTGTCACCGCGATCGAGCGCTTCCGTACCAGGAGAAAGCACTTCGATGATGAGCTTAGGGTATTGAATGGCAGTGAGGGCAGTTTTGTCGCGATTGTCACAGCTCACTACAAGGTCAGGGTAGCGATAGATTGATGGTGTGACATTCACTTTGGCATCGGCAATGTTAATGCGACAGCCTTGAGCGCGAATGTGGGGATGCAGAGCCGTGAGCAGATTGAGAGAAACAACGTCCCACGTTCATCCACCCATTCACTCTCTTTAATCTGACGTGAATTCGATAACCGTATTTTGTATTGCGTGTACTTAGCGCACGCAATACAAAATCACGACTCATTTAGGACTATCTGATTGGGTAGAGGTTGGGCTTCAAGAAGCCGTGGTTTTTTCTCGATCGTCCACGCCTCAATCCATTCGTGGTTGAGTTCCATCTTGTCAAAATCCTTCCAGATCCGTTGATCTCCAGCACAACTGTATTGCTTACACACGGAAGGGCGGTGGTTATAGAGGGTGCAGCAATGCTTCTGTGTGTCATTGTGGGTGCAATAGCCATTGGCTTCGTGCCGAATGATGTAAGGTCGCCCCAAATCCCATTTGACCTGACCAGCTTCCACTTCAGCAGCACTCAAGGCAAATTCTAATTTGCAACAGACTGCTTTGCAAATGTGCATTCGCTCCTCACAATTGACAGGCGTGAAGGAAACGTCGCGATCTTGGCGCAGCCGAAAAGGAGTGGGTTCGGTTTTGGTGAGAAGTTCTTGGCGCACTTTTTCGGCAGCAGCGGCAAGCTCCGCAGGTTGCACGATGCCCTGCCGGATCAGAAGGTCAATCATCCCATACAAAAACGTCTCGACTTCAGCAAGCCGGGTTGACTGCTGGCTAAGGGCTGTATGGGCGAAAAGCTCTCCTCGCTCCATCTGCCGTTCCAGGTTGGCTTGTTCTTCCATTACCTATCCTCGGTGTATTCTGAATTGTTCCCGGAGTGCAAGTCCTGGTGAACCTGTAGGTTCTTGGGTTGGTACAAAAGTGGGAGCAGTCAGACGCTCAAGGTCACCAAAGAGAGCCGTGAGGTGGGCTGCGAGAATGGTTTTACCTGCTTCATCTGGGCAGGGTTCTAGGGCTTGGAGGGCTTGCTCCCGCTGCTGGAGAGCAACCCAAACCAGATAACCACGGGTATCAATTTTGTCGAGAACTTCCTTAATGTGATTTGCCCGTTGCATCATTTGGCGGCTAGCGACAATCTCACAGAGCGTTTGTTGGTCGGGATGAATACAGTGCAACCCATAGTGCAGCGGCAGGGTCAATTTACCTTGAGCCAGGTCCGAAACGCCTTCTGGCTCCCAAATCCCCTCAAGGTCATTAAAAATTTGCAAGATCAGCCCAAGATGATAGCCATAGGTGCGACAGGCGTTGATCCACTCTGGATTCTGGGTGCCTACCATTGCCCCAACCTGGGCAGCAGTAGCATAGGCTGCTCCTGTTTTCATTCCTATCGTCTGCCAGGTATCTTGCCATGTCCCAATATGCCCACAACTCTCCCGATCTTGCCCAGCGAGTACAGTTAAGTAGCCCTCAGCAAAGATTTGACTGATCGGATGGTAGCGATCTAGATCCGTAGCCATACGTTTGTGGAGTACCCCAAATGCCAGGGTTTTAAAGGCATCGGCAAAATTCCAAGCCCGACTTGCAGACCAGGGTAACACCTTATCCCCATCCTGAATTTCATCCATCAATCGGAGACTGGTTTGGGCTAAGAGCACTGCAACGGCAACGTCCAGGGCTTCGATCGGATCTCCCCCGACTGCCTTACAACTCCCCAGCACCGGGATGACACTGGGTTGCAGTTCCTCGCCGAGGTACATAGCTGTGGCACTCTGCAAGCCTTCCCACTGAGGTGGGATATGGCTCCACAGGCGTTGTTGGAGTAAGGGATAAAGGGCAGGGAGCCAATCCATAACCGCTTAGCTCCCCTGTCTGAGCTGGTTTTTGATGTGGTTACGGGTGGAAATATCCGCATCCGCGTCATAGTCGGCTTGGGAGAGGGTTAGAAGAAAACTTGCCGCAAGGTCACTGACTTGCCACTGATGGGTTTTGGCAAGACTGTTCGCTTCACCGTCCAGATAGGAAAGTGGGGTTGTGTTATCGAGCAGTCGCACTAAACAGGGGCGGACATCTGGCAAATTCAGGAGCCTATCTCCTGTCTCGCTGGGTGTTCCCCCCGGCATACCCCACCAATCGGCGGTGAGTTGAGCAACCCCTGCACAGTAAGCATCGGCTACCACTGCACTGGGAACCTTTGAGAGGGTTGCAGGTACGATTTCAAAGACAAAAAAGTTTTCGATCGGCTGGAGTTGCTCCCAAAAACGACCCTGGAGTTGGGCAACCAGACTACGAACTTTGGGGGCATCGGGCAATCCCTCAGCGGAGAGATAACTCCGACTGGCTTTGAGGCAATTACGGAGCAGGGTGCGCAGTTGTTCGCTCATAGTTTGCTGTTGAGTAACCGACGAGGTAGGCGTGGTAGGGAGCCCGGGACTTAGAGCCAATCCCACACAAAGTAACGTCAAACCCAGGTTGAAGCGAGGCATTTAAGCATACCTCGTATCGCCCGAAGGAACAGGAAAATCACCCACTGGAGGTTTAGGCGGAGCAACCTGAGGTGCCTGGTCAATTCCGCTGCCTGGTTTGGCAACTGCATCATTCCATTTTTTAATTGCCTCGGAGCGTGCTGCAAGGCTGGGATCTCCGGGAGAGACCAGGGCGGGTGTTTTTTCTTTGTAAAGGCTGGCGCTACTGTCGTATTCAAAGCCCCAGGAAACCGCCCCAAAATCCGTCCCTGCGGCTGGTTCGATCGCCGTTGCCACAAACTCCATTACCGTAGGATCTAGGACATTCGGTACATCCCTCATCCAGGGCTTGTTACCGCCAAATTTTCCAGTCTCAGCATTGCCCCGGCTGACAACATCCCCACTAGCATTCTTTTTCATCCCATAAAGAGGCGTTTTATCCTTCGCTGGATCTGCCCGGTCTACTCGCCAACCCTCGGCGGTAGTTCGTTCAGCCCGTTCTTTTGTCATGCCCGAGTCAGTTGCTTTGGAGGAATAATTTCCGGCGGTGGTGCCTCGACGCACCGTTTGAAGAAAGCTAATGTCTTTTCCATTTGTTTGAGCATTGGGAGTCATCTCAATTCTGACGTAGTATTCTCCAGACTTCGTGTCTGTAGGGAGTTTATCTAATCCGTGCTCGACATTAAATTCTCCGTAGGTACCCTTTAATTGAGTCTTATTGCGTCCGATCGCAGGAGCAAAAGCAGTTCCCCCTTTACGCCGCAAAGTACGAGAGGAATCTTGCTGGATGTTGGGTGCAAGTTGTCGCTGTAGATGACTCCGTTGCTCTGGAGGATGGGTCTGCTGAAAGGACTGGATATCCTTGCGAAATCGCATTGCATTATGCTGGAAATCACGGGAGGGTTGACGGGCAATTCCTCCAGTTTGTTGCACCACATGGGTCAACTCATGGGCAGTCAAAGCATCCTTCGCAGGAGCTTTCCCGGCACCAAAATAAACGTCCTGCTTGTGGGTAAACGCCTGAGCATTGAGATCCCGATTCATCTGTACGGCTTCGCTACCCGTGTGTACCCGCACCTGACTAAAGTCAGCACCAAAGCGAGGCTCCATGAACGATCGCACGTTGTCCGGCAACGCACTCCCCCCCCCCTGACTGGCATTCAACTGACTTTCTAACTCGGGTTGAACCTGGGGGACTCCGTTGGCAGTACGTTGAATAGAGCCTTCTTGTGGGCTGACTTCATGTTTTGATTGAATCGCTTCCTCTTCTTCCATCTCCTGGCGTTGCACCAGTGGCGTGATGCTTGCTGCCAAGGGTTTTGTCTGGATTTCCTCTGGTTCTTCTTCCTCCGCCTGTCGTTGCACATTGGGAGTTGCGGTAGAACTCATGCCCATCACCTGTTCCGCAACTCGGTCAGCCGCTTGTTCATAGGCATCATTGGGTTGCCCGATCGTCAGTTTTGCCTGCGTACCCCACCACGGGAGGGCTGGCGGTGACGGGCGATCGGGTGCCTGTAGATTAAACGACTGCCTGCGCGTGCCTGTCTCGGTCGTGGCTCCTTCTGGCTGTCGTTGCACTGTTGACGGACTGACATCACCGAGTAATTTTGGTTGAACGTCTTCCTCTGTCTCTCCCTCCACGGTTGCCTGCCGCTGTACCTGTGCGTCCGGGTCGGGCATCGTCATGACCCGTTCCGCCACCGCATCCGCTTCCTGCTCGTAGGGATCGTTGGGTTGCCCGATCGTCAATTTTGCTTGGGTACGATGCCACCACGGTAAGGGTGGGGGTGGTTGCCCTGGAGCATGGAGGCTAAAGGGTCGATAGCCCGCCTGTTCTGCTGGCGGCGAATCTGGCTCAGCTTTTGCTTCTGGACTTACAACCGATGACCGGGATACAGTTTCTCCCATGTACACTTCATGGGGACGGCGAGCAAAGGGATTAGTGGAAGAGGCAGCGTGAACTTGCCCCGGATCGGTCGCCTCAAAGGAGCGGGGTGCCAATGGCTGCGCTTTGGGTGTCCCGGTCTTGGGTTGGAAATTGGAAGAGGGTGTGTCGTGGGTCTGCATGGGCGATCGCAGCGTAAGACTGCTGTATCAAACGGCATCAACCATCTTGATCATGCTAGAGATCTACACACTTGCCTACCGACTTTAGTCAGTTCTTGACGATTTGAACCACTGCGGACTGCTTAAATTGGGGCAAACCAGCATCATCCATCAGGGCTGCCCAGTCTTCGGCAACGGTGCGATCGTTGGGTAGCTGATAGCGCTGTAATGCCAGTAGAGTGACTGTATCCTGCCAGATGCCCTGTTGCGCTAAGACTGCGAGTTTGTCTTTCCCTTTAGTGGCTGGTGGTTTCACCCGCTCGATCCAACTGCTAATAATGACCAGGCGAGAGGGCTGGTTGGGATCACAGTTAACGGCTACTTGCCAGCGATACTTTTGTCCAATTTGCAACGTTGGGGTAGAGTCCGGTAAGGCAATGCCAACAATGCCCGACTGACCTGTGAGGTCAAAGTCAACGCTATACAACTCCTTAGTATTTGCTTCATTTTTTAAAATAAACTGACCCGTGCTGCCCGGAAGGGCGGGTAGATGGACAAAAAAGATCGGATGCCCAGATGTCGTTTTGTCCACAGTGGTTTTGTCACCGGATAGACGTTCCTGCGTTTGGGGTGGTGGCACCAGGGCGACCAGTTGTGGTTGATCGCCACACCTGCCTCGGCTAAAACCACCGATCCGGACGCGAGAAGGACGTACCCCCACCCGAAAGTTCAGCCGTCGCCGTGACGATCGCGCTATGCGTGTCTCTTGTGTTGGCTGTGCGATTGCAGTCTCGATTAGATCGACCGTGACGATCGCACTGAACAAAAAGGCAAGGGAGACCGCTTTAATGCCTTGAGCTAACCGCATGAATAAAACCTCGCAATGATGAAGCAGGAGCGAATTTACATTTTTAGCCAACAAGGAGCAGCCTTGAGGTAGGGGCACCCGATCAGATCAAGGTCAGTCAAAGGGAATGACGGCGTTCAGGTGCTTACTTGACACCAAGAAGCGGGGCGTTAATAAATTCCTTCATCTGTGCCTCTGTTAGTAAGGTACGCCAGTCAGCTTTCAATTCTTGATTTTGGGGCTGTTTTAGTTGCAGATTAACGAGAGTAGTGACAGCATCTTGCCAAACACCTAAGCCAGCATATAAAGCAGGTTGATCTTGCTCAGACGCACGCGCCAATTCTTGTACTAGAGGTTTGGGGTTAAACCCTTGGGTTGGTTTAATTTGGGTTGGATCAAGACGCTCCACCCAACCGCCAAGAACGCGATCAGCGCTACGATCGGTAGGCTCACAGCGAATTGCCATTTGCCACACGTACCGTTTACCGACCTTCAGGTCTGGCGCTGTTGAAGGCAGGCGAACACCCAAAATTCCGGTCTTTCCATTGGATTGAAACTTGGTGATATACAAATCTTTTTTACCAATCGCCTCATCTTGCAGCGTGAATTGGATGGGTGTGTCCTGCGGCACTCCTGCTAAATGCACCCAAAACGTGGGATGGCTTGATAACGTAGCATCAACAGCGCCATGCTTCTCATCAATTTTTTCGTCCGCTCGTGGGGGTGGGGCAAAGGCAGTGATCTGGGTCTGATTGTCGCAACTCTTGGGACTGCGGCTAAAACCACCAACCCGGGAGCGAGAGGGACGTACCCCGACCCGGAAGTTCAGCCGTCGTCGTGCCGATCGTGCGATCAGTGTTTCTTGTGTTGGCTGTGCGATCGCGGTCCCCATTAGATCAACCATGACGATCGCACCCAACGCGAGCACCAGAGAGAACACTTTAATGCCTTTAGATAACCACATGAATAAAACCTCGAAGTGATAAAGCAGAATCGAACGTACGTTTTTAGCTGACGGAGAAACAAGCGTTAAGTTGCGGCATCGGAGTTGGCAAGATTAAGGAAAGGCTTTGGGAGCGGTGAGTGTGCTTATTTCACGCCTAAAATAGGCGCGTTTATAAATTCGTTCATCTGCGCACCTGTTAACAAGCTACGCCAGTCAGCTTTTAATTCCTGATTTTTGGGCTGTTTTAGTTGCAGATCAATGAGGGTCGTGACGGCATCCTGCCAAATGCCCAAGTCAGCGTACAAAGCGGGCTGTTCTTGCTTAGAGTCACGCGCTAACGCTTGCACTAATGGTTTTGGATTAAACCCTTGTGTTGGCTGAATTTGGGCTGGATCAAGACGCTGAATCCAACTACCCAGCACACCACGATCGCTGCTACGATCGTTAGCGTCACAGACGATTGCCATCTGCCACATATACCGCTTGCCGACCTTGAGAGCGGGTGCTGTTTGGGGCAGACGAATACCCAAAATACCAGTTGGCTCTTTGGACTGAAAGCGTCTATTGTAAAGCTCCTTTTTACCAAACTCATCTTGCACCGTAAATTGCATTTGTGTGCCTGCTGGCACTGACGCTAAGTGTACCCAAAAGGTAGGATGGCCCGACAGAGTGGTATCAACCGCGCCATGCTTCTCATCAATTTTTTCATCTGGTCGGGGTGGTGGCACAAAGGCAGTAATCTGTGTCCGATCGTTGCAACTGGTGATGCTGCGGCTAAACCCACCAATGCGGAAAACGGATGGCCGCACACGCACACGCCAGGAAAGGGAGCGCCGTCTGCGTTGAGCCTGGAGTGCTGGGGCAGATGGAGCGGTTAAGCTGGGTGAAACATTGATGTGAGCCTGTCCCTTCGTAGGGCTGCTTGTAATCAGAAGTAAGAATATTAAACCAGGCACAAGTTGCGCGCAGTCTTTCATGATTTGATTAACCTCCAGTTTCAATTGAGTGGATGTTTGGTAGAAGCTGAATGGTGTTGTGTCTTTCTAGAGGAGCGATCGCTGCTGCTCTTGCCAGCTCTTGACACAGGTCGCTTGCACTTGATAAGTCTGTCCTGGTTGTAAGGTGACGGTTGCCCCGTTGGAAAAGGTGACATTCGTTTGCACCTGGGGGCTAACATCTAGCGAAACCCAGTCACTAGAGGTCTGTTGAGCAGGTAAGGGTGCCGTTGGGCTTAAGGTCACACCACCCTGTCCGGCAATACGGAGTTCACTGTTGACCGTAGCCTTTGCACCCACGGCTTCGCAGGCACTCTTATTGAGTTGGGAAACATCTGTAAAGACGATTAACGGTGTGGATAGTCCCCGTGATGCGACATCAGCATCGGTGGAGAAGTTTGCCAGTTGTCCATTGGTGTCAATGTCATTAGTACGGTTTCCATCCTCCGCTTTCCGAAACAAGAATCCAGCAACTAATGTGGAGGAACCAAGAAACACTTTTCCACCCTGTCCACCACCATCGGCGCGACCCACAATATCACTGCCATTGGCTCCTGTCGGGAACTTGCCAAACAAAAAACGTACATTCTCGATCGTAATATCGCCGCCATTCGCCCCATTCCGTCCAAGTGTGGAAATCTCGCTTTCATCTTCCAGGGTCAGCCGAAAACTCAAATCGAGCTTAATACTGCCTGTTGTACTCCCTGGCGTGTTCTGACCAGTTTCCGCCTTGATCGTGCCATTCTTTAAATCGGCACGTCGTGCTGTGATGCTGATATTTCCCGATGCGCCTTGTTGGCTACTGGCAATCACATCCGAGTTTTGCAAGGTAACGCTCCCCCCGATCGCGTTTAAGGTCACATTGCCAGCACTCGCATTTTCACCTGTTGCCAACGTACTAATCCTACTTCGACTCGCACCACCTAGCAGGCTAATATCTGCACCTGTAATCGTGATATTTCCAGCGACTCCATTGGCTCCGTTTGCCTCTACCGTAACCTGGCTTCCATTCGTGAGATCGATGTTTCCACTGGCATTGACATCAACACTCCCTGCCTGTCCCGTTTGAGTCAGGGCAGAGATCTGAGCATTGTTCAGTTGCAGGCTAGTTAAGCCCTGAAGATTGATGTTCGCTGGACTCCCGGCTCCACCTGCATCCGTTTCCGCCAAAATCTGAGCCGCATTGTTTAGCGTTACAGTGTTAGCCGTAATCTCGACATTGCCTGCCGTACCAGCACCGTTGGCACTGCTCACCGCAACGGCGGCTCCATTCGCGATGTCCAGCGTTGGGGTCACAAGACTGATACTGCCAGCATTGCCACCTTGAGTGGCGATCGCGGTCACGCCACCCGTGACACTACCATTGCTGTCTGTAAACGTACCGTCGAGCAACACTTGCTCAGTGGCATTTACCTCTACACTCCCGGCGGTGCCACTGTTAGTGGAAGAGGAAAGCAAACTGTTCGTCACAGTCAGCGTTTGTAAGCCTTGCAGTTTGATGTCGGCTGGACTCCCGGCTCCACCTGCATCCGTTTCCGCCAAAATCTGAGCCGCATTGTTCAGCGTTACAGTGTTAGCCGTAATCTCGACATTGCCTGCGGTACCAGTACCATTGGCACTGCTCACTGCAACGGCGGCTCCATTCGCGATGTCCAGCGTTGGGGTCACAAGACTGATACTGCCAGCATTGCCACCTTGAGTGGCGATCGCGGTCACGCCACCCGTGACACTACCATTGCTGTCTGTAAACGTACCGTCGAGTAGCACTTGCTCAGTGGCATTTACCTCTACACTCCCGGCGGTGCCACTGTTAGTGGAAGAGGAAAGCAAACTGTTCGTCACAGTCAGCGTTTGTAAGCCTTGCAGTTTGATGTTGGATGGGGCAGACAGTCCGCCGCGATCGGTCGAGGTGGAAATTTGCGCTTTATCGCTGAGTACCACATTGGCAGCGGCTCCCGCCCCAGTGATCGTGACTGAACCTGCGTTTCCAGTTCCGTCTGCCCTGGCAAAGATGCCGCTAATGAACGGTTCTGTAGGGTCAATATCAGGAGAGTTGACCAACACCTGAGCGGGTTGTCCATTTAGGGTTAAGTTACTTACTCGTAAGCCAGAGTCAACGGCGGTGTCGCCTGCATTAACAACGCCGATGTTGACGACATTGCCCTGCCCGATCGGGCGAATGACAGACGGACTGGCGATCGTGGCACTAGAAAATCCAGAGATAGGAGATGAGGCAACGAAATTTCCGGTGTTTGCATCGGCTAGCGGTGTTACAGGAGCATTATTGCCTGCTACAAAACTAGCGTCGTTAAACGGGGAAGCAGGAAATCCTGTTGCCTCACTGGTTAGAAACGTCCAGTTAAATGAAAGTGTTCCGGGCAAATTGTTCAAAACAGACAGTTGAATACCTGACCCGTTTGTAGGGTTGGTTAAACCATTCAGGTTCGCCAACCCCAAACCACTCGCCAAACTGGATGCTGGTGCGCCTCCGCTCGTAGTCAAAAGAATTCCATTTTCTTCATTAATAGTCCCGACTCGTTTAAGGGAAACAGCGTTTTGAAAAGCTGGATCGCTGACAAATGATTGCTTTGAGCCTGAGATGTCAACACTGTTGCTGATAATGCTGATACTTCCTGCGCCTGCCTGAGCTGTAGCAGCATTGCCATCATCCAATGACGATGCAACAACCTGCCCACCGCTGCTAATTCTCAAGTTGTCAGCGTAGACCTGAATATTTCCACCTGTGAATGTGGAATTGGTGGATTGAGTAGAGGCATTGATCCGACCTCGCTCCGATAGTTCCAGCGTTCTGACTAGGCTACCGGGTTGATTGATCCGAATATTTCCTACATCTGGGTTACTGAGATTTGCCGCAGTGCCGGAAAAGGTGGAGATTTCACTGATCTGCCCAGAGGCATTGGTTCCAGACACAGCAAGGGTGTTGGCAATATCAACTGAAATGCTTCCCGGCGCACCTGCACCATCGCTGCGGGCGCGAACCACGGAACCACCTGTGATCGATAAGTTTTGTCCTGCGATCGTGACCGAGCCACTGTTTCCATCACCAGAAGTTCCCGAAGACACGCTACTACTGCTTCTAATGGCAATGTCTCCATCAGGAACTTCGAGAGAAACTGCACCCGCCGTACCCTGCCCGGAAGAACTGGCTTGCACCTGGCTATTGGCGATCGTTAAGGCTGCTGTTGTCGGGTTAGGGTTTGGTGCGGTGGCAGTGATCGCAATTTCGCCAGCGGCACCATTTCCGCTCGTACTGGCATTCACCTTCGCGCCGTTTTGCAGGGCAACGACTCCAGCATCAATTGCGATGTTGTCTCCAGTCCCATCAACAACTTCATTAGAGATGGCGCTGCTGTCGATCGTAATTGTGTTGTTACCAGCCGCTAAGGAAACACTTCCTGCACCACCTGAATTAGCTCCTGTGGCTCTGCTCCTCGCAGAAATTTGGCTATTACCCGTTATCGAGATATTGCCATTGTTTTCGGTAGTGACATCAATTTCACCGGCTCTACCTTGACCCGAAGTATCGGCTCGGATCGTGCTACTTCCAGCGATCGCGATCGTGCCACCACTAATGGTCGTTTTGCCACCCGCACCATTGACAACAGTGTTAGAAATCGTCGTTCCATTTAACGCGATCGTGTTTGCATCAATTAAATTAATCACCCCGGCTTCTCCGGAACCAGTCGCCTCGGATCTCAAGGTGGAATTGGTTAATGAAATCAAGCCGGAGGAATTGCTGGTTGTTTGAATTTCGACTGCCCCTGCTGTTGCATTCCCAGATGCACTACTGGAGAGTTCACTATTAATGACTTGAACACTGTTATTAGCACCTAACTGAATTGCGCCTGCGGTCAATAATCCCCCTCCAGGTAGGGATATAAGATTATTCTCAGCCGAAAGCTGAGTAGCACTCAGCAAAATATTATTCGGACGTAAAGCTGGAATTGTGGGGGAAGAGAGGAGTGAGCCAATCTCAATATTCCCAAATTGACCATTTGCATTAACAGTCGTTTGATTGATTGCCGTAATTGTATTCGCTGCATTAATCGAAACTCTACCTGCGTAACCCGTGTCAGAATCTGCCTGTATTTGTACATTATTGAGATTGACAGACCCTCCCGTCGCTTCAACCTGAACACGGCTGAAAGAACGGGCTGGAAGAGTTTGAATCACAATATTACCAACACTGTTGCTTGAAATTGAGGTTGGGTTAATTCCATTACCAATAGCGATATTTCCATTTGCCGCTGTCAGGCTAATATCGCCTCCGACGGTTAGTGGGCTAGAAGCATTAATGCCTCCGATCGTTAAGCTATTACCAACTCCACTTGGATTAAGGGCTGTGATTTGAATCGATCGTCCATTCGTTTGAATCGTATCGCCCTGATTCATTGTAAATACTCCACCTGCCGCAAGTTGGATAGAGCCAGCAGCGATTGAAGGTGTGAGAGTGAGTTGGTTTGGAACTGCACCTTGATTAGTCAGATCTTGAACAGTAATGTTGTTTCTTGCAGCCAGAATGATATTTGATCCAGTTAGAAGACCTGAAAGAACAGAGGGCGCTCCCTCAAGAGCAGTTTGTGGAATCTGTAAATTTTGGAATAGAGTTCCTGCATAGAACTGGTACAGCAACGGGTCATTCTGAAGAAAAGGTTGGATAAAGGGGTTAATAGAACCTTGAAGAGCCGTGATAATTGACTGACCATTACCATCAACAATCGTAATATCGTTGAAGGCGGAGGTGTTCGGATCAGCAGTTGTGGGGAAAGACCCTAAAATCGCTGTTGCTGCACTATCAGGTAGCGTCACTGTTCCTGCTGGAGTACCATCAGCAGTGATGTTTGTGGCAGTTCTAATGATTATGGCGTTGAGTGGATCTGGAACAGTGACCGTGATCGTACCGCCAGCTCCATTTGTGGTTGAATCAGCATTAATTCTAGCGTTGGCAGCGATGCCCACTTGAGAACCATTGATTTGAACGGTTCCCCCGGTTGAACCAGAAACATCAATGGTTGAACCTCCAGGCAATAGAATCTGACCACCCAAAATGTCAATGCTTCTTTCTGATGCAACAAGAGAGCCAGAATTGGTTACAGAGGTTGTGCCATTTAGCGTAATATCACCATCTGCTGAGTTAACTATTGCCCCGTTTGGTACGTTTATAGTACTCCCTGTGACATTTAGGTTTCCAGCAACGTTCGATGTCCCTATATTTATGTTGTTGACATCGTTTAGTGAAACATTGTTGCCACTATTAATCTGCACCGTATTGAAGTTGTTGGCACCTGTGAGAGTAATGTCATTGGCGTTGCCAGCCGCTAGAGTTGTTGTGCTGCCAACGATCAAATTTCCACTTTGAGTAATCGCTCCATCGGTCGTAATATCCAGCGTTCCAGTGATATTGGATGTCCCTAAATTCAAAGCACTGGCATTGTTCAATTCAACATTATTGCCACTGGTGATTTGGACTGTGTTGAAGTTGTTTGCTCCATTTAAGGTGATATCGTTTGCACCTGCCGCTAAAGTGGTCGTTTCGCCAACGGTCAAATCTCCATTCTGCGTAATCGCTCCGCCGGCGTTGATAGCCAGATTATTGGTGACATTGGTGGTATTGAGTTGAACGGCGTTACTGGTGATGTTTAAGTTTCCTAATGCGGCATTAGTATCTGTTCCCACATCATTGGCGAAGTTTGCAGTACCCGTTCCAGCCGCGATCGTCAAGGAGTTATTTGCACTCGCGGCACTATTAACGGTGTTGTTGAATGTGATATCACTGTTGGTCGTGGTTAAGGTTGCCGTAGGAGTTCCGATCGTGACCGCACTGTTGTAAATTTGTGCCCCATTCGTCGTAACAGACGCATTCAGGAAAATATTGTCGTTCGCTGTAAAGGTCAGGGAGTTTGCGTTTCCAGTGAAATTAATGGCATTGCTGATAGTGATTGATTGATTCGCTTGGAGCACAAGATTACCATTTGTGAGTGCGGCATTGATTGCTGCCGGACTCAAATCAAGCCCACCATCTGCCGGAATCGGATCTGGGAGTGTCCCTGCGCCTCCAGTAACGATGTTAATGGTGTCTGGGTCTAGCAGTAGGGTGCCAGCTTGCCCCAAAAAGGCGCGAGTATCTACCTGCCCTTGAAATGCCAGCCTTTGTTTGCCTGAAACTTCAACAAAACCACCGTTACCGCCTTGCACACCACCTTGCGCCGAGATTGTGCCGTTATAGCGGGTGTCGCCATCTGACCAGACAATCACCTTGCCGCCATTGCCGTTGACCAGGGCATCGGCTTTAATCACCGCGTCTTGACCGACGATCGTCGATTGGGCGTTGAGCAAACTCCCCCTGCCCTGGTAGTCTCCCCCCACCAACACAGTGCCTCCCCCGATCACGCTGGAAACATCAATTTGTGAATTGTCAAGCAACGCCACTTGCTGCCCCAACACCTGCACCGTTCCTCCGGGTGCTGTGAGTGATCCTGTGTTCGTAGTGTTGCCGCCAGCCAGAGTGAGGCTTTGTCCGACTTCAACTGCCAGGTTGCCTCGATTAGTCAACATCGCTGGGGGATTAGCACCAAATTGCAAGCCGATCGGAAGGTTCACTTCCACCAAGGGCACTGCCCGATCGCCCGTGGCGGCAAACTTCTGATTATCGGGAAATTCCAGCGCGTTGGCGGTGGTGGCGAGAAAGGAACCGGAGACATCCAGACGGGCATTGGGACCAAAGATAATGCCACTAGGGTTCATGAAAAACAGATTGGCGCTGCCAGCTACGCCCAAGAGTCCATCAATGTTGGAAAGGCTGCCACCTGTCACCCGACTGAAGATGTTGCGGATGCTCGTCGGATTGGCAAAATACACCTGCTCGTTGGGGCTAATGTTGAACCGCTCAAAACTATGAAATAGGGCAGAACCACGACCTGCACCGCCAGTGATGTCAGTGCGATTGCCAGTGGTTGACGTGACTGAGTTATTGCCGTTGCCAAGGGTAGTGTCGGGTACTACCTGAGCCTGCGCTCTAGTGGCGAAACTGGCTAGCGCAAAAGAGGCAAGTAGCCACAAGCTAACCTTATGTGCACGATCGCGATGTTGCATAAAAACCTCCGCTATAACCAGTTACCAACTAAAATAAACGGTGCCCAAAAGTAAGGATGGCGACGAAATTGTGGGTCATTGAGAATCAACTGTTGTGCTTGTTGCAGAGCTTCAGCCTTCGTCACTGTACGAGTTGCCACTGCTTGATAAAAGCGTTTCATCAACAAGGCGGTGGCGTTGTCGTTGACCTGCCATAAGCTGGCAACCGTACTTCTGGCACCAGATTTCAGCGCAATACCTGCCAAACCGAGGGGCGCACGATCGTCGCCAATGGCAGTTTCACAGGCACTCAAAACCAATAGCTCAATGGGAGTCGTGCGCGTGTTATCACCTGTACCGAGCGCGATCGCCAGGTCGTCAATATTGATCACGCCATCAGACGCAACCAGAAACGTTTGATCGCGGTTTGCGCTAAACTGCCCGTGGGTGGCGAGATGGACAATGGGTGCTTGCGATTTTTGGAGCAATTGTTTGAACTGATCGCGGGTAAAGGCTTGGTTCTGTTCCACCAGCGACGGCTGAATTTCCTTTTGCAGATCTTCCAATTCTGCTTGCACAAATGGCAGCTCTGAGAAGGATTGAGAGCCACCACCCGGTAAGCTAATGGTGCTTGCTTCTGACAGCCCAAAGGCGATACCAGACAGCGCTCTTGCCTGCAATGGTTTCGGGTCGGTCAGTTTCAGTCCGGGTGTGGTGGCGATGCTGTATTTTTCAATCAGAAACTGTTCGCCATCTGATAAAGCCGCCATCGGCACACTGCGAAACGCCCCATCTAAAACGAATACCAGGGTTTCTACCTTCTGTTGTTGTAAAACCGTTTCAATCGGTTTGATTAGCCAGTTATACAACTGCTCAGACGATTCTTGATATTCCAAACTAATCCGATTTCGCAGCCCTTCCTGCAATGCCGTTGCCGTTGCTTTGACGGTTTCTTGGGCGATCGGCTGGCTATATAGTTTGGTTTCTTGCCCGGTCACACTAACGATGATGGCAATTCGCTTGGGCAGAATGAGCGGGTAAATGACGGCTGTTTTGTTGGGTACGGGAATGGTGTCAATTTCCACTTGCGCTTGCAAACAGGACGCACGAAGGTAGTTGTTAATTTCTTCGAGTTGCAGCGATTCAATCACTTCACGGGTTTGCTTCAGCGTGGTGGTGCTGGGCTGTGAGCCATCGTCTGGTAAAAGCAGGCTGACTAATTGCCGATGCACAGGCTCTAGCGTCTCTTGATCAAGTAGCTGTGTTTCTGAAGTGATGCCTAACAGGTCACTCCGCAGGGTACGCAGCGTGTTGACTGCCTGTGTGTAAGAGGCGATCGCGCCCTGTCGATCGCCCTGCTGTTCTTGCAACCGCCCTAGTTGGGCTGACCACCGATAAATTTGGGCGATGGCGTTGACTGACTTTGCCGTCAGTAATGCCTGTGCCGTTGTCTTTTGGGCAACTGCGAACTGTTGGTTTTGTTCCTGTGCCCGTCCTAAATTGCCAAGGGCGTTGGCGAGTAGGTGGGAGTCATCCAGAGTCTTTGCCTGATCGACTGCTTTGCCCAGTAGTGGAAGAGTGGTGTTTGCTAACGTTTCTTTGTTCGCAGGCAGGCGCAAGAGGCTGTTGGCAAAATTCAAGCGTGCTTCAATGCTGGGGCGATCAGGCGGTAGGTTGAGGAGGGTTGGCTGTAAGGCGGTAGCGAGTTGACTGGCTTCTGGCACACGATCGGTATGGATCAGCAGCGCGAGGTGGTTCAACTCTGCCCGTAATTGGTTTGGTGATGGTTGTGCTGCCGCTTGCTTGTAAAGGGCGATCGCGTTCGTAATGGTGCGCTGGAGTTGCGCCTGCTCCAGTTTTCTGAGGTTGGCAGGGTTGGCGGTTTCGCGGATACGTGTTGCGAGTAGATTCGCTAAAGCCAGTTGACTGGCAGCCATTGCTTGAGGATCTTTGAGGCGCTCGGCGATCGTGAGGCTTTCTTGCGTGACCGTCTGTGCGTCGGTCAGGTTGCCGCTTAAGCCAATGGCGCTTCCTAGGCTCCGCAGTCCCCAGGCTTTGGTGCTTGAATTGGGCTGTTGTCGTAAACGTGTCCCCAGAGGCAGCAACACATCCTGGTAAGCACGTTCATAGAGTCCTAATGCTTGTAGCGCCTGTGCCTGACGCAACTGACTTTGCACTTCCCCGGTTGGATTCTGCGCTTGCTGATACAGCGTGGTGGTTTTTTGCCAGGTTTGTAGGGCGGCTTGAGCCTCTCCTTGTGCCAGTTGCAAGCGTCCCTGCACGTTTAACACCTGAGCCGAGACGGCTATTTTCGCAGGCGTTTGAGCAGCAGCTTGCAAGGTTTGGAGACTCGTCGCGATCGACTGGTTAGCAGCCTGCCAGTTCCCCTGATCGCTTTCAATGAGGGCAAGATTACTTAACGCGATCGCGTGCGTTAAGGCATCGCCTTGCGCTTGAGACTGCTGCTGTGCTTGTTGGAGGAGGGCTTTTGCTTCATTAAGTTGACCCGCTTCATAGCGCTGGCGACTCTGCTGAAGCAGGGTATCGATCGCGGGTGTGGCGTGACCGCTCCACGGATGCAGACTCAGCACGATCGTAAGCAGAAATGCTGCAACCCATAACCAGCGACGACGCGGTAACATGGAAAACCTTCTTCTGAGCGCAAGGACTGGCGGACTATCTCAACTGTCTAGCACCCTTTCTCGTTGCACAATGGACTTTAGTTAGCCCTCACTTTTACTCTCATGCACTGTGCCCTGCAACCCGCTTTTAAATACATTTTTTAACGTATATTCTTTCAACGTGAACCTGGTACCGCTGGTGGCTGTGCCTCGGTTAAGGCTTGCAGTGCTCGTTGAGCAAGTGGATTTTGAGGATTGAGGCTAAGGGCGGTTTGCAACGCCTGAATGGCTTTGGGATACTGCTGACGTTGTGCCAGTACCAAGCCCAGTCCTGCCCAGGCTTCAGCGTTTGTTTTGTCTAGCACGATCGCCTGTTCGTAGCTGGATTGCGCTTCTGGATATTTCTTTAAAGCAACCAGCGCCACGGCGCGATTTTGCCATCCCTGCACCAGTTTAAGATTGACTGCCAGCGATCGATTCGCTGTCTCCAGAGCCGCGTCAAAATTGCCAAGTGTCCATTGCACAACGCTTTGATTCGCCCAGGTGATTGCATCCTGTGGATCGCGGTTGGTGGCTTCGGTGTAAGCAGCCAGCGCCTTTTCTGGTTGGTTCAGCGATCGCAAGATGCGCCCTTGATTCGCCCAGGCACGCGCATCCTCAGGATTGATCGTGACCGCTTTTTGCACGGATGCCAGCGCCTCTTCATAGCGTTTGAGATACCAGAGCACCACGGCGCGATCGCTCCAGGCTTCCCCCCAGTCCGATCGCATTGCTATTGCCCGATTGGCTGCTGCCAGTGCGTCTTCTAGCTTGCCCTGCGTTGCGAGAGCCTGACTCTGCTGGTTCCAGGCTTGCGCCAGATCAGCCGCACTCCATTCGCCACTACCCTGGATGGCTTTTTGACAGGCAGCCAGTGCCGCCTCGGCTTGTTGCACTTGATTCAGCACAATGCATTGCCCCAAGAGCGCTTGAGCGGACTTCGGCTCTAGCTCTACCGCTCGGTTGTAGGCGATCAACGCTTCGGACGGTCGCTTCAGTTGCCGCAGACTGTGACCTTGCTGCAACCAACTGGGGGCGTGGTTGGGGTCAAGCTGTAACGCCTGATCGAAGGATTGGACTGCCAACTCTAGCTGACCCAGGTGACGATGAGCAGTTCCACGAGCATACCAAACCTGAAGGGGGGCTTCGGGTCCCCAATTGCCGTTGCCTTGAAGCGCCCGGTCAAACATGGCGATCGCCACTGGCAGTTGTCCTACTTTCACCAGCGCTTCACCGCGATAAAACAACGTTAGCGAATCATTGGGGGTTTGTTGCAGCACACTCTCGTAGATTTTGATGGCGGCTTCGTACACGTCCGGTTGGTTCAAAATGATGCTGCGAGCATGATGAGCAATGACCGCCGAGCGATTGCCCCAGTTAACATTGACTTGCAGCGCTTTGTCGCAGGCAGCAAGGGCTAGTTCCTTTTGGTTGAGGGCAGTCCAGGCAAGGCATTGATCGGTCAACGCTTGAGCATTTTTGGGCTGCCGTTTGATGGCTTGATCCAGCGAGGCGATCGCATCGGGATATTGTTTCAGCCCCAGTTGTAGCGCACCATATCGTGCCCAGAGTTGGGCATCACCGGGACGCAGTTCGATCGCGCGTTCACAGGCAGAAAGGGCTTCAGCGGGCTTGGTCGTTGACAGCAGGGTACAAAGCTGAATCCAATAGCTGGGGTCTTTCAGCCCTCCCAGGCGATCGGCAGCGACCGCAGACGATCGCGCAAGACTCAACCACAGAACGGCAATGAGTCCCCATTCGATCCGTTGTCTACCCCGCCATTGGACTACCATCTGCTTAGTCTCCTCAGTTAAATTGGGGTGCTTGTTCAGACGGTGACAAGCGATCGTTCACGGCTGGAGCGGGTGCTGCACCGGGGCTGGGTGCA
The DNA here is from genome assembly GCA_041744955.1 of Stenomitos sp. Classification (GTDB taxonomy): domain Bacteria; phylum Cyanobacteriota; class Cyanobacteriia; order Leptolyngbyales; family Leptolyngbyaceae; genus Stenomitos. The sequence goes on along the minus strand of JBGTJW010000090.1, from coordinate 4,303 downwards.
CTACTGGCTGGCGTTGCGGATGGGGTGGGGGCACCTGGCGCAGGCGAAGCGGGTGCTGCTGCTGGGCGTTTCTCGGCTGCTTTGACCGCTGCTTCTGCGATCGCGGCGGCATCGGTAGGATTGGGGTTGTACACTTCTACCGTGACCGATCGACTCAAGACTTCCCCAGTGAGGGTTTTAACTTGCAGGACGATCGTCGTGCCGCCCTGCGGACTCAAGGGAAACCCAATTTTGCCTGTTAAGGGAACGGTACCCGGTGATGGGGTCAGTTCAACGCGGGTCGTGCTCCCTCCCTGCACTCGCCAGCTAATTTGAACGAGGGGCGGCGTTTGCCGCGCTTGCACGGGGATCAGTAACTTGCTCGGCGCTTCTCGACCGTTGATCTGAAAGCTAAGAATTTGGGGTATTTGCGGTTGAATTTTGATCAGTTCCGTTGTTTTCGGCTTTGGAGCCGTTGCCTCTGATGGCTCCGGTGTCCTGCCATTGCTCATAGCGTCAACACTCAGCGCTTGCAGTTCTAACCGATACTCCCCTACGGCTTTCAGCCCTGTTGGCACATTCTGGCAAACTAAGGTCGCCCCGATACGACAGAAGGGACGCAGGGCTGCTGGCAATTCACCAACCCTGGTAAATTCATACCAGAGGTCACCAACCATCTTGCCATCCTTGTCTCGCCCTACAAGGCGCAATGCCCGGATGTCTTGTGGCATCGTTACTGCCCAGTCCAGCCGCACACCGGCAGCATCAGCAACGGGCAGCGCTGCTTCGGCAGGGGTAAGAGCACCCGCTGCGGCTTCCCGATAAACCAGGGCTTTTGGTATGAGGGCTGTGACGATCGGCAACGGTTTGGCAGCGATTTCTACAGGTGCGGTCTTGCGAACAAGCGGGGCTGCTCGCCGCCCTTGAGGGATCAGGCTCAACTCAAACACATACTTGCCGGGTTGAAACGCATCACTGCGAATTTGAGTACAGTTGAGTAGGTTTTTTCGCTGAGTGCAGAAGGGTTGCAACGCTGCTGGCAGTTGTCCGTTGGTGAATTCATACACGAGCGGACCACTCAGCACGTCGCCTTCAGGGCTGTAGCCCGTTAGCTTGAGCGTTTGAATCCGTTCGGGATGCTCAATTTGCCAGCGCACCCGTGCCATATCACCGTTAACTTCAGCATAGCGGCTATCTTCAGCCGCAAATTCCAGTACGTCTGGTGGTGTGGGAGGGCGAAGAAAATACCACCAGATCAGGAACGCCAGCGTTCCCACCAGTCCCAGTCCGGCTAGCACGACTAGCAAGAGTTGCCACCAGGAACGGGGCTTCCAGGTGACAGTTCCCTGCACTGTTTCAGGGGTAATAGGCTGGCGATCGCCATCAATGAAAGCGACCCGAAAGGGATAGACTTTGCCCGTACCAAACCAGGGACGAGTCCACCACCGCTGCGGACGCGCTTCTAAAGGTACTTCAGTGGTTGCCTGGGGTGCAACGATAACGGTCTCGTTGGCTAGTTGATAGGTGCAGTCTCCTGGTTGCGACAGAGATTGGAGGTTGACAGACACCTGACGGGACGTATTGCCCAGATTGGCAAACCGGAGTGCAAACTGAGCGGGACGATCGCTCACCTGAGCGTGAACTGGCTCCAACTGCGCCTGAACGCGGTAGACGGGTTCAACACGCAGATACACCAGCGCCAGTAAGCCTAAGTCAGGGTCATTTTCAGACGCGAGACGAAACGTGGGCAGGTACATCCCGGCGAGGGGTAGGGCGGGTGACTGGAGCAAGGCGCGAATGATGCCCCGATCACCAGGGTTGACTCCCAAACTGTCATCACCCTGCACCAGTCCCAAGCCACCATAATCGCGGGGATACTCAAGCTGAATGCTCCAATCGACTGGCAAGCCCGTGCATTCCAGTCGAAACCGATCGACTCGCTCAGAGCGATTTTCGACGACCAGTTCGATCGGCACAAGTGTTCCTGGCTGGACGATGACCGGGCGATCGGGGGTCGTATTGGGGCTGAGCGTAAAGGTTGGATCTTGCGTGGTTTCAGCCGTCTCCGGAGCCAGAACTTGCAAACGGCAGCGAGTCGGTGGCAGGTAATAGTCTGCGTAGGCGTTTTGAGGACGGACTACAACTTCATACTCCAACCACTGCGGGACGGTATCGTCAGGCACCTGCAAGCAAAAGGTTAACTCACCGCTGTTCTCATGGCTCAACGCCAACCATTGCTCTGGTTGGGGACACCACTGACGGAGCAATGGCGATGCGGCTTCCAATCGCACCTGCACCACTGCATCCTGACCGCCACGGTTAGTGATCGTGACACCCAGGTAGTGTTTTGCTCCCGGTATCACCTGGTTGTGATCCCAGGCAGAGACGGTGACAGCGAGCGGCTGATTGGCGATCGTCCGACTACTGGTTTCCACGGTTTCATTCACAGTCATGATCCACTTCCTGACAGCACGGGGCAGCGATCGTCAGCCCGGTTGTTGCCGGCAAACCGCACCTCGTAAAAGCGTACTTTCCCATCATCCCCGCCACTCGTCACCCAGATGGCATTACGGGTTTGCACTATATCCACAGCATTGAGGGGCTTACCCAACGGAGCCAGCACCCGTCCAGTGACAGCACTAGAGCGGCGGGCACCCTGACCATCCAGTGACCACAGCTTTACATCGCCATCGTCCCCAGCGCTTGCCAAAAAGCAACCATCGGCACTGAGCGCTACGGCTCGAACGGGGCTACCCTCATGCCCCAACCAGGGTCGCTCGATTGGAGCACAGCGATCGCGATTGGTCAGACAGGTATCGGTATTCCACACGCTGATACGTCCCTGAGTGTCGCTCACGGCTAACAGGTTAGGCTGCTGGTCGGCGGTGCTAAGGCTTGAAATGTAGTCGGTTGAGCCACCAGAGGAATAAGGGATTTCTAAAAATTGCGCTGTTTTTGTTGAAGCTGTTTTTGTTGAATTAGCAGCGTCTTTTTGGGTGGCTAGCAGCAGCAAGCGATTATAGCGTCCCCCGATCGCCAGATGGCTGTAGTCATTACCGCTGAGGGCGATCGCTTCGATGGCAAAGCGAACATCGTAGGCGCGTTGCGGTGTCGTCTGCTCAGGCAGAAAACGACTGAGATCCCATTGCAAGACCAACCCGCTACCGTGACCACTGTAGAGCGTCTGGGCATCGCGACTAAACGCCAGCGCAAACACACGATCGTCTTTATCGGGTGTGAGGCGCGATCGACGACCCGTCAGCAGATTTGCCAGTTGAATTTCACCGTTCTCAAACCCCAGGGCAACCTGATCATTGTTGACCGGACGGTAGCGAACGACTCGCACCGCTTTTGTGAGATTGCCAATCCGGCTTTGCGTGCGAAGGTTCTGATTCTGCACTCGCCAACGACGAATGGTTTGATCATCCGAGCCACTCAGTACTTCTGTACCCTGACCGTTGAACTGGACTGAATTGACAGCACCCCGGTGCCCTGGATCGGTTAGCAGTAGCCATGTTAATGCTCCTAGCCCCAATGCCAGCAGTGCCCCCAACAGTTGCAGCCAGAGGGGAATGACCGGAAACAGATGCACCTGCAACGTCTGAGGGCTATCCTGTAGCGGCACCTGAGCGTCAACCGTCTGAGCCGCCACCTCAAAGCGCCGCAAGCGGCTCCAACCCAACCACGGCAGGCGACGCTGAATCTGAAGTGGAACGACACTGACTCCAAGGGGCAGGTTTGAGGGTAACGGGTCAACTGAGACACCCAACGGTAGCGCGATCGGTTCGGGGGGAAGGACAGTGGCTTGCTTCGTTTGCCAGAACCAGCGCCGTCGTTGCGGTCGCAGTTCCGTCACCGTTAGCTCGACAAGCGGCTGAACATTACTCAAGTTATCGAACTGGAGCGCAAAGACAGCGGTGCCCTGAGTGGGGTTGAGCCAGCGTCCCAGGAGTTCTGGGATCGCCGCCTCTAATGGCTCACAGGTAAAGCGGACAGCCCCAGCAGGCAGCAGGTGGAGTTGCCCCGTCACGGTTACTGTAGGGAATCGCCCCGTAGCTTCCAGCGCGACTGGATACACCTGGCTCAGAGCCTGAATCGGTGGCGGCATTTCACACTCAAAGGTAACGGTTTGAGGTTTGCCAGGTGCCACTAATAACGTTTGCTGAATGCCGTCGGGAAACCAGCGATCGGGCAACCCAGAGAGCCGCAGCGTTGCTTCTAGGGGCGATCGTGTCGGGTTATGCACTTGGGCGGCGATCACCAACCGCTCACCAGGAATGGCTTGTTGAACAGGCATAGTCAGGGTCAGGGCAGGCGGCTGTCC
>JBGTJW010000089.1:0-4020 GCA_041744955.1 Stenomitos sp. | reverse complement strand
TTGGGTGCGTCCACACTGGGGACTGGGCAAAAAGACGACTCCGGCAATGGCAATGGGCTACTGTGAGCGTCCGCTTTCAATACATAAACTCCTGACGAGTCGTGGGTTTCATTGCCTCACCCATTAAAAGACCAGTGCCGCTTCCGTCTACGACACAGTTTAGTCTGTGAGATATTAGGTGAGTCAAGTGATCAGGAGTCTATGTTGCATTTGGCATTAAATTTAGGCTGGCTCAATACTGTCGGTATTGATGCAATTAATCCTAGACAACCTGTTTATGCGTTCTTTCATCCTACTTTTCAAGAGTATTTTGCAGCTCGATCGATTGATGATTGGGATTTCTTCTTGCCGCGTGAGCATGAAGATAAACCAGTAGAGAACTTAGAAGCCAATAAGCGCTATCGTATTTTTGAGCCGCAGTGGAAAGAAGTGTTTTTACTGTGGCTAGGTCAAGATAAAGGAGAACTAGAAGAGCAGAAAATAGCTCTTATTGAAGCGTTAGAAGAATTCAATGACGGGTGCAAGAAGTTTTACAGGTATAGAGCCATATTCATGTCCGCGGCGGGAATTGCAGAGCTTAGTAAGTATTCAAAGGCAGATAAAATCATAGAAACATGACTTTTATGGGGCTTTGGTGACTTCGATGATGAAAAGAAGCAATGGAGAACATTCCTTGAGCCTTTGGAGCAAAGTGCAAGATTATCTCTAATAGAAACAGATCGTCCAAGAGTCGTAAATGAAATTACTTCCTTGCTAGAAAGTGCTAATGATGAGGAAATCCGTTATGAAGCGGCTAGCTTTTTAGGAAAACTTGATCGTAACAGCAAACAAGCCACTTCAACATTACTTGACCTCCTACATTCAGTTCAGGCTGAGTGGTTACGGCTGAGAATTGCAGGAAGCCTGGTACAGTTCGACTGTATAAGACCAGAAGTAGAGGAAGCTTTAGTAGAGATTCTTAAGAGTAGAAAAACTGATTGGTATCGACGAGATGCAGCTCAATACTTACTACAAATTGATGACAATCATCCAGAAGCAATATCAACCCTGATTGAATTGTTTTGCAAGAGTAAAGATGAGCTTTTACGTTGGGAGCTTGGCATTGATTCAATCGGTACAAACCACTTAGTATTAAAAGCCTTATTAAAGATATTTTTTGCAAGTCAAGATGTAATTCATCAAAGACAAGCGGGGAACTATTTAGGAATAATTGTAGCTAAACAATTTAAATTGCTTGAGAGTCTTCTGACTCTCCTGAGAATTCGAAAATCGATCTTAAATACGCTCGACTTAACGACTGTCCAGGTAAAACTTGGCGTTTTCTATATTAGAAAGATAGTAGCTCTTATAAATTTAACACTCACCAAAAAAGATAAGAAGCTGCGCCGTCAATCTTTTTGGGAACTATTAAAAATAGGTATTGATTATCCGGAGATTGCAAGAGCCTTTCTCGAAACATTTGGTTCTCGTGGCGATGAAAGGCGTAAGGCGATTCTCAAATTTGCCCAAACGCTTGAAATAGATACTTCAGAAATCATTGACATTGGCACTGAGCTATTAGATATAGCTGAGGATGATTGGTTGAAATACTCGATAGCTAGTGGACTCAATAGAATTGCCCCTGAAAATCCTAAAGCTATCATGGCTTTGAAAAATATGTTAAATAGTTGTCAGCATGAAAACACAAGGCGGTGGATAGCAAACACGCTTAAAGAGATCGAGCCCGGAAACTCTCAGGCAATAGATGTTCTGTTTGAGCTACTACAGAGTACGTCAAATTGGAATATTGCTCGTTGGTCAGCTCAAAGCCTTGGAGAAATCAGTAATGATAAGTTAGAGGTTGTTCAGACACTGTTGGATTTACTTGTTTCAACTCCAGAGCAGCGAGTTGCAGTTAGCATAATGCGTGGGTTGAAGAAAGTTTTTGATCCTGATGCTTTGGCACTGCTTGTCACTAGCTTGAAAGGCTATCTTAATGACGAGACATGGGAGAGTAATTTCTCTCTGTACTCTTATGCTTTTGAGATCCTTTGGCATTGCGCTTCGAGAATGCCTTATCCCAATTTCTACACCTTGTGGCACAGCTCGCAAGATGATACGAGTGAAGGAACGGCTGACAGCTAACCAAACAAGTTTCTCCGTGGTCACTGCGATCTAACCCACCCACCCCAACCGAAAGCCCGAAGCACGCACCACTCTCGTGGTTGTGGGGTTGAACGTTTCATAGGAGAAACACAACTCATGGCAACACCCACTGCTAAAACTCGCACCAACGGAGCCACCAAAACCAGAACGACAGTCACGACCAAACCAACTGCCAAGCCTAATAATCCCGCCCTCGCCAAACTCACCAGTTGGGTGCGATCGACCTACGGGGTCAACCTGCTCAAACGTGAAGAAACGCTGGCAGTCGCTGCCTACTATGGGCTGCGTGAACGCCTGGGCATGAAGCTTCAGACCGAAATTTCGCTCAAGTCTAACGGCAGCAAGCGGTTTGACTGGAGCAAATGGAATAGTCAGGTCTTCCCCGGCATCTTCGGACAACCCACCAAACTGAAAGTGTCTGTGGAACACATGGCACTGGTGGCATCTGCCTTTGACCATGAAATCAGTGAAGACCCAGAGATTGGACTCGCCCAACTGGCTGAGTTCAACCGCAAGTCGCTGGAAGACCGCAAGCTGACCAAAGCGATTAAAGATGGCATTGGCGACTCCATGTCCAATGGCTTTGATGGCGATGAGTTTGAGGAGGATGAGTTTGACGACGATGAGCTGGACACTGAAGCCAGTGATGCCTTGGATGATGACGACGAGAATGACGCAGACGATGACGACTTTGATGACGAGTAAGGACGCAATTGCCCAAGCGTAAAACCAGACTCGACACAGCCCTGTTCTCAGCAGGGCTTTCTTTTTTGCCGCCCACCCGCACCCTCTAAAATCAAGCCCATAGGCAATGCATGCGCCACTTGGCGCGAAAGGAGTGAAGTGCCAGCAGCACGGATGGATGGCAAAGCATCTGTCGATGCGTCTGGCATGAGTTGTGCAAACTCAATTCACCCTTTGCAAATTTAAGGAGTTTATCCAATGGCTACTACTGCGACTCACAATACCCATCGCACTCACAAAGCGGTCAAACCGGGCAAATATACCAACGCACTGGAACAGATTCTACCCGTCAAAGACCGGACACGCTTGATGCTACTTAGTGTGCTGCGTAATCGTACCGGACTCAAACTTCAAGATCAATTCCGTGCCCAGAGCAAGGATTTTGACTGGGATGAATTCAAAGCGCAGTTTAATGCGGATTATGGTGAATGCAGTCCTAAGCAACTGATGCGACTGCTGAATGAAAAGTTTGGCTTTCACACAGTTGAGGAAGTCCGTACAGCTTACCTCGAACAGTCCAAAATTCGCCGCAGTCGTCAAGCGCAGCAAGCGCTGGAAGACTACGACGTAGAGGAGGAGGAGACGGATTACGACGCAATGGATGAGTACGAGGATTAGTCTCAAACTTGCCATACCACTAGCGTATGGCGCTGCCCACTGCTTAACAGTGGGTTTTCTTAGCCCACCCACCCCTTAACCCGTTTCACGGTGATTGTTTGGATTTTATGGATTGTAACTGGCGATCGCCCACCGGACGCACCCACAGTACGCAAGCGCCCTGGCTTGCCTTTTGTCCCTGTAGCTCCAAGGTCACCCCAAGCTGTTTGGTCTGTTGCTCACAGGGCAGCGTCTTGCCCTGCACGTTGAGTAAATCCCGATTCCACTCCAGCAGATGCTTCGCAAACCTGCCGTCTGCACCCATTGCCCAGTGCAACGCATTCGCTTCTTCCAGCGTCAGTTGGCGTGGTTGACCCGGCGCATAGACCACCTGTGCCTGTTGTGCTTGACTCCAGGCGATACCCAGTGCCCCACCCACCCCTGCTGCCACCAGCAAAAGAGTGCCAGCAATCACGGTGGAAGCGGCACTGAAGGTATGCACCAGCTTGTCGAAGGTCGTTTTGCGGATGAGGG
>JBGTJW010000088.1:0-1801 GCA_041744955.1 Stenomitos sp. | reverse complement strand
CTGACTGCTGACTCCATCAGTTGTGCGTCCGCTCATCTCACTTGGATGGAGGCGATAGATTGCCACGACCTCTGCACGTCCCCAGGAGTCAGTCCAGGTGCGATTGATCGCAGGCGAAAGGGTGGGATTACGCTCTTGAATGAATTGTCTGGCACGATCAATGTCTGTCTGCTCGGTGAGCCGATCGGCTCGACCATTCACAATGACACTGCGCCAATGAGGCGGATCGTGAATTTCTTCAACCTGTAAGCAGATTTCTGGATTCGCGTCGATGTCATGAGTCTTCATGCCCTCGGTTGTAAACAGGTAGATGTCTGCATCTTCGAGGTAATAACGCATTGGCATCACGCAGGGTTTGCCTTCGTGGATGAAGCCAAGATGACCGTATCCTACTTGTTGTAAGAAGCCTTTTATTTCTTTTGAACTCATTTCATCAATATCTAACATGCTCATTCTCCTAAAGATTTAGTTAATTGGTAGTTTTGAAAAGAGATAACCCACACTTTACCTCTGTGATTTCTTGAATGAGTTGATGCACTACGTTACAAAACCTAGGCATTTGGCTTAAAGCAAAGGAGCGATCGCCAACTTAATCAGCATCATTTAGTACTTGCCAAGTTTCTACGTCAACGCCGCCAGTGAGTCGCAGTGCCTGAGAAAATTGAAATCTATAAACTGCTGTATGGGTGCGGGCACCGAAGTTACCATCGATCACTCCTGGACTAAATTCTCGCTGTTGCAATCTATGTTGCAAGTCAATCACATTAGTTCCAGTTGAACCTCGCCGCAAAAAGGCAATCGGATAGCTATTAGCTGGTGTAGCGTGATGTTTCATTGAGTTCAACATGATGGCTCTCTAATTAAAAATTTGTGGGGCTAACACTGCTTGAGCAGGGCAATAATGGCTTTCGCCTCCTTGTGATACAGAACCTCAACATGAGCGCCTCTAGAAAGCTTTGCTTCGGCTCGACTCTTAAAGAAACCCAGGTAATAAGCTTGCTGGGAAACAGAAATAGAGACTTCTACCCACCTAAGTAAGGTTGTTTGAGACCGTGAAAGTCCAGGGATTAGCTACCTTTGGTTTCTTAAACCTGAGTTAAGGCGATCACCTTGGAAAGAATTATGTTGGACAAGGGATATGGTCGAGCCATATCCGCTTGTCTAGCTTTTGCTGCCAGGCTTGGCATTTTTTGCCAGCAATGGCGGCAAAACCAATAGATTGACCCACTTTGAATGTGACGGAGAAGTGGACCAGAGCAAGAAGGGCAACTTTGCATAGACCTCAATTTCGTTTAGTGAAGCTCAGCCGAAACTGTTGCTGCTGTAGCACTGACGGCCATATCATAAGGCAGCCGTTGAGCGCGATCGCCCACGGTAATTTTGGCTGTTTGCTGAGTCTCGTATGCCTTCATCATTGTCAGCGTCAGGGTTGTACCGCTTAATTCAGCAATGGCAGTCTGAGGCTGAATGGAACTAGGCAAGGGAATTAAACTTTGAAACCGAGCCGCAGGAAAGGTTGGCTCTGCGTCCATTTGCGCTTCAAGAGGTTCCAGTCTCTCACCGCTTACTAAAACAGTTTCGGGGGTAATCTGGAGGTTCAGGCTACCTCTAACATGGTGTAACTGGAGCTTCAAAGTCAGGAGCGTTCCTGTTTCTTGCAGGTCAAGGCTAAAGGGTTGAGCGATGCCATAATCGCAGATCCAGAGTGTTGATGCACAGACATTTTGCTTTAAGCCGTGAAAAGACTGGAGCAGGAGCTGAAAAATATCTAGCGTCGGCTGTGCTTGTAAGGAAACCATTG
>JBGTJW010000087.1:0-9714 GCA_041744955.1 Stenomitos sp. | reverse complement strand
GCTAGTCAACAATGTACGGTCGAAAATCTGTTCGCTCAGGCAACGGCGGATCGTGGTCCCTTTGGTGATCATTTGCGGTATCACCTGTTTCGTATCAGCGATCGACCGGATCTGGTGGCAGGGTTGCGGCAGGTGGTGCAGAATCAGACCTGTGGTGATGACCGTGTGCTGCGGTTGCTGAGCGCAGCGGGGCTAGTCTACCGGGACAATCAGACCGTGCTGCCTCGCTGTCGGTTGTATGCAGAGTTTTTCCGGGAGCGGTTGCATGGCTGAACCAAGGATTTACACCGTTGGCGGTACCGTCCAAACAAATGAGCAGGGGCTGTACATTTCCCGTCCAGCGGATGCGGAATTGCTCAACCTTTGTCAACAGGGAGAATTTGCCTTTGTGCTGACCCCGCGCCAGATGGGTAAGTCGAGTCTGATGATTCGCACAGCGGAGCAGTGGATTGAGGCAGGCGGACAGGCAGTGATTATTGACCTGGCGCTGATTGGCACCCAATTGACAGCGGAGCAGTGGTATCGGGGATTACTGACTCCCATTGCTGAACAACTGATGCTAAGGGTTTCTCTGGATAACTGGTGGCAAGCACATAGCAACCTGGGACTGACGCAACGGTTGACGCTGTTTTTTCAACAGGTCGTGCTGGCGGAGGTGCAGGAGCCAGTGGTGATCTTTGTGGATGAGATTGACACTACCCTTAGCCTGGATTTTACGGATGATTTTTTCGTAGCCATTCGCTCGCTCTATGTTGCCCGTAGCACACAACCCGAGTTGCGTCGGCTTTCCTTTGTCCTGATTGGGGTCGCTATGCCAGGAGATTTAATCCGTGACCCGCAACGAACCCCGTTTAACATTGGGCATCGGGTGGATCTAACAGACTTTACCCTGGCAGAAGCGATGCCCCTGGCGACGGGGTTGGGGTTAACGGGAGCAGCGCCAGAACAGACATTAGGCTGGGTCTTGGAGTGGACGGGGGGACATCCCTATCTGACTCAGCGGCTGTGTCAGGAGATGGCGCAGGTAGATGGCAGGGTCTGGACACAATCAGAGGTGGATCGGCTGGTCGGGCGCACTTTTTTGGGGTCGCAGAGCGAGCAGGATAATAACTTGCAGTTTGTCCGCAATATGTTGACGCAGCGAGCGACGGAACCCGTGGCGGTGTTGCAGACCTATCGCCAGATTCGGCGAGGCAAGCCAGCGGTGGTGGATGAGGAACAGTCACTGGTCAAGTCCCATTTAAAACTATCTGGGGTCGTGAAGCGGGCGGGCAAAACGCTTCGGGTCAGGAATCAAATTTATCGAGAGGTGTTTGATCAACGGTGGATCAAAGAACATCTACCGGAAAACTTGTGGCAACGACTGAAACCTGCGCTGCCTTTAATTACTACTCTGTCAGTATCTTTGGCTGCGGTATCTGGATTGGCGGTATATGCTATTGGTCAGCGCAACACAGCTACCAGTGAGCGGAATCGAGCGGAAACAGCTCTACAAGAAGCAAAAGAGAAAACTCAGATTGCCGAGGAACAACGCCAGAAGGCTGAAAATGCCGTTAAAGATGCAAATCTTCAGCGCAAAAATGCTGTCAAGGAAAAGAAAGAAGCTGACAAACAGCGCAATCAGGCAAAATTACAAGCTGACACTGCTAGGAGGGAGAAGCTTAGAGCAGAACAACAAACTGAATTCGCTGAAACACGTCGTCGAGAATCAGAAAAGCAGACTCAAATTGCACTGGCTCGTCAACTGGCAGCACGAAGCAGTTTAGTGAAAAATGAACCAGCTTTTTTGCTCTCACGTAATCTTCTCCTCGCTGTTGAGTCTATGCGGCGCTTGCGGGCACTAAGAGTATCTTCAGTAGAAGCCGATCAAGCTTTGCGCCAAGGCTTATCTTTACTTGCACGACCTGATTTTAATATTTCTTATGACAAAAAGATAAACAACCAAAAAAAATCAAAAAATTCTGTTTATAGTCCAGATGGACGTTATGAGGCATTGTTTGATGGCGAGAGAAATACTGCTCAAATTGTAGATACATCTACAAATAAAATAACTGAAACTCTTCAACTTGATAAGTTAGAAGGAATTCTTGCATTGAGTCCACAGTCAAAATATATAGCCATTTCAGTTTCAGAAGAACTTCGGAGCCTTCAAGTTCTAAAAATAGATGACAAACAAAAGATCATAGAAGATTTTTTGTTCGTTTCTCCTGACTCATCTACCTTTAGTTCAAGTGGAAGATATTTTGCGTCGTCTTCTAATTTTCAAACCGCCACTCAAGAAACTCCTATCGATTTTTTTGTCAAGATTTGGGATACAAGTAGTCGTCAAGAAGCCTCATTGATCAATTATTCAGGTTTTAGCATTGACAAACTGATATTTAGCTCTGATGACAAGTATTTATTTGCTATCGATTTTGCAGGAAGAGTGCGAGCCTGGAAGATAAAAAGTGGTTCTGAGGTATTCAAGATTAGCTCAGAAACTGGAATATCTAATATTGCTGTTAGTGCAAATGGCAAATATTTAGCAATACTAACTCCTGATAATAGGGTGCAAGTCTGGGATATAGATAATAGTCAAAAGATCGCACAGGTTTCAAGTGCTTTAGAGATCCATAATTTGACTTTCAATCCCAGTGGAAGACTTATAGCTTTAGGTGTGAAAACTTCGGATAAATCACTTGGTGATGGGAAAACCAAAAATGATAATCCTCTTCAGGAATATAAAAGCAAGAGCAAGTCTAAAGAAGAATCAAAAAAACCAGTTATATATGTATGGGAAGTTGGAACTAAGAAAATAATTTCAAAAGTCCAATTCGATAATTCTGACTCTTCTCATCTTGATCTTAATTTTAGTCCAGATGGAAAGTATTTTTCAATAAATTCAGAAGTGAGGGATTCAGTCTCCGGGAGAAGAGTTGTTTCCTTACCAAAAGATGAATCATACTATAGTAGCTCCTTCAGCCCAAACAGCAGATATTGGATTGCAACTGATGGAGGCATCAGTTCAAGCATCTGGGAAATTTTAACTGGTAAAAGGATCATCGGAATCAAAGATATACCTAGACCTGGTTCTGCTACGGAGCTTTCTGCAATAGGCCCTGATGCTGCGTATGCAGTAACTGCAAATTCTCGGTCAACAACAGGTGTTATATGGAGAACTTCAACTAGCCGTGAGGCGGCACGCGTTAAGCATGATGATGTAATAAGAGGAGTAACATTTAATAGAGATGGCAAGAATTTTGCTACGTGGAGCGATGATGGAACTACTAGAGTTTGGGAGTCAGCAACTGGTAAAGAGGTTGCAAGAATCATCAGTCGAGGAACAGTTGTTAATGTCAGATTTAGCATAGATGGAAAATACTTGGCGACGGCTACATCAGAAGGAACTGCTCAAGTAAATCTTTGGAAACCAGAAGATATGATTGCAGAAGCTTGCTCCCGATTGCATCGAAACTTAGCCTTTCGAGAGTGGCAGCAATTTATTGGTAAAGAACCGTATCGTAAAACTTGCCCTAATCTACCAACAGTTCAACGAAAAACCTATGCGTTGTCATCTCCTCCACAACAGAAAAGCACACGAAAGGGGAGTCTTCTGGTGAGCATGTTAAACCAACTCAAGCTTTTGTGGAGTAGCCTAACCAAGGGTTAAATCGAAGCAGACTGCACCCCAATCTGGCATATTTTGGTTAGGTTTCCCGACTCACAAGTGCCTGTCTCGCTCAACTGCTATTCCATACCAGAGCGGGCTACGATTGGTTAAGCAAGCAGTTGACTAAAAATTGTGCAGCTCTGGCATCTGCTTTCCACACTCCCAGTTTATAAGCAATTCGTTGGGCGATCGCTCGTCCTATCTGCTGAAGGGAAAGGGGCGATCGCGGAAGTTTAAGAAACCGGGGTTCTGCCTCAAATTATCTCGTTTGTCCAATGCTGCTGCAAGAATCCCGATTTCTGGGGATGGGGGCGATCGCTGCTTAAAAAAGGCAATCGCTCAAATTCATGCATCTCAGGATCAAACAATCGGGTCAAAGCCATCCTTACATCCGTGCGCTAAAATTCTGGAATCCACTGGTTGTGCTTGCATTCCTTGATCCGATGGCAAACATCACACTCCAACTTCCTCCCGAATTAGAACAGCAGCTTCGCGCCGAAGCTGCCAAACAAGGCATCAATCCCGATCGCTACATTCTTAATACCCTTCAGGAGCGCCTACAAACCTCTCTAGTCCCCAAAGCCTCCCTTGCAAAAGCCGAGGCAGATTTGTTGGAGCAAATCAATATCGGTCTACCCGCCGATCGCTGGCAAGAATATCACCACCTCCTTGCCAAACGACGCGCTGAAACCCTTACCGAAACTGAACACGCCACATTGATTGCCATCTCCGACCAAATTGAACAGGCAAATGTGCAACGGGTTCGCGCCCTCATCGCCCTAGCCGAGATGCAAGGCACCGATTTATCGACCCTCATGCAGCAACTTGGCATTGTTCCAGAAATTAATGGTTAATTCGTCCATTACAGCGGCACAAAAGCAAGCGATCGTTCAACGTGCCCAAGGATGCTGCGAATATTGCATCAGCCAAGTCAAATTCTCCCCTGATCCCTTCTCAATCGAACACATTGTACCAATCTCTAAGAACGGCACAGACCAATTAGATAATCTCGCACTGTCTTGCCAGGGCTGCAACAATCGAAAATATACTCATACTGAAGCCATTGATCCAGTCACAGGCAGTACGGTGCCACTCTATCATCCTCGTCAACAAAATTGGACAGAGCATTTTGTTTGGAGCGAGGACTTCAGTCGCATGATTGGAATAACGCCAGTTGGACGAGCGACAATCGTCCGATTAGATCTGAACCGATCTGGAGTTGTTAATTTACGAGAAGTGCTATCACTGACAAAGCTTCATCCACCGTGGTAGCAATGACCAGTTTATGCGACCGTGGTTAGGGTTTGGTACGAGTGGTTAGACATCTGCACCCAACTGCGGCAGTATTTCAGTCCTGCGCGACCTTAATTGCAGCTTTGACCCAGTGATCACAAGAGGGATACACCATAAACTGACTTTTTACATCTGTTCCAAGTAGCGTTGTATCTCGCGTAGCAAACTCGCACTGCCTTTGCTATTCACTCGCAGCAATGGCAGATCTTGACGATGCTCTTCAATAAAACCAGTAGCCGCGTGCTTTGCACTGGCAGTGACCATTACAACTAGCTCATCGTTTCTCACCCATTGGCGAAGGCGATCGCTCCCTCCCTTGTCATGGCTGAGATGAACTGTAATACCCCCACAGGCATTCTCCAGGAAACTCTTCACTCGTTGGGCAACTGGCTCAGTAAGGGTATATATCAGGACGGCTTTATTCTTTAATTTCTGGAAAATATTCTGTGAGGTCTGGTTCGCTTCTTCCGTCTCACTCTTCTGAATGAGCAAATCAGAAAAAGATGCCTCCAACTTCAAGTCTGTGGCGAGAGAGCGAAAGATACTCCACTGAACCTCATCAAGTCGATTGGTGAAGTCTCGTATGCTGTCAGCAACTTTGAACAAGAGTTGTGATCGCTTGTCTCGATCAGCACAAGGATGCACAACAAAAATGTTGACCACATCTAATCCCCAATCAACTGTATTGGGTGCTTGATAATAACTCCACAGTTCTAGAGCATAATCAAGTAGGTTAGGGTACTGCTGACTATTAACACCAAGAGTTAATAGGATAGTGACCAGTTCGTTGAAGAGCGTAAAGTGTTGCTCTCCTGCCCCAGTGGGAACAATGCCAAAAACAAGAGTATCCAGAATCGCGGTATAGATAGGTAAAAATTCGCGGCGGGGAAAGTTTGGATCTTTCTGAAATGAGTTGAGTAAATGGGGAAAAGCATCTTGTAATGTCTCTTGTGCTTTTGCTGCAACAGAATTTTGTAAGGACAAAAATTGGGCGATCGCTCCTGGTTCATCAAGTAAGTGCGTCACGTCCCACTCCTGCGCCCCTTGTCTTGCACTATAAACTGCCCGCTCCCACGCTGGATTCTGATCTAAGATTGACAACCACTCCAACCAATTAGTTGGTACAGAATCCGCTGTAGTATTCGTGGTAGTTTTAGCTTTACCAATCAACGCCTCAAGGAATGTTCGGTTCCTCCGGCTTGCTTGAACTGCACCCTGCTCCTCATTGGAGAGTTGATCAAACGCTTGCAGAGCAACCCACTCCACTTCTAAGGTTTGCAGTTCGTAGGCTGCTTCTAGCAGTAACCGGACAGACTGTAGAGAGGGTGAATGAGCCTGAAGAAGGGCTAGAACGCGATCGTAGTTTCCAATTTCTGCTGCTTGTACCGCCTCTTCTAAAGGAGCAAGTTGGGACATAGGCGGGGTGGTACTTGGCAGAAGCTTTGCCAGATTCTGCATATATCGCTGATCGGCTTCAGATAATCCTGGAACGGTTAACAGTTCGTCTCGCAAAGCTGGGTTAGGGGATTCGCTTGCTACTGCCAAAAGCATGAAAGACTTCACAACCCCTGCAACCCGGCTACCGGCTCGGTTGGTGAAGAGAATTCCATAGTTCGGTAGGATGGCTTCCTGAAAATAGGCGGCAGCGCTGCGAGCCGCATTCATGGTTTCAAATCGGCTTAACTCGACTTGGTAAATTGCTTGAATAACAGCTTGGGTAACGGCAAAGGGACGACGAACCTGCAACAAATCGGGCAGTTCGGGCAGGCGTAACAACTCGTTCCATCCCTGGAGTTCCGCCAACATCTGTACCCGAAGAAACAGCAGGTTCAAGGTATCCAGGCGATTCTGGTTACGGAGGTACTGAAGTTCCTTCTCAGCAGTGGAGCGATCGCCCACCCGTAATGCTGTATAGAAATCTCGCAGGACTCGTCCTGTTGCTCGTGGTGCTTCATAGCTACCACTGCTTTTGCGATCAAGAACCTTGACCATTCTCGACAGAGCCTTTTGAATTTCTGTGGATTTACCGTCAGCATCGCGCCGACCTTGAAACTTGAAGGCGTTCCCCTGAGTGAGTTCGTATACCGCCGCCTCAAACTGATTGTTCAAATCTAGAGAAGCTCGTTGTCCTCGAAAGGTTGACCATGTGGGTCCGACAAAAGCTGTTAATTCTTCTCGTAGTCCACGAAGCTGCTGCTCAGAGAAGGCAAGTCCATACCAATCGGTTTCGGTTTCCCGCGCACAGGGCAGTACGGCAGGTAATCCTTTTGCTAATCGAGCAATCCAAGGCTGCAAGAAGCTGTTCTTTTGTGCTTTTTCAAGGGTTAGGCGATTACCATTACCGAAGAACTGCTCTAAAAATTCGCGAATCTCCAGGCTGGTTTCCAGGCTCATGATACCGTGCCTCCCCAACGCGCTCTAAAATTCAGTTTTTGTTCTGCGATCGCAGCAGAGTCAGTTTCGTAACTCAGCGTCTCTTGATTAACCGTAATGCCATTGAAAGTGAAATTCATGGAACCAGCCACGTAGAAGGAGTCTGACAAAATTCCTTTGGAGTGTAGTTCCTCTGCCTTGTGAAGATTCAGATAGTCTAAATCAGCTTTAGCTTTCAGAGTTTCCAAAAAGCTATTGTTGTGAAGATCAGGGCGAGTCGCTACATAAACGGTAGTTCCTTGTTGGGTCAGGGAAGCAAGAACCTGAGAGAGGCGAATCCTGGAGCGATACCAAGATGGCTCCAGTGCCTGAAAGGTGTTAGCTGTGTTATCAATCACTGGAATGTCTGAAATCCAGGGAGAAACCAACCACAAACACTGACTGGGGGCAATCAGTTCTGCTACCAGAATGGTCTGGAGTAGGTCTGGTACTTGGCGTGCGGTTAGCCGAGAGTGAATATATCGTGTAGACATACAGCTTCAGTTTCGTGACACCATACTTAAGCATATCTACACTGGTAGGAAGTAGAGTCCCTATTTATACCGATAGCTCAGAAATGAAGCGCTCCTTTCTGTTGAATTGGCTCTGTTAATTCGCTCCCAAAGTTGCTAGTTACCTGCTGCAGATACAGGTTCCGTGTCGCCAAGTAAAAGATTAATGACGGCAACAAAATCCCAACCAAACGATTTTTCCCAAGCTTTTTGCTCGTACTCTCGTTCCCATGCCCACTGCGTTCTTTCTATTGGTTGAACTGTTGGACAAAGCTCTATGACTTTTTGCTTTGCTGCATCAAATTGACCATTAGCCCAAAGAAACAACGGATTTGGGTTACTTTCTGCGATCGCCTTCACCATTTGTTCTGATTTTGCGGTTGATTGACCGATTTCTCGTAAAATTAGTGCTGTTACTATGCTGAGATGGTTATGGAAAGAGCTTCCACCTATTGCATTGGCAAGGTTGTTCTGGTCAAAAATTAGATGGTAGTCTACTCCTGAATACTCACTCAAGTCAAAATCTGGTGAGAAGGATAGATCTGGAACAAACGGAATAGAAATTTTTCGGATTATTGATTTTGAAATGTTGGTTGGCACACCCACATATTTCCACACTTCGAGCATGAGCCTGCCCCAATGACCGTAAGGAATGAGACTTATGCTGCAATAGTCGTCTGATCCGTCGCAGATGCGATATCTGGATGGAATGGCTCCACCCAGGATGGTATCCAATGTCCTCTTAGGATTGCGAACCAAGTCGCGTAGGGTGCTGATACTAGAGATTTCATCAACTGCTTTCTGAATTTCTTTGCGTCGTTTTTCGGCGACCCAGTCCCACAGCTTCTTGCCAAATTCGATCGCCACATCTCCCTGCCCTCGTTTCTTGAGGGTGACCATATAAAGCAGGGCTCCAAGCAAGTGATCCCGAGAGAAGGTTGGTTCGGAGTCTTGATTCACTCGCTGAGGGGCACGCCACATACGTCCGTCGGCACCCTGAGAGCGCCGTACCGATTCACCTGCCCAATCCTCTCCGCTATAGCAAAGAATTGCGCTGAACAATACAGAATCTCCTACGCCAGACCCTCCACCTTTCAAAGGGTCACACTCATCACCCTGGAATTTAGTAGGGGTGATACCGTCACATCGCTTAGTCCAAGTCCAGGCAAGTTTTCGGAGCGATCTCAGTTCATCATCAATTTTCATTGCAAGTCACTTGTTAATGAAGCATTAATCAAATTAGTTAGGCTTTGAAAGGATAAAGTTTAGTCAGCCTTTCAGAGGATGAAAAAAGTTTTGAGGTTTAATTTGGACTTCGTCAAGTATTCTATACCCATCCTCAAAGATTTGTTGAGACCAGCTAATTAACCCCTCCACGAAATTAGTACCAGCGTTATCAAGAATGGCATTCTCTTGAATAACCTGAAGACCAAAATCTAGTTTAGGTAAATTGGTTGCTAAAGAGCCTTCAGCAATAGAATAATCTCTTTCAAAGTCGATAGCTGCGCTAATGATTTTTATATCTAATGCAGTTACATAAGTATAAGAGTACTGAGCGTGCAAGACTGCCACCATTGGGCGCAAACAATCATAGCGAATAGGACTATGAAATTTTTGATCAGGTGGATTCAGAATAATTCGTTCAGCCTCTTCAAACTGAACTCCTAAAGCACGTAATTTATGATGAGCCATTTCATGCACTAAAGCTTCTGCAAATCCAACATGATGATTGATAGTCGCAGCGATTGTGCCAAACCCCTTATTCCCAGAGCCACAAATTGAGCCAACTACTAGGTCAGTAGGGTGAGGAGTATAATCAACGATTGCAACTGACTCAATTAGAAGTTG
>JBGTJW010000086.1:0-1546 GCA_041744955.1 Stenomitos sp. | reverse complement strand
ATAACCTTGAATTCAGCATCACGACCGCCCATCAATCTGCTGCACTGAGGGGTTAGCTGGCGGTCGTCGAGCTTTTTGCATAACAGACTCAATGTACTCTGCTTTGCCCATTGTGTATGCTTCTCGATCGCTCGAAAAGCGTTGGGCAAGGTAGTACTTTAATTGTACATAATGTGCCGCTTCGTCTGGATGCTTGCGAAGGTAGTCCCGAAACAATAAACGCTCCCATAGAATGCTATTTAGCTCAACCATGTGGATATGATGAGTGCGTGGACTGTTAGGTGGTAAACCCTTCACAAAAAACATCCGTTGAGGATCGGGATTCTCAGACCAGTAAGCATAGCCCAAGCGCTCTAGCTGCAAAACTGCAACTTGCTTGGCTTCTGCAAGTGAGCGTACCCCTACCAACAAATCAATGATAGGTTTTGCAGCTAACCCTGGTACTGCCGTGCTGCCAAAATGCTCAATGCGAGTCACAAGATCGCCATCTGAAACTGTCAGAATACATGCAGATTCCTGTTCAAAAAGTAGCACCCAGTTTGGATCATACTCAGTGATGACAACTTCATCCATTGGTTTGAAACTTATCGATGTGGACTCGACTAACCTAACAGTGAACCTCCCACAGATAATCTTAAAACACCGTCTCAACTTAGAAACGAAGCTAGCTAACGGCTGCGTTCAGCGGCGGTAGACAGCTTCTAAAATTAGACCGAAATCTTTCGCCCGCCGCTGCAACGCAATTGTGTACGCCCAGCATGGGCGTGAACTAATGGGGTGAAAGTCCCCTGTCGGAGAACCAACGTCCAAATGATCACTTTCATAGATCCGAGTGACGACAACGACTAGCTTAAGGCAAGGGCGTTTCCGCGAGGAAGGGTCTGAAGGAAGCCAGCGGCAAATCTGCGAGCTGACGGACAGAAATGTCATAGAAGGCTGAGATTCCTGTGGCGAGTGAGCACAACATCACAAAGCCTTTTGGTTCAAGGAACACAGTAAATGGCGCAGTTGTGCAGAGACAGTTCACGTTCTTATCTGGGGATATCTGCTCAAGAGGCGGCCTGAGTGTCTACGGGAGTCTGATTGCGGTCTAGCTGGAAACGGCTAGGGAGCCACAGAACCCTACGGAAACTCAGGCAGCGCGTCTGGTGGTAACACCAGGGGTAATTGAGCGGAAGTCGTGCCGTAGCCATAGTAGCCAAACGCTCATCGTAATGGATGAGATTCCGGTGTTGGGCTGAACCTTGGAAAGCAGGGAGGAGATGCAAAGCTCGACTGGGCGATGAACCCGAACGGGGGAGCTATTTTGTCGGCGCTTAATTGCACAACCAGCCCTGGATATTCAGTTCTTCGAGCTGATTTGTCTAAACCTTTCTGGGGACGCGCCCCGTGCGGAGTCGCATGCGGGGTGCTGTGGGGACGGGGAGGGAAAACCTCCCTGTTACCCGATTAGATCCGAACAATACAAAACCTATTCACTAGTCCCTAATATTGCCAATTCTCCATCACAACTCTGGAAGTAGCTTTTAAATTTCTGCTTCAGCTA
>JBGTJW010000085.1:0-5848 GCA_041744955.1 Stenomitos sp. | reverse complement strand
AATCGCGCCGATCGCTGCCTGCACCGTTGCTTTAGCCGAGTTTCCGGGCAGCAAAAAGAGACGCTCTCGCCAGTGCCAATTGCTGCCAACGGTGGAGAGATACCAGCCGAGCGATCGACCCATCAACGTGCCAAGGCCCAGCAAGACCAGTCCCGGCAGCAACACAGCACCCAAAACATTGAGTTGAATACTGGCTCCCAGTAGGACAAACAAGACGATTTCGGCAATTGTCCACAACCCATCAAAGCCGTTCCGCAAGCGTCGGGCTAAGGGTGCGTCAAACTCAATCAGAAAAAAGCCCAGTGCCATCACGGCAAGATAACCAGAATAAAAGGGGAATGGCTCCGCCAAAATCACCAACAGCAGGGCAACGCTAGCGGCGACTAAGGTATCCTGTACAGCAGTTTGCGTCCAGTTTTGTTCTGTCAGCAGAGATACTAAGACGCGAGCCGCGAAGGCTCCCAGCAACACGCCTAAACCAATCTGAAGCACGATTTGCAAGGGCAAACGCTGCAAAGCGCTCAAGGTGAAGCCACCGGGTAAGGTCATGCCTGCTGTCGCTCCCTGCGAGAGAAACGCCAGCAGCAGGCTAAAGACCAGTAGCAACAGGACATCGGATAAGGCACTTCCCGTCAAAATTGCATCAGGAATCCCTTTTCTGACTCCCCACCCCAGGCTCTTTAACCGGAGCATTCCTGGCACAATCACTGCTGGCGACTCTGCCCCAATAATGCAGCCCAGCAGTAACCCTGTGAGGAAATCAAACCGAAAAATGACGATCGCGGCAAGGGCGATCGCGATCGCTTCACAGATGGCGGGCAAAAACCCCAGCCGCAGTGCCACTGTTCCCTGTTGCTGAAGTTTCTCGCGGTCTAGCCCCAACCCTGCCTTCATCAAGATGACCATGACCGCAATAATTCGCAACGCATTCGCTGCATCCAGAATGCCTGGACTGATGACATTCCCGACTTGCGGACCCAGGATCACCCCAACGATGATCATCCCCACCAGGGCGGGTGCCTTGAAGCGACGGGCAATCTGACCCACAAAAAAGCCCATCAAGACAATCCAGAGAAGACTTTCCAACATCACGCAATCTCCAGTGAACGAACGGTTTGGCGTGACCTGCGTTGGAAGTTGAAACCAATAGCCCTACCCTTCCGCAGCAAGCCGGAACAGTAGGAGCCATCAGCCCTCTGGTAAAAATATAGCTGTAGCCATACTGGTGAGGACGGGGTGCTGGGGTAGAACCCCTGGCTGGGGGCGAAGCCCCCACACCCCCATTGATACCAAAGTCCTAAGTTATGTGGCGATAGCGATAAAAAAAGCCAGGGGCGGTCTAGGCGAACTCCATCACCTTGTCCATACAGTACAGGGAATTGGTATAAGAACGTGTAACAACAATCACGTCCCTATGCTCAAGGCTCTACTGGGTAGAAGCCAGGCGGAGTAAGCGTGAGCAACCTGCTACTCTTCTGGTTTTAATAACCAGAAGCCGCTGTAGGTCATACCAGAGTCGTCGGGTTGCACTAGCAAAAAATGAAGCCCCTGACTGATCTGCTTGCGCTGTTCGTACGCTTGCCCAGCCGCCGCAACCTCAGTATCTTCAAAGGTCGTCAGAATCCAGCGATCGGCTAACCCTGCTTCCAGAATCAAGCCATCAGGCGCACCGGGAATGTAGCCTAGCGAGACAGGCTGACACTGTTGGAGCCAGTTGGCTAACCGCATCGCTTGCCGTCCGCCATCAATCACCACACCTGGAATCGGTACAGTTGAAGCCAGCCCTAGCTTGAGCGGCAGCAGCGCTTCTGGCAGATCCAGAATGGGAATCATGCGATCGCTAACAGCATCAATGAGAGCGACCGCAGGCAGCGAGGCAAAGCGCCAGCGATCGCCCCACAGCTTTTCTGGCAATGGCACGGGCGGCAGTTTGTCGAGTGCTAGTGGCTGATATGCCTGCCCTGTATAGTTTTCTAATGCGGGATATTGCCGCGATCGCTCGACCAACCAGCGTTTGAGTCGGGGTGTGCGTCGGGTCGGCTCGATCGTGATGCCTAACTGCTGCCCAGCGGTTTCGAGCAGGTGCAATGTTTGTGGTCGGAACACATGGAGGCGATCGGGCAAGGTATGACCTGCCGCCAGCCACGCCTGCAATTGTGCTTGCAATTGGGTCAGCAACCAGCTTGCACTTGCCTGCGGCTGGGCGCAGCACGTCACAAACTGAAAAGCACCCACAGAATCACAGATCAGCAGTTCCCAAAGCGGTTCGCCAGCGCCATTCTGTAGCGGACGACGGTAAAAATCAAGTTCCCAAACGGTCATGCGTAAAGATGAGTTGTGAGGTGTAATGTTAATTGGATTTTTGCTGGTCACAAAGCTTTTGTGGGGGCACGCGATCGTTGCTGACGCGAGATGGGGGTGGAACTTAAAGAAACAGCTAATCGAATGTCTGGCTTACTTCAATTATTTAAAATTTAAAGCAGTCGGACTAGATGCTTCCCTCGCAACCATTGCTAAGGATCGTAGATTAAATAACCCGTCATTCGGCGTAGGATGCCGTATAGCCTTCGGCATACCCTACGAGAAGCAAGCGACAAGAAAAGCGTCGCGTCACGCATCAAAGCCAAGAGTTTATTCGTGACGACTAGCGCCTAACCCATCCTACAAATGATTATGCCTTCCTGCTTAAAAGGGATTTCTTACCTGCGTTGTTGTCTGCAAGGGGCGATCGGTTGTTAGACTGCGCTTGAATACAAGCCCTTAGCCCCCTAATTGATCATGTCTGAAGCGTCCTGGCACCACGACACCATTCACACCAACGACATCAAGCTGCATTACGTGACTCAAGGCGAAGGTTCACTCATGCTGATGCTGCACGGCTTTCCAGAGTTCTGGTATTCCTGGCGACACCAGATTCCAGAGTTTGCCAGAGATCACAAAGTCGTCGCGTTAGACTTGCGCGGCTACAACGATAGCGACAAGCCAGAAGCGCAGTCTGCCTACGTGATGGCAGAATTTATCAAGGATGTCAAAGGTGTTGTTGAAGGTTTGGGCTACGATCGCTGCATTTTAGTTGGTCACGATTGGGGCGGCGCGATCGCTTGGTCATTTGCCTATGCCTATCCAGCCTTGGTCGATCGCCTGATTGTGCTCAATCTGCCCCATCCTGCAAAATTTGCGGAAGGGTTACGCACGCCACAGCAATTGCTCCGTAGCGCTTACATCTTTTTCTTCCAGCTTCCCGTCTTGCCCGAATTACTGATCCAGTTAAACGATTTTCAAGCGTTGGAAGCCGCCTTTAAAGGCATGGCTGTCGATCAAACGACCTTTAGCGATGACGATCTTGAGGCGTACAAAAATGCCTTCGCAAAACGGGATACCTTAACATCAGCACTCAACTACTACCGCAATCTGTTCGCACAGGGCTTAACGACCACCGATTGGGGCATTCTTACTGTTCCAACCCTACTGATTTGGGGCGAAGCGGATGCGGCTCTGGGGAAAGAACTCACTTATGGCACCGAAAAATACGTGCAGGATTTCCGCATCCGCTACATCCCCCATTGCAGCCATTGGGTACAGCAAGAACAACCGCAGTTGGTAAACCAGTTTATGCGAGAGTTTCTAAATAATTAGCACTGTCTAAATCAGCCGCTCAAACAAGCGGCTAACTACTCGCTTTGCAGCCTCATAGCCACCATCCAAGTAAATAGCAGCAATCAATGCTTCAAGCGTTTCGGCAAGGATGCGAGTATTATTTTGTTCTCCCTTACCAAGCTTGATATAAGAATCTACCTCTAGGTTAAGAGCGATTTCTGCAAGCTTTTCTTTGCATTCAAGTGACTGCTTTTCTTTAGTTACTTCAGCTTTAGTTTGGAACCCTTTGCTCATCAATAATTCCACCAAAACCGATTTTATAACAGCATCGCCAAGCGTACAAAACGCTTCTTGATCCTTGTATGACTTTCCATAATGCTTTTGTTCATCCGCGTATGCTTTACGAGTTAGTGCGCGTTCGAGAAGTGCTTTATTGAAGAAAAGGTAGTTCAAGTTGATCTCGATAGACATAGAACAAGCTTCAGAAAGGATAAGAGAAGATACCTTTCGATGTGCTGTAATTCCGCTGTTGAAAATGTTGTTCCGATGGGTGGATAACCACACTTCGGTAGTTACTGACTGCTCTTAATAAGCTTTATATTTTCCTACTCATATTTACCGATAAAATTAGTTGATTCTAGATTGATTCATGCAGCCTTTGTTAGTGCATTCTGTAAGGAGATTGATGGAGAAAGATTTTAAGGGGCTGGCTAATCAGTACAAAACGGCGTTGCTGGATGATGTGATCCCATTTTGGGAGCGGCACTCGATCGACTTGGAAGAGGGTGGTTACTTTACCTGTCTCGATCGCGCTGGTAAGGTCTACGGGACTGATAAATTCATCTGGTTGCAAAATCGTCAGGTGTGGTTGTTCTCCATGCTCTACACCCAGCTTGAGCAGCGTGACCAGTGGTTAAAAGTTGCGGCGAACGGTGCGACGTTTCTTGCCAAACATGGGCGCGATGCGGAGGGTAACTGGTACTTTGCGCTCGATCGTGCAGGCAATCCCCTGGTGCAACCGTACAACATCTTTTCTGACTGCTTTGCGGCGATGGCATTTAGCAAGTATGCGCTGGCATCGGGTGAAGACTGGGCAAAAGAGGTGGCATTGCAGGCATATAACAACGTGCTCCGGCGCAAGGACAACCCAAAGGGACGCTACAACAAGACGTTTCCTGGCACCCGTCCGTTGAAATCCCTGGCAGTGCCGATGATTCTGGCGAATTTATCCCTGGAAATGGCTTGGTTGTTGCCGAGCGACCAGTTAGAGGACGTTCTGGCGGCTACGGTGCAAGAAGTCATGACCGATTTTTTGGATGGCGATCGGGGACTCCTGTACGAAAACGTTGCGCCTGACGGTGCTCATGTTGATTCGTTTGAGGGACGGCTCATCAACCCTGGTCACGGCATTGAAGCGATGTGGTTTGTAATGGATATTGCGAAGCGTCGTAACGATACCAATACCATTAACCAGGCAGTAGATGTCGTGCTCAATAGTCTCAACTTCGCCTGGGATACAGAATATAGCGGCTTGTACTACTTTATGGATGCAGAGGGTCATCCAACGCAGCAATTGGAATGGGATCAAAAGCTGTGGTGGGTGCATCTAGAAGCGCTGGTAGCACTAGCAATGGGCTATCGCCTGACGGGACGAGAGGCGTGCTGGGAGTGGTATCAAAGGCTGCACACATACACCTGGGCACACTTTGCTGATCCTCAATACGGTGAGTGGTTTGGCTACCTCGATCGCCGTGGCGAAGTTCTCCTCAACCTCAAAGGCGGCAAATGGAAAGGCTGCTTCCACGTTCCACGAGCGCTTTACCTCTGCTGGCAGCAGTTCGAGGCGTTACGTTAGATGATTCAACGGTCAGACGATGGTGTTCGCTATAATCGGGGTGCCTTTACAGAGCGATACATATGAGTACTGCTGTCGTTTCAACCGAACAATTACTGCAACAGCTACACTGGCGCTACGCGACCAAAAAGTTTGATTCGACCAAGACGATCGCGGACGATGTTTGGCAAGCCCTGGTAGAGAGTTTGGTTTTGGCTCCGTCTTCCTTTGGCTTACAGCCCTGGAAGTTTTTTGTCATTACAAATCCAGCAATTCGTCAGCAATTAGTAGAGCATTCGTGGGGACAAACTCAAATCGTCGATGCGTCCCATCTAGTAGTGTTGGCATTTAAGAAGGGAGTCGATGCAGGCGATGTCGATCGCTACATTGAAAATATTTCCGAAGTACGTCAGGTGC
>JBGTJW010000084.1:0-8109 GCA_041744955.1 Stenomitos sp. | reverse complement strand
TTGTTCCTGTCTGCTTACCCTGCTGCACCACCCGATCAGTCAAGCTATTCAGGCACAATCACCTGCCCGTAACGCCCCCATGACATCAACCCAGACAGGGCAGCGGGATGTCAAACTTGCTGGTCAGTTTTCTGTAACACTGCCACCAGAACGGAAGAAGCTAAACGTGGTGAAGGAAAGCTGAAGTCTTGTTGTTTAGAGGTTGTTTGAAAAGGGTCTGGCGGTTAAAACCGCGACTCCATCAACAAAGTCCGCCGTCGCGGACTACCGAAAGGCAAGGGTTTTACAACCTGCGGCGGCAAGTTTAGTCTCTGTAGCCGCGACTTTAGTCGCCAAGGCTATTCTTGCCCCTTTAGATTGTCTAGCCCTCTATGTTCTCTACCCATCTATAGTGATGTAGGGGATACAGCAACGTCACGGTTATCGTGCCGAGCCCGTTGCATTATTTCCCCATCTCACAATTAGCTTAGAGGAGACAGGTATGTTTGGTCTTGGGTGGCCCGAAGTGATCATTATTCTCATTGCAGCCGTGCTGGTCTTTGGTCCTAAGAAAATTCCAGAACTGGGCAGCGCACTTGGCAAAACGCTACGTGGCTTTAAAGAAGGCGTGAGCGAAGCCGAGGCTGAGGCTGAGGAAGCAGACGACGATTACCGTGCATGAGGCGTTTGCCTTACAAGAGCTTTTCTAAGCCATAAACCAGTGACTTAAGCTGAATGACCTTGCGGATCGCCAGCAGTACTCCGGGCATATAGCACGCTCGATCGCTCGTATCGTGACGCAGCGTGTACACCTGTCCAGGTGCACCAAAGATCACTTCCTGATGGGCAATCAAACCAGGTAAACGAATGCTGTGAATCCGAATTTCAGCATCCGCCACACTGCCGCGTGCGCCTGGAAGTTTTTCGGTTTCTTGCACGGTGGGCGGGTTAAATGTCTTGCCAAATTCTGCTAGCATTTGCGCCGTTTGCAGTGCGGTGCCGCTGGGCGCATCCGCCTTCTGGTTGTGATGCAGTTCAATGATTTCGACATGATCAAAGTGCTGGGATGCCTGAATTGCAGCCTGTTGCAGCAACACCATGCCGATCGAGAAGTTAGGAATAACCAGACAACCCGTGCTTGCTTTATCAGCAAACTCGGCTAACTCTTGCAGTTGCTTGGCGCTCAAGCCCGTTGTGCCGACGACTGGACGAATGCCATAGGCGATCGCGGAACGGATATTACCGTACACCGAATCGGGATGGGTAAAATCGACCATCACACCAAGCTCTTTTTCTTGAGCCAGCATTGCCAGCATTGGCTCAAACTGATCGGTTACAGGCACCTCAAGCTCCCCACAGCCCGCCAGTGACCCGATATCCAAACCCTGATATTCAGGGCTGCGATCGATAGCGCCAATCAGGGTCAGGTCTGTTGCTTGGGCGATCGCCTTGACCACTTCACGACCCATTTTGCCCGCTGCACCATTTACTAAAACTGGGATCGGAAGCTGCCCTGTCATTGCTTGAACTGCCTATATTAAGGTAACTGTAGGTATTCTAAACCGGGATGGCAGTCAGCAGAGAAACCGTCAGTAAGGATGAAAAGATAGAGAGTTTTGAGTTTTGAGTTGATTTAACTATCACCCCTTCACCCCTCACCCCTTCTACCGTGTCTCAAGCGATCGTCAGCAAACACAACAAAAGCGCCTCTGTCCACTCCACAACAGCGCCGTAGGTATCACCTGTATGTCCGCCAAGCTGACGGTTAAACCATAGTCCTGTCATCATCGCGATCGCACTCCCACCGAAGCTTACTATCCCCATGTCTAGCCACGGAATCGGACTCAAAGACCCTCTCATCGCACTCAATAACAGCAGCAGCACTAGGGTTGGAACCGCTTCCCAGGGCGATCGCAACGCTGCTTTATGAAAAGCACCCTTACCTTCGAGCTTCAGATAGGGGTAACGGACGATCGCCACTACTTGTCCCCACCGTCCCCAACCTGCCACTAGCGCCAGCACAAGCCAGCGGTGGGTTGCAATATCAGCCAGCGCTGCCACTTTAAGTAAGAGAATAATCACTGCTGCCATTGCGCCAAAGGCACCCGTGTGGCTGTCTGCCATGACCTGAAGACGACGCTGCGGGTCTAAAACTGCCAGTCCATCAGCGGTATCCATGGCACCATCGAGATGCAGCCCGCCTGTGATCGCGACCCAGCCTGCCACCACGATCGCGCTACGAGTGAGAAGCGGCATTCCCAGGTAAGACAGCCCATAGTCAAGCAGTCCCAAGAGACTGCCGATCGCAAGCCCAACAATCGGTGCCCATCGTGCAATGCCGTTGAACGTCAGTAGCCACTGTTGGGGAATGGGAAGGCAGGTATAAAAAGCGATCGCGCCTAGAAAAGTCGAAAGTTGCTTGAGCATTCTCAGTGATCTGGTTGAAAGTAGCGGCACTGTCAGACTGACGGCATTGTCAGCTAACAGAGAGCCGCACTAAACCTAGTTAAAGCAGGCGTTGTAAGCCTTAATGACTCGGCTTCTAAGGTCGAGCCAGTGCTCATACAGCAATCCTATTTGAGTTGTGATTTTAGCTGTTGAGATCCCCGACTTCTCGAAGAAGTCGGGGATCTTGTGATCACGTATCATTTGGGACTGCTATGGAACCACTGCTTACCAAGCGATCGTGTGATGAAATCTTGATGTTTTCTGTAGTCTGACTGACGCGATCGCACGTCATTTATGGACATAATTAAGGAGCTTGTTCGCTTTGGCGTGCTTCAACGACATACGTTCCGTGTCAATTCAGTAAATTCCGGCGGGAGCGCGCTGAAAAACTTAGGATAGAATTGTTTCGTACACTACTAAACACCCCGACCTTTTCTCGACAGCGCACGGTGCTTGTTAAGCACCTGTACCGAAGCGACTAGCTGATTCCAACCTGTCTCCTTCACAACCTGTTAAGGCTATCTAGCACCCACTCCAGGTTGCATTTTTCTATGACTGAGTTGCGTTCCTGACTGTACTCTAAATTTTTAGCCCTTTAATTTAGTCACCTTAGTCTTGCACCTTCTCAGAAATTTGTCGTTCCGTTGTTGCACATTCGCGACCTGAGTCATCGGCTTACTTAGACCAGAGGCGTTCTCTTTATGAGTCACGATCAATTTTCTCGTAGTGAACCGTTACCAGCACCTTGTATTATCGACGCAGGCACAGTCGTTAATAAGCAGGATATGCAGCGACTGCTGGCAGACCTGAGCCGCGTTCGCTACATCCATCGGCAAGATGGCGTGCTGACTGGCGAAGGAGAGGGGCATGTGTTGGAAGTCTTTTCCCACCCGCAGCGATCGACCCTCATTGCCAACCACGCACTCTATCTGAACGTGCATAGCTTTGACTATTTAGAACTGGGAAAATCACCGGAGCAAGAACCCTGGTTTGATCTCATCCAAGACGGTCGCCAACTCCGTCTCATCCCCCTTTCTAACCCAATGGTGGAGCAGAATCATCACCGCCTTAACGTTGCGGCACTGGAAGCCGTTGTTGCAGAAGTGCTGTCTGCGAACTGGGATGTTCAGATTGATGACGAAGAGCATTTTTCTTTTTGATGCCGGGAGCGTATAGTAGACAGCTAGGGCACGGTTAAACAGCGCAGAGTTGAATCATTCCCATACTCTGCTTGTTAACACAGCCAGTTAACTGCTGACTGGTACCGACCTCAATGTTCTTCGTCCGCCGACTTTCTTTACTCTGCTTGCAATCCTTTTACATCGCTAACTCTTGACTACTGGTTTTACATTTACGTGCCAAGCACTGTGCTGCGATACGAAGGCACGCGCCGGAATCTTTGCTACGCCCCATGGGCTGGTAGAAACGCCACGCTTTATGCCAGTTGGTACGCTGGCAAATGTCAAAACAGTAACACCTGACCAGCTTCGGGCAACTGGCGCGCAGCTTGTGCTGGCAAACACCTACCATCTGCACCTCCAGCCAGGAGAAAGTATTGTGGCTCAAGCGGGTGGGCTACATCGCTTTATGGCGTGGGATGGGCCCATTCTGACGGACTCTGGCGGCTTTCAGGTGTTTAGCTTGAGCGAAATGCGAACGATCGCCGAAGCAGGCGTAACGTTTCGATCGCCGCGCGATGGACAAATGATTTACCTGACACCAGAGCGGTCGATCGCCATTCAAAATGCGCTGGGGGCAGATGTCATCATGGCGTTTGACGAATGTCCGCCTTACCCCGCCAGCTACGATGCTGTAATGGACTCGACCGATCGCACCTATCGCTGGCTCAAACGGTGTATTGCCGCGCACGAACGTACTGATCAAGCGCTGTTTGGCATCGTGCAAGGGGGAGTCTATCCCGATTTGCGGCGGCTGGCAGCAGAGCAACTGGCGCAGCTTGATTTACCGGGATACGCGATCGGTGGCGTGAGTGTTGGGGAACCAGCGAACCTGATCCAGGCAATTGTGCAGGCGACAACTCCTTTACTTCCCCCTGACAAGCCGCGCTACTTGATGGGAGTTGGTACGTATCGCGAAATGGTGCAGGCGATCGCGGCGGGCGTTGATCTCTTTGACTGTGTGATTCCAACGCGGTTAGCACGGCATGGCAATGCGCTGGTGCAGGGCGATCGCTGGAATCTACGCAACGCTAGATTTCGTGAAGATTTTACTGCCCTGGATGCCTCCTGCCCCTGCTATACGTGCCAGACCTTTAGCCGTGCGTATCTCAGCCACTTGCTGCGATCGCAAGAGTTACTCGCCTACACGCTGCTTTCGATTCACAACATTACTGAGCTAGTGCAGTTCACACAAACGATTCGCCGCGCCATCTTCAATGGCACGTTTAAAGCAGACTTTGGTCACTGGCTGTCAGACAGTGAAACTTAGCAGTGTGCAGGGCGACTAACACATTACACGCACGATTCGCTTTGGATAGGTAAAGCGCTTGTTAGACAGACTATCCTCTGACCTCAGGAACGTACCTGCTTAGATGCTTACCTATAAAATGGAGTAGTTAATGGGATCTCAACCCTGGATATCTGGTCCCCGTGAAATATTGCAGCACGGTCTTTCACTCCTCCATGAAGACTCAGATCGTAATCGGCGGCTTGCTTTATTGAGCATTGATAATGCGGTTGAGCTAACG
Source organism: Stenomitos sp. (assembly GCA_041744955.1). Lineage (GTDB taxonomy): Bacteria > Cyanobacteriota > Cyanobacteriia > Leptolyngbyales > Leptolyngbyaceae > Stenomitos. The sequence goes on along the minus strand of JBGTJW010000084.1, from coordinate 2,975 downwards.
ATTAAAACTTATCTTGGGTTGCCGAAGCGAATTACAGGTATACAAATTTCACGGAAGGATTTTGCAGAAATAAGTGAGAGTTTTCCTAAAATGCTTGATGCATTAGAGGAACATGCTGGACAGTATCTTAATGGAATAGATCTTGGTGATATCGAATGGTTCCATCGACTTCGTAACCAGTTATACCATCAAGGTAATGGGTTGACTGTTGCCCGTGACCAAGTAGAAGTTTATGCGGAACTAGCAAAGCTACTTTTTAAGAACTTGTTCGGTGATGATTTACCTGTTGCTCCAGAAGACGAGCATCGGCTTCTTGGTCAGTTTCTTGCCACGTGGGTAGATTTTGAGAAGCTCATAGCTTCTATCAGCGAGAAAAATTTGGATCAAATGACGACTCTACGAGGAAGCCCTCGCCCACCTATGATGGCAATACGTGAATTACTACGCTTAAATATCTTCTCGGAACAAGATGCAGCAAAAATTGAAGAATTGAGACAGCTACGTAACAAAGTGATGCATGGAGGCGTTGATTTTCGTAGTGCAATTTCTCGGCAAACAGTGGAAGAACTACGTGGAATAGTAGAACGTTATAGTGCAACACCTCCGCCTGTCTAACAATTCGAGTGCAGCGGATTGACCGAAGCCACTTGGGTTGGATGCAAAAGTACTGGCAACCGCTGACCCGAACCGATAGGGCGAAGAAACGCAAAAGTACAGCAAAAAGATGAAGGATGAGGGATGAATCGAAGCCCTTGCTCAAAGGAAGTTTCAAGGTTTATGTCTGTCCTAACGCTCTCTTCGACTGCTATATCGTGCTTCTAACGCTTTCGCGCTCCTACTGCTTAAATTCTTGACCCTCTCACTCCTTCACTTGTTTTTAATCCCTGTCCTACATTCAAACTTCAGCGCGATCCGTCCCGTGGTAAAATTGGAGCTAATCCCAAAATTCTTGCTGGAGAGGTCATTCGTTATATGGAAGCAGCGCTGCTTTTAGCAAAATTGCCTGAGGCATATGCAATTTTTGATCCCCTGGTGAACGTTCTGCCAGTGATTCCAGTCTTTTTTCTGCTGCTAGCGTTTGTTTGGCAGGCAGCGGTTGGTTTTAGATAGCTACAGGTGTTCTGTCAGGCACGAGATGAAGACGTTTTGTAAAGGCAGACACAAAGTCTGCCTTTTTTTGGCTTTGTAATGAGAGAACTGTCAGTCCTATGGCGATCGATTATCGTTTCGTTCGATCGCCATTGACATTCATTACTCCTTTAATGAGCTAGTCGCGGTAACCATCTCAAGCCTTCAAGTACGTAGGGATGGCTAGAGAGCATCTACGATAAACAATAAAGCTTTTTGCTCCTTGTATGAGCTATTGCCTGAACCCCTACTGCCGCTCCCCCAAAAACCCTGATGTTGCTCAGTTCTGCTCAACGTGTGGGTTCAAGCTGTTGCTGGGCGATCGCTATCGGGCGCTACAGCCGATCGCCCGTGGTGGTTTTGGCAGAACGTTTCTGGCAGTAGACGAGTACAAGCCGTCGCGACCAAGCTGCGTGATCAAGCAATTTTTTCCGCAAATCTACAGCGTGCATGACCCAGAACACGCCCGAGAATTATTTCGGCGTGAAGCGGTACAGCTAGAGTTGTTGGGAGCACACCCGCAAATTCCAGAACTGCTGGCGCATTTTGAGCAGGCAGACTATCAGTATCTGGTGCAAGAGTTTATTGATGGTCCTAACCTCTTGCAAGAAAGCTCTAAGAGGGGTGCGTTTAGCGAAGAGCAAGTCTGGCATTTGCTAAATGATCTGCTACCTGTGCTCACCTTTGTTCATAGCCATCATGTTATTCACCGCGATATTAAACCGCAGAACATTAACCGTCGTGCAGCAACGCAACAGTTAGTGCTGGTTGATTTTGGTGCCGCAAAGACCATGAGCAGTACTGATGTGTTGCAGACTGGCACCAGTATCGGTAGCCCGGTCTTTGCTGCACCAGAGCAGGCACTGGGCAAAGCAACGTTTGCCAGCGATCTTTTTAGCCTGGGTGTCACCTGTATTTACTTACTCACTCAGGTACGTCCCGCAGACTTATTTGATACTGAAGAGGGCACCTGGCAATGGCAGCAACACCTAAAACGTCCAGTGAGTCCCGCTTTGGGCAGTATTATAGATAAGCTGCTGCACGGTGCGGTGAAACGGCGCTATCAATCGGCAGACGTTGTTTTGCGTGATCTCAATTCGCAAGCGGTCATAGAGTCACTTCAACGCTCGGTTGCTGGCGATCGCTGGTCTGCGTCAACGGCTCAACCGATCAACAGAGCTGAACGAGTGCCGCTTCAAGAGCAATTACAAAACCCCTCATGGCAACAGCCAACGGGACTTGAAACAGAGAAACCTGTTACTCAACTTTCATTTAGCCCCATACCGAGTCCGAACTGGGTCTGCACTCAAACGCTAGCCGGACACACCAGTTGGGTGCGGTCAGTCGCTATCCATCCCAACGGCAAGACAGTTGCCAGTGGCAGCGGCGATCGCACGATTAAGATTTGGGATCTGGCGACGGGCACCGTGATACAAACCCTGGCAGCCAAAGCAGGTTGGGTACGCGCGATCGCCATTAGCCCCGATGGTCAAACGCTTGCTAGTTGTAATAACGATCGACAAGTAGTGCTGTGGCAATGGGAGACGGGCGATCGCCTGCAAACGCTGGATGGACATTCTGACTGGGCACGCGCTGTCTGCTTTAGCCCGTATGGGCAATACCTTGCAAGCGGCAGTCAGGACAAAACAATCCGGCTCTGGCACCTCCCAACGGGCAAAACGACGCACGTACTGGCTGGGCATACCCATTGGGTCATTGCCGTCGCCTTTAGCCCTGATGGTCAAACGATCGTGAGTAGTAGCCGCGACAAAACGATCCGGCTGTGGCACACCAAAACAGGAGCGTTAATCCGGGTGCTAGAAGGACATCAGGATGCCGTGAACGCG
>JBGTJW010000083.1:0-9081 GCA_041744955.1 Stenomitos sp. | reverse complement strand
CGTCCAGCATGAGTCAACGAATGCCATAACCAGAAGGGACGATGCGGTAAAGGTTGCGATCCACTCAAAGCCTTGCCCTAAAAAGCCATGAGTGCTGGAGGCTCAATGAACTTTCCCTCATCAAGTAGATTATTAGCGCTTAAACAGATGAGCGATCGCGATAAATTTTGGCAGCACCATTGCTTCTCCCTCTCCCTGTTTCAGGGACACCTCCAAAGCCAGTAGTTCCGTGACTGCTTGAGCAAGCGTACTGACAGACAGTGTGGCAACTTCCTGCCGCAGGTAGTAAAGCCGTTTGGGATTGCCCAATCCACAAAGTTGAGCAATTTCGGTGTCGCTACGCCGTGTGCGATCGCTGAGAGCACTTTTGACCCACAACCAAATACGGCACTGTGTGAGAAGAGTTGCGACAATCACCAACGGCACTTCAGCACGAGCCAAGAGTTCGTGGAGTAACCATAGAACTCGGGACACATCGCCTTGCCGCATCGCTTCAGCCAATTGCAGGCTGGTTTGAGTCTGGCAGGGGACCAGTTGCTGCACGGCTTGTTTGGTTAAGCGCTGACCTTGAGCAAACGTTGCTAGCTTTTGCAACTCAGAGGCAAGCCGAGCGGTGTCATTCCCGATCGCTTCTGCCAAATAGAGCAACACATCTTTCGGTAAAATCAAACTCATTGCTTTGGCTTGATGGGCGATCACGTCCGCAATCAAATCAGTTCGCCAGGGCGGAATGAGAGCAAACTCCTGCAAGGTGCCATGCTTAAGCAGGTGTTTGGCAACTTTCAATCGCTTATCGATTGAAGCAGCGGTAAAAACCAGCGCGGTTGTTTCTGGTAGGTCAGGAATCGTTTGCAGTTGTGCAAGCTGCTGTGCGCCAAAGTGATGGAACTGGCACTGCTCAATGATAACGACTCGCAGCGTATCGCCCAGTGGTGGCGTTTGAGCCGTCATGAGCGCTTCCGGTAGTTGCATGGCACTAAAAGCATGGCAGTTGAATGCCTGCCAGGTTTGATTGAGCGATCGCTTTAGCTTTGTAAGCTCCTGGTTCAGAGTGTAGGTATCGTCACCCACAAAGATATGTACTGGCATAAGCGTGGCAGTTTAAAACATCAAGTCATTAGTCAAAAGCGCTCACCGAACTACCGTCATGGCTTTGAAAGCGATGGTGATCGGCTGGTTTGATCGCATTGCCTTTTGCAGAAGCTTGCTGATTTTGTCTGCATGCGCTTCAAACTTGCTCACGTCCGTGGGGCTAACGCGCACAACTGCCTGGTTCTCCTTCAAGGTGACGAGGGTCGCTTTTTCCAGTAGCCGTCGAGCATTGGGTTGAGCCGTCACTAGAACCCTCTCCCAGACTTCCTTGAGGTTTGTCGTGCCATTGCCATGCGTTTGTTTGCCGTGGGAGGGCACAACTTGTGACGTTCCTTTGGAAAGGGGCATACGCTGCGGCATCAGGTTCAACAAGCAAACCTCCAGCCAGACCTGAGCATTGGCAGTGTAACGCAACTGGTTTTCTGCTGTTTGCAAGTGTGCCAGTCCAGCTTGCAACGTCTCATCACTCCATTGGTCAGCCAGCGAGCGCAAATGGCCCCGATTGATGGGGCTAGTGAGCAAATCTGCTTCGCCTGGTGCAGCTTTAAGAATGAGCAAGTCTCGATAGCTTTGCAGCAACGTGCTGAGCATGAGTCGTGGCGCTTTACCAGCATCCAGCAAACTGCGAGAGGCTTGCAGCAATTTAAAAGTGTTGTGGTTGGCGATTGCATCAAAGAGGTTAAGCAAGTCGCCTTCACTCACACCGCCTGCCAGTTCAATGATTTGGCTAGCGGTGACTTCACCACCGAGCAAACTTGCTTGTGCCAGCAGTTGCAGGGCATCGCGCATGCCACCCTCACACAAACGGGCGATCGCTTTCAGCGCCATGTCTGCGATCGCAATGCCTTCAGTGTCTGCAATCTGCCTGAGCTGACTGGTAATGACTTGAGTGGCAAGAGCGCGAAATTCAAACCGCTGACAGCGACTGGCGATCGTCGGCAGCACTTTGTGTAATTCGGTCGTACACAAGATGAACACCACATGGGACGGTGGTTCCTCAATGCACTTGAGTAAAGCATTTTGAGATTGGGTGGTTAATTGGTGGCACTCATCCAGGATCACAATCCGGTAACGTCCCAATACTGGAGCTAGATTGACCATGTGAGTGAGTTCGCGTGCCTCATCAACGCCATTGTGTGATGCCGCATCAATTTCGGTCACATCCAGACTATTGCTCCACTCAATCGAGCGGCAGGACTGACAGGTGCCACAGGGAGTGACGGTTGGTGCTTTGTCACTAAGGCAATTGAGTGACTTGGCAAAAATACGAGCCGTGCTGGTCTTGCCTGTACCTCTAGAGCCGTTAAACAGGTAAGCAGGGGCGATCTGTTGATAGGCGATCGCATTGGTCAGCGCTGTTTGTACATAGGGTTGCCCGACCAGTGCTGCTAAGGTTTGGGGACGGTAAGCAAGATGAAGTGGTTGGGTCATAATTTTGGATCGAATGAATGGGTTCTTGGGCATCACCAAACAACTAAAGTTGACCAAATCAGCTTGCTGCTTCAGTTTCATCGGCTGATGTCATGACTGCTGCACCGTTTGTTTCTTTGGGCGCTATTTGAGCTGCGCGCTCCCGATCAAACAACGGCATCACAAAGTAGGTGGCTTCCAGATTGAGTTCTGGGACTTCTACAGCACCAGCAGAGCAAATCTTCACGGGAGTATGGGGCTGATCCAGCACCAATTTCAGAGCGGCACTGCCCAGCGCTTTAATTACATTCAGCAAATATTTGACATTGAACAGTACCTCCATCCCATCCATATCGTCAGACAGCATGGCAGGCATCATCTGTTGTCCCTTGCCATACTCACGCTCGATCGAGAGCGTCACCATTTGCGTTGCTTGGTCAAAGCGTAGCCGCACAGCATGTTCTTTCTTGTCTGCCAGTACTGCCAGTCGATCCAACCGAGCCAGCAAATCATACTTGTCGAGCGTCACCTGTTTGGGATACTGATAGCGGTTCAGCAGCGCTTGGCAATCGGGATAGTCGCCTTCTAAGCATTGACATAACACTTGCTTGGTGATGCCGTTCTCAGTCACCGCAAACGAGACTCGGTTTGCTTCACTCACAAACTGCAAGGGCGTATCCAGTTTGCTCTTTTCCAAGGTTCGCGTTAGCTCTCTCAGTGCCTTGATCGGAATCGTGCATTGAAGATCACCAGATGATTGTTTTGACTGGCGACGCTTTCGCCCAATGCCACTGAGATCCAGGTTGATCATTGCCACCTGATGTCCGTCAGTAGCCGTGCATTGAAGCGTTTGCTGCGTTGGCTTGAGTACCCAATGTAAACCAGTCAGAATACGCTTTTCCTCATCCGTACAGACTGCAAACAGGGCACCCTGAATGCCTGCTTTCACCACTTTTGCTGGCAGTTCAAGCGGCTTGCCGTTGATGGCTGCGATCGGTGGAAACTCATTCGCATCCATACCGCGCAGGTCGGTCACGCCGTTTTCCTCATCCACTAACTGAGCGTGGTAAGCGATCGTGACATTGCCTGTTTCCTGAAGCGTGCTGGTTTGCGTGGTCAAGGTCAACATGCCAGTCGGGCATTTACTCACCACATCTGCAAAAATCTCCGCAGGCAAGCTAATCTCACCACCACTGATCACCTGTGCTTCGAGAGCAGCGTTCAGGGTCAAGGTCAGGTCAGAAGCAGTTAGAGTCACCTGTTGCTTGGCTTCATTGGCAGCCAGTAAGACATTGGTCAGCACGGGCTGATTGGTGCGGTTGGGTACAGCGGCTTTGACAAAGGCAAGGGCTTCACTTAATGTGACTTGCTGGCATACCACCTGCATCAGTTGTCTGATTTCAGGCGTATCGGTTGCCTGAGGATCAGCAGACTTGGCAGTATGCCGCTTTGAGGTGCTCCATTTGCTGGCACTCTCAGCGGTAGTTGTCGTGCTTTTTGGGTTTTTCGTTACGGTAGTCATGTGTGTTGGGCTTGCTCTTCCTGGCTACATCCTGTTCGGGCGGCGGTAGCAGGAGCCTATGCAGCAAAGCTCAGCAAATCAGTACTCGTTGTTGAGCGCGGCTGGCGCTTACATACCAGAGCCGATTATGTTCCTTAACTTTGGCTTTGCGTTCTGCCGACGTGTCTGCCCGGTCTGGGTTCAAGCGTTTACTCAAGTCAGCCCCATCAATGCCCACTTCGCGAAACGTCGAACCCTGTGAATTATGGACGGTCAGGGCAAAACAGGGGCGCACATTCGCAAAAGTTTCTAAATGCTGATAATAGCGCCGCCACAAGAAGGGTGTCCGTTTGGCGCTTGCCAGCAATTGTTCAGCTTCCAGATCAAAGCGGGGTTGATCTGCTTCATGAAGGGCATAAAGCTGTTTCTGCAATCCCTCATCCAACTCGACGACCAAACGCCACGCCTGATAGCCTGCATAACGGTCTTCATAGATTTCGCGCACAGTGAATTCCGTCGAAGTCTGCATAAGAATGGTCTTGCGATCGGGTGCATAAATCGGGTCACGGGCAATCAGACGTTCATGCCCCACAAAACGAGGTGAGTGCTTGCCATACAGATGCGATCGGATTTGTTGGTTGTAATCATCCACCTGATGATTTGTCCAGCACAGGACTCGAAAGCGATCGGGGTCTTGAGCAAAGTGCTGTGTGATTTGTTTGCAAGCATGTTGCAGCAGGCGAGAGCGTCTCACGAGCAATGCGCCTTGATGTTTGTTGGGTGAAGCCAAAGCAAATGGTTTGAAGGGCACTTTCGTTTTAATAACCGCCTGACGACAGGTTGTGACGAACTCCAGCAGTGGGTTATCTTTACCCTGGCGCACTACCTGAGTTAGTACCGCCTTGTCGGGCACATTGAAAGCAGGCGATCGCCCCTCATTCACTGGATTTAATTGCGCTGGGTCACCCATGAGAACGATTTTGGGACGCTTGGCCGCAAAGAGCTGAGGACTGGTGCCAGCCGCGATCTGCTCGATGAAGTGCCAAAGCTGTTGATCAACCATGGAACATTCGTCAATTACCACTAAATCAAAGAGTCCGGCATAGTTCACGCCGGTCTGTTGCAAGACTTTCTCTTCGCCTCGCCTCGCCAGACTCAGCCCCATGAGAGCATGGACGGTCATGAAGTCTACCCCTATAATGCCCTGCTCACCTGCCATCCGGCGCAGCACATTCACGGCTTTGTGAGTCGGAGCCGTCATCACAAGGCGCTTGCCTTGCAACAGTAGTTGTCTCACAAGTTGGAAAATGCAGCGGGATTTGCCTACTCCGGCATAGCCTGCTAGCAAGAACAGGTAAATGGAAGCCTGGTTCATGAACCACGAGAGCTGATCCAGAGCTTTGACCTGCTGCGCTGTCGGCTGAAACTCCGCTTCCAGCGGCAAGGTCGGCACAAGCGGCTGAGACATACACATCCCCCAAACATCAACTTCTGTACTGTGCTGCGGTAGCTGAGGGATGTGTGCGTACTTTTTGCGGGCAAAGTCTCTCTTGCGACTTATGAAAAGGATGACATGCGTTCCCTACAACCAGGAGTGTAGTAACGGGCTGATTTCGCTATGATTCAGATTCCTTTTCGAGGACAGATCTGTCTCCCTGCCATCGATCATTATCCTAATGGCAACCTTGCTCTACACCTGCTTAAAACGACTGATAACAAACCTGAGATTACTTGCACAGTGGACGTTCCTGGCTGCGAACTATTGGCAAACGAATGCCTGATCAAAGCGTGTGTGGAAAAGGCAGGCGTGTTAGAGGCATTGGTGAAAGCGCAAGTCATTACATCGCTGGGCATCGCCTTTCCTTACACACGCACTGGCACGATCGCTCACCTCTGCCAACTAACACCCACGGGCGTAAAGTCCGTGAAGCGGCTGACACAAGCAATCTCTAACCAAAGGAGTATGAAATGAATTCAGATCGGTTCCTAACTTGGGTCGCTATAGAAAGCAGTGACAACCGTTATGAACGATCGACGTTCTGGCACTTCCGGCAAGCGTAGCCAAAAGACCTATTTGACCAATCCAAAGGCGATCGCCCACATTGCCAGGAAAGTGGATGAAGCTATCGCCATCGCCAACCAAACTGGAACCGTTAACTCCTTTGAAGACCTGAAAGACCTGGTTGAAGGTCATAGTCAGACAACCAGCAAACATCCCATTGGGATGGAACTGTGTGAGATTGATGGTGCTATACGTGGGTTCCGCTTCTACTTGCAAGCTGACCCTGGGAAAACCATCAGCGGCAAGCATTTGGCAATCAAAGCAGGTGCCGAAACCTATGACTATACCCCGTCTACACTGGCTGAACATCTAGGTTTTGACTCCCAAATTGAAGCAGACTTCGAGGAGGCGATTGAAACTGAACTAGAGTTCAATGATGAGTTTGGTGATTTGGATCTTGCCAATGATCTGGATGCTTCCATAAACCTTGATGACCTTGATGATGAGCTGGCTTTTGTACCCCAACAGCGCCCCCAGAAGAGACCACAGAGAAACCAACAGGCTGCCCAGGACAAAAGACAAGCAAGCTCAAAGCTTGCCCAACCTCAAAAGGGCGATCGCTATGGCTACCGACAGCACCCGATGGAAAAGGTCGCTGACTCCGCCAGACAGACTACCAACATTGGCTCTGAACTGAATGGCTTGAATGAGTCAGGGCTGTTGACTCAACTGGCTACGCTTGGTGTTGCCATTAGTGGGTTAGGGTTGCAACAACTGGCAGACATCCTGGAAGAAGCCAAGCGCAAAGGGCAGGAGCAGCGCCTGCAAGCGATTCTTGAAGCCTTACAACACCAAAATGAACGGGTGCATGATCTGGGAGAACGCTTAACGGAGTTGCGATCGCCCAACCAACCCAGCACGGATGACAAAGCAAATGAAGAAGAGGTTCTCAGCAGTGTGACCAACCAGGTCGGCGATCGCATCCAGCGTCTGGGGCATGACCTTGATCCTGACTACAAGCCGTTGCCACCCATCAAACTCAACCCTGAAGCAGACATTAACCAGAAGCTGGATCAGCTTGAGCGCTATCTCAATCAGATGGTTAAAGCGATTGATGGTTTGGAACAGCGGTTAGAAACTCTGGAATCTACCGTTTATCCGCCGCAACCTTCTATTCAACCCAGGACAGAAGCAGAAGCTGGAAAGTCTCAATCAGCCCCGCAAGCATGGGAGCGAAAGCATCAAGCAAATGTGGATGATGCCTTCTCTAAACAAACTGCGGTCGCTGCATCGCTCGTTGAGTTAGCAGCATTGAGTCATCCTGTTGGAACAGAAGCTGACAACCAGATCATTGATGTGGGTGAACAGCTTTTATTTGTTGAGAAAGTTGGTGAAACACTAGCCATCAATCTGGAAGCGAATGATGGCAACCGACTCTTTGCTGCCAGTTATGAGGACGGTGCCTGGGCGGTGCAAACACCCCTGCCCGAAGACGAGCGCACCACCTTGCTTAAGCAAGTACAAGCCTTGAGTCACGATCGCACCCTCACTGAACCAGAAGCACGCTTAGCCAAACAATTTATACGTTATGCCCAGGCGCAATTACCAGAGGTTTTCGATGGTCGAGAGCCACCCGTGTTCTCTCTGGAAAGCCCTGAGGATGGCACCTATGCCTATGATTTCAAACTACAAACGCTGTTAACCGACAAGCAGCAACTGCTGGGCGTTAACCGCAAGCAAAACCAGCAGCCAGTCTTTGATGCCCTCATCAGCCCCGATGAAGAGCCGGACATTCGACTCTGCAAAATGCCAGCCGAGCTGCTGGCATCGCTGGTTGACAGCGTGCAAGCAGAAGAGCGACAGCCCTCCGCTCCAGCACGCGAAACCTCATCTCAGCCGTTTGAATTGGCTTGATCCTGCACACCTCACACAACACGCATGATGAATAACAAGCTCTCCGTCACGCAACGCAAACCAGGCAAGTTGAATCGCATTGATGGTTTGTGTCTCCTGCTTTGCCTTGCCGTACTGGTCTATTTCGTAGTGAACCAACCTGTTGCCTTTGCCGTTTTTGGCTGCACCAGTCTAATCTTTCTCAGTGCATGGCATCTTACTCGCGCCCTGCCAATCGTCGAACGCTGGGTCAAGGCGAAAGTTCGCTTCTGGCATATTGTCACAGCCATTATCACCGTCACCGCCTTTTGCAGCCTCTTTGCCCAGCCTGCCGATGCTGTCTTCCTGAGTGGCTTGGAACAGTTTTTCACCGAATTAGCCGCTCAGGCACAGTCCGGCGGCAGTGGTGAAACCGTGAGTCCAGAAGTCATCAAACTCATCTTCAACCTGATTCGTGGTGTCTTTCTATTGCTGGTGGCAGCGGCAGCCCTGTTTGCTTACAACCAGGCGCAGCAAGGCAACGACTGGCGACCGATCGTCACGCAGGTAGGACTGGCCTTTGCCATCGTGATTGCGATCGATGTCGTCACCTTCCTCTTTATCGGCAACGGCACTGGCACCGCTGGTGGTTAAGGAGGACAAGCTGATGTCACGCAACCCCGATCACTTCATCAAATACAACACCATTCTGGGCAAAGAAGCCTCGATCGGGCCCATCCCTGCCAATCAATTAGTGCCCTGGATCGGCTTGGTGTTGGTGTCTTACCTCCTCACCAATGGGTGCTTCAGTCTGGGTTTAGGCTGGTTTTTCGGTAGTTCGTTTTGGCTCGTGGTCAGTTGGTGGTTACTCACCGGTAGCCGACCGTATCGGTTTCTCAACCAGTGGCAAAGTCCACCCGGCAAAGACTGGTGCAACGGCAACCAAACCTATATCCCCCTTTTACCCTCACAGCGTTCGCGCTTTATGCGCCAAAAGTATGGCGATGGTGTTGTCCGTATCAAACTCAAACCACGCCTTGTTCCAACCCCACAGGGAGGCAAACAGCGCTTTATGCCCTTTCAAAATGATGTCAATCTTTGCTGTATCGCCGAGATCAAAAAAGAGGGACGGTCGGTCAGTGCCTTCCTGCTTGAAGTTGGCAAGCACCAATACCAGTTTGTGTTTGCGTTTCAAATGGAAGGA
>JBGTJW010000082.1:0-4445 GCA_041744955.1 Stenomitos sp. | reverse complement strand
GACGATCGCTTGCGGAGCGCCACTCACCATAACTACACCGCTGACTTGCACTCCATTTGCCAGGGTCGCTGATGGGAGCGGCGGTAGAGTGCTAATGGTTGGAATATTGGGTGTTCCTTGAGGTGACCCGCCTGTTCCTTGAGATGATCTGCCTGTTCCTTGAGGTAATCTGCCTGTTCCCTGTGGTGGCAAGGGCGTTCTAGGATTAAAGGCGGTTGTCGTTGGTCTACGAGTTACTGATTGAGGCGGTGTTGGTAGCCGATTAACAGTCGGTACGTTTTGACGATTGGCAACGGTTGGCTGTTGCAGCCTTGGCGGAAGCCCAGCAAAGGGGTCTTTTCCCTTCTGACCATCAATGCTTGCCTGTACTTGTTTTGCCCGCTCGTTGGCGTTAGTCGATTGGATTAAACCTGGAATCGTGTCGCCAGCAGGCGGCTTTTGAGCCACCAAGGGGGTCGCTTTGGTGCCAAAAGGTTGGCTGGTGGCAGGTGCGGGTACAGGAACAGCAGGTGAGGGGGCTGTCGCAACGTCGCTCTCGGACGCACAACTGGCAGTGGTCAACGCGATCGCCCCAATAAGTCCAATAAACATGAGTTGACGCATGACCATTCTCCCCTTTTTTCCAAACGCTATTACTAACACGATAGCCCTAAAAAGCAGAAACGGTGCCAGTAATTTCTCAGTACTTCCGCTACAATCCTCTCATCAAAGATTCACTTTAAGCACTCGCTTCGTACGGTTTGGCTGGCGTTGGTTAAAACGGCTTTTATGAAGCAAGTAGAGCAACAGAACGGTCTGCTGTTGTCACTTGAAGCCCGGTCTCTAGTCATTGTCCTGCTACAGAAAGCTTGACGAAAAAGCAGTCTTCAGGTGGGCTTTCTAGTGTGCCGTTGCCTCCTCAGGTCATTTGATTTTTATTGGCTATCGATCGTCGGTAAGAACGAACGATCGTTCGTGCTTACGAGCTTCATTGTGCTACCAGTCTTTTTAAAGGCATCTGTTGTCAACGAAGAAACTAAGGCGTTGCTGTGTTCTGAGCAAGGTTTTGCGCCATTGGTTTCTGACGGTAATGACAAGACTTTCTATTGGATCTGCATTGATCGGTGGCAACCCCAAGAAGCTAGCCAGATGCGTTGGTAGCTTTTCCTAAGCAAGCGCAGTACAGCTAATAACGTTCGATTTTTCATCTCTGTGAAAACCGCTATAACTGTTGGATGGCGTGTGCAAGGCTGTGACAAACATTGGTGAGAAAATCGAGGTCTAAGGTTTCTAGACGATCGCCAGGTTTGTGATAATGCGGATTGCGAAGAAAGGCTGTGTCTGTAACCATAATTGCCCGATAGCCTTTGTCCCAAAAGACCGCATGGTCGCTGCGACGGGTTTCTGGCACAATCAGCCCTCGGTTTCCGGCAGGGAGCCATTCGCAAGGCACGTCACACTGCCGTACCGCATGGCTCAGACGGATTAAATCAGATATCGTTTTGAGGTTGCCAATCAAGCCAATGAAATCGCCCCGGTTTGGATAGAAGTGCTGCAAGCCTGCTGGATAACGTTGGGAACCAGACGTGCGATCGCAGTAGCCCAACATTTCCAAAGACAGCATGAGGCGCAGTGGTTCTTGCTGAAGTGAGTGGGCATAGTGAGTGCTGCCTGCGCGATCGTAGCTTGTCTCTTCTAAATCAAAGGCGACAAACCGAAGGGGATATCGTATCGGTGCCGCAGCAAAAAAACGCGCCAGCTCAAGCAGCACGGCAACCCCAGTTGCATTGTCATCGGCTCCCGGTGAGCCGGGTACTGCATCGTAATGGGCACCAATCAGAATCGGCGGCAGCGATCGACGTTTCGTTTCCTCCTGTGCAGGCAAGTTCAGAATCAAATTCTGAAACACTGTGCCCTGCGCTCGAAACTCATGGGCTTCAACGGTGCCCCATTGGGCGAACTGTGCCCGGATATATTCACGTACAAAAAAATGCCCTGCTGTTGCCAGGTAAGGGTCACGATCGCGGGCAACCTGGATAAGATGCGCCTGTAGACGTTCTTTGAGCTTCAAGAGTGCTTCAATGTCGGTACTTTCCCACTTCTTACTCCCCACTCCCCACTCCCTACTCCCTACTCCCCATCCTCCTAACGCCAGTCATCTACAGCAAAGACATCTGGTCGATTGTAGCCAGGTTTGTTTGCTGGTTGCATTGCCACGCCCGTTAGTTCGGTGCGAAAGCCGAGAGCTATCATGCGGCAGTAGGCTTCGTGACGACTGGTATTGACTCCAGCAACCAGGCGCGACATCCCTTCAGCAGCGGCTAGTGACTCAGCAAGACCCAGCAGTTGCTCGAACTGTAAGCCCGCCTGGGATTGCGATCGTACGGCTCCAAATTTGACGTGACAGGTATCGCTACCTGCTTCTGTCTCTGCGCCATAGTGACATACAGCGAACCCAGCCAGCCCTGCCTCATCCCACAGAAAAACGGTATCGCCCAGACGTTGTGCCTGTACCGCCGCTATTTCAGTCGATACGTCTAGCCCTGCAAAAACGGTATCTGTCAGGGCGCGGCTATCGCTGAGTGCCTGCGCTTGCTGTGCGACGGACATCTCTGCATAGCGAGAGGCGGGTGACAGGGGTGCTGGTTGCTGAACCGCTTTAGCCATCACAGCCGTCAGGAATTGCGGATAGAACCCAAACTTTTGGTATAGCGCGTGATGCTTGGGGCTATTGGGAAAGGTAAAGAGCGCTGTTTGCTCAATATGCCCTTGTCTAAACTGCTCTACAACCACAGCAATCAACTCTTTGGCAATGCCCTTGCCCCACGAATCGGGATGTACCGTCAATGGACCAAAAAAACCAAAGCTACCCCAGTTAGTCGCTAAATTCGACCCAACCAGCGTGCCATCAACTTCAGCCGCAAAGGCTCCGATCGCATTCGTTTGCCAGCGATGCTTAATGTAACTGGCATCGCCGCCAAAGGTTGCTGGTTCGGGTAGCCCGATAAAGGTGCCGAAGGCAAGCCGAAAAATATGGTCAGCAGTGCCTAAGTCTGAGGCTTGTAGCGGACGAATAGAACAATTCATATCAAGAGTCAGTCTATTAAGTCTACAGAGTAAATTTAACAGACCCATTCTTACTCGTGCTGGTTGCCTGCCGTGACTAACCGCATCAAACGGCGATCGCGTTACGACAGTCCAACCAGCTTGGCGCTGAGTTCCCACAGGCGCTCTGCTTTTTCGTCATCGCGTGCCTGGGGCGACACCTTTTGCACAAACGACTTGCCATCTTTCTTCTGACGGTTACCCCAACTCCAGTAGGCTCCCGATTGACTGTACTCCGGATCGGCAACGACCATTGCCACCCGTTCGCCTGATAGCTCCTGAGACACATACCCGCCCGTAATATTCTTCTGGAACCACGGGAAGAGCTTTTGAAACAGCGGATAGTGGTTGCGGAAGAGGGGGGTATCGGCGACACAACCGGGATAGAGGGAACTAAAGGTAATGCCTGTTGACTCGTGGTAGCGCCGATGGAGTTCGCGCATGGTTAGGACGTTGCAGACTTTGCTGTCTTTGTATGCTTTGACGGGTTCAAATTTTTTGCCGTCAATCATGGCGATCGGCTCCTTAAAGCCATCGGCAAAGCCTTTCAGCTCGCCCAAATCAGGACGGGGCGGAATTTTGCCGCCCAATTCATCAGGATTATGCGTCACGGTGCCCAAAATAATGAGCCGTGCCGCCGTCGCGTGCTTGAGATCATCCAGCAATAAGTTCGCCAACAAAAAATGCCCAAGATGGTTGGTTGCAACCGTTAACTCAAACCCTTCAGGGCTTCGCAGCGGTTCTTTAATCAACGGCATATAGATCGCAGCGTTGCAGACCAAAGCATCGAGCGATCGTCCCGTTTCTCGAAAGTTGGTGACAAACTGCCGCACGCTATCTAACGAGGCGACATCAATGTGCATGAGCGTATAGCGGTCTTTTGGTATTGCCACTGCCTGGGCGACCTGCTCTGCTTTTGCTAGATCGCGACACGCCATAACGACGTGCCACTGCTCTCGTTGAGCCAGAGCTTTTGCAGCGTATAGCCCTACACCCGACGACGCGCCCGTGATCACGACTGTGCGTTTCTGATCTTGTGTCATTGTCTTTAGCCTCCGTTGTCCCACTGACTGTTTTCAGGATCTCACATTGTTGACTACTGAAACCACTTTGGAGGGAATGGGGAGAAGGCAAGAGGCAGAGGGCAGAAGGCAGAAGGCAAGAGGCAGAGGGCAGAAGGTAAAGGGTAGAAGGTAAAGGGTAGAAGGTAAGGGGTAAAGGGTAAAAGGCAAAATCAACTCAAAACTCAAAACTCAAAACTCAAAACTTTATATTCCCCTCTCCCCTCTCCCCTCACTCCTCTCCCCTCTCCCCTCACTCCTCTCCCCTCACTCCTCTCCCCTCACTCCTCTCCCCTCACT
>JBGTJW010000081.1:0-4187 GCA_041744955.1 Stenomitos sp. | reverse complement strand
GATCTTCACTCATTAAGCTGACCTAGCTAATGCCTGCTGAGTTTCCTTCCATTGCTTCCGCTTTAGCTTTTGACAGCATTTTTAGCGTCTTTGGCGGCATCGCTGGCAGTATCAAAGGCTTTTTCTGTGTTGCGCTTCAGGTTTTTGGCACCCCGATCGCCAAAGGTTTCCAGATTATCCTTCACGTCTTCAGCCTGGTTGCGAACCTCTTTACCAAAGCGTTTTGCCTGCCTGGTCGGCTCAGCCGATCGTACATTATCTACCAGATCATCTGCGCTGTTGATACCGTTCTTGTTCATACGGCTCTCAACCTTATCTTTTAGCGCTTTTGCTTTAGCGGATGCTTCCGTATTCAAGCGTTTTGAATCATCATCGTTAAAGTTATTCATGCCGCCTTTGTAGGACTGCGACTGACCCGGTGTCATTTTTCCGACATTGCCAGTCACCTTATCAGCGATCGTATCAGGACGGCTGCAAGCGGTGCTAAACAAAACCAGTACACCTGCCAAAATAACCATGACAATCCGATTGAGTTGCATTGCCTTGATGGCGGAAATAAGCGTCTTCATGATCGTACTCCAGTAAGCTTTATTGATAGGAACCACCGTAGAGAAGCGCTCTCGCTCACCAACGCGGCAACGCGGCAGCGCGATCGTCAACGGCACAATGAGTAGAACGGCTCAAGCGAATCAGATGACCCGATCGAGCGCTAATCATTGAGACGCACGATCGTCGATCGTCATCCCCTGTGACCAGGAACTGTTCACTTTACCGGGTTCCTCGCTCACTATAGGCACTGGATAGCCAATATTCCTCTAGCGAAAGTAACAGCGCTTACGTTTATCCTTCTGCCTGGAGAAAGAGATGCGCGTACATTCTGATCGCTGTCTCTCCTGCCGTTTGGCTAGCGCCTTCTCACGCCACTCAGCTTCAAAACATCCATGAACGTAGCGCAGTATGTCGGCAACCCAAAGGTTTCTGGGCTAACGACATGGCGATGGGTGAAGTGCCGATAATCCATGGAGAAACGATCCCAGTCTGCCATCTTGATGCGGAAGAGGGCGATGAAAAGATTTGCCAGCCCCGGTGTAAGAGGAACGCGAAAGTAAAGGCGCTTGTTGAGGTAAAGGCAGGTTTCTTCGATCGCCTGATTCACAGTCATCATTTGATTGCCCAACACAAGCTGGCGACGCTCACCTTCGGCAGGCGGATGGTCGATCAAATGGCGCACGATCTGGGCAATATCCTTGCCGTGGATGAAGTGAAAACTGCCGTCTGCTTTCAGGAATCGCAGCAGCCACGCCCAGTTAGCAACCTGTACCACACCAGACGAAACGTGCGATTGCGGTTTGTTGGCATCACCACCGAGCAGGAGCGTGGGAAATAAGGTGGTGATGCGGGGTGCAATTTTGAGTGTAGGAAACTGTTGAAAGCAGGCGTACTTAGAACGGATATAGTCTGTGCCGATGCTCTCCGCTTCTTTCAGCAGTTGATTATTGCGATCGAGAATGCTGGCAGTCGCAAAATAGATCGCTTGCTGGCAAACCGTTGGGTCAAGCAGACTCAGAAGGCGGAGCGTTTTCACCACATTAGTTTCGTAAACCTCCTGCGCCCCGCCCCATGCAGTCGCAATTAGCACCGCGCAGTCGATCGTCTTCAGCAAGTCACTGAACTGCTCAATATCGCGCAAGTCTGCCTGTAAAATGTTGATACCAGGGCGAGCGCGATAGTCAAACTTCAGCTTCTCTGGATTTCGCACCAGCAAAAAAAGCTCGTGGTTCGTTTCCTGAATCAGAGCTTCAACTACATAGTGACCAATACAGCCACTGGCACCAGTCACAAAAATCCGCTTAAGCGTCATCGGGGTTAAGCATGAACAGCTAACAATTGATCAGCCTGTTTGCCAATTTCAAAGAAGAAGGCAGCATTTTCTTCAGGCGTGTTCGGTAGAATACCATGCCCTAGATTCAGGATGTGCTTTCTGTTGCCAGCTTTACGGATTGTGTCAAGAATACGATCGCGGATAAAGTCCTTAGAGCCAAAGAGCACACCCGGATCAAGGTTGCCCTGCACAATCATTTCGTTGCCTAACCTCGTCCGTGCATCTGCCATGTCCACCGTCCAATCAACGGTGAGAATATCGGCTCCAGACTGCGCCATGCGCTCCAGTAAACCCCCACTCTCACTCACCAACAAAATCAGTGGTGTATCAGGATGGGTTTCCTTAATCTGGCGAAAAACTTGCTGCTGATAGGGTAGGGCGAAGGTATCGTAATCTTGAGGACTCAACTGCCCTGCCCACGAGTCAAACATTTGCACCACTTGTGCGCCACAGTCGATTTGGTAGCGGGCATAAACGGCGATCGCATCCGCCAACTTTGCCAGCAGTTGATGCAGCACCGTTGGGTTAGAGAACGCCATGTGCTTGATGATGGAGTAGGTTTTCGACCCTTTTCCCTCAACGGCGTAGGCTGCCAGCGTCCAGGGTGCGCCCACAAAACCCAGCACCGTAGATTGGTTGCCCACTTCTGCCCGTAACGCTTGCAAAATGGGCTTGATGAAGGGTAAGGAGGCTTCCGGTTCCAGCGCGTGCAGTGCGTTAATCTGCGCTTCGGTACGAATGGGGTCAGCAATGATGGGACCTTTGCCTTCAGCAATATCCATCTCAATGCCCAGACCGGGTAACGGGGTCACAATGTCCGAAAACAAAATAACACCATCCGGGCGAAAAGCTTTCCAGGGCTGCAACGAAATCTCGATCGCGACTTCGGGAATTTCTGAGCGCTCACGAAAGGATGGATACTTCTCTCGCAGGTCCCGATAGGCTTTCATATAACGTCCTGCTTGCCGCATCATCCACACAGGCGGGCGGTCTAACGCTTCGCCGCGAGCTGCTCGCAGCAAGTAGGGAACCTCGGTTAACCCGGTCATTTAAGCTTGTCCTAGCACTTTAGTTGCATTCGTTAGCTTATCATCCTGAGAACACCGTTTGGACGATCGCTCCGAGTTCTTAGTAGAGAGTCGCCCCACCACACAGAACGATCGAGGCGTACGACGGCTCAACGAAGGTTCAGCAAATTAATCAGTAGGCGCGATCGAGCATAACGTGACAGAGTTTGTTAGTATGTTTTACTGATGGTGTGCTGGTGTAGCTCAGTTGGTAGAGCAGCTGATTTGTAATCAGCCGGTCGCAAGTTCGAGTCTTGTCACCAGCTTGTAAGTAGAGTAAGCGTTTTCCCTGGTGTAAAAGGGCTTTGAACATCACCTGCTGTGTGAGGTCACTTTTGCATCGGTGATTTTTAGGGATGTTTAGGGCAGTTTGGAGCAAAAATCGAGATAGAGATTGAGATAAAAACTTGGCTATCTCAGGTACGCTAGCACCATAGAGCGCACCAAATTTCCCGGGAAATATGTACTCACCTAGGCATTACAAGAAAGCAAAGACAGGTAGTGTTCAAGTTAGATGTAATAATAATCGCCTTCAATTAGTCTTTACCTTCAATGGGAAACGGCATTTTGTGTCTACAGGCTTGCGAGATAATCCCTACAACTGCAAGCAAGCACACGATAAAGCTTTAGAGGTTGAGCGGGATATTGCTTATGGGGAGTTCGATCCTAACAAGCTTGAAAAGTATAAAGTCCAGAACTCGCTAACTGCTGTTGCTCCATCCCCCATTAACCTTGTCGCAGGTTTTGACTTACCTGAGATCTGGAATCGTTATAGGGAAGCTCGATCGCCAGGGAAGTCAGTATCCACAATCAGGATGTATGGATGGGTGGTAAATCACATTAGTAGATGTCCTTATAAGTTGCTTGCTGAGTCCCAAGCTATCTTCGATTGGTTGAGCGCTAATGTACCTGCAGATTCTACAAAACGAGTGCTGACACAAGTATCGGCAAGCTGCAAGTGGGCAAAAAAATCTGGGCTGATCGATGCCAATCCGTTTCAAGGAATGGCAGCAGAAATAAAGTTAGAGAAGTCTGGGGGTGAAGAGGAAGAAGAAATCTACCCTTTTACTAGAGAGGAGCGGGATCGCATTCTTGCTTATTAGATGTCAAGCATATCGGGCTCTTCCAAGCTTTTGGTGATCTTGCGTCATCATGAAACTACCCGCTTTTTCAGGATTCTAGAGGTTGTGAAACTCCTCCAACATTTTCTGCCTGACTCTCAAAAACTGCGCCTCGAA
>JBGTJW010000080.1:0-6051 GCA_041744955.1 Stenomitos sp. | reverse complement strand
CGCGGCGGCTAGTGTTAGATAACTATGCGGACGTGGAACCCGATCGCTTGCTCAAGATCGCGATCGAGCAAAATGTATTGACGCAGATCGAGAATTTAGAAACCTATCCAGTCGTGCGGTCCAAATTGCATAGCGGACAGTTGAATCTGCACGCTTGGATGTACGAAATCGAGACTGGTAAGGTCTTCGCTTATGCTGCCGGGTTGCGACAGTTTACGCTGCTGCGGCAGCGCTCCTTCCCGGTGCCCGACCCCTTGATTACAACGATTTAGCGTCAGCAGGGTTGCTATGAGCTGATAGCAAGAACGCTATTCGGTGCCGTTTTGGGGGCATGAATGTAGCGATAGATAAGTTGGACGGCTGATGCCCGGGTGTTTACAAAGGGATGACACTGATCGCTTTGGGTCTGCTGCCAGCGATCGGTCCAGGCAATTTGTTGAGGTGTTAGCTGTCGTCCACCTTTCCGTCCCCACGCTCGCGCCGCTTGCAAGCCAGCCTGTGTCCGCTCTCGCGACCAGAGCGATCAAGTCTTTGAGCGATCGCCCGAAGCGCTCAAGTCTCCAGACAACGATCGTGTCTCCCCTTCTGGCAAAGGCAAAGGCAAAGGCTTCTTTTAACCCAGGGCGATCGGCTTTCGCCCCACTCATCTTGTCAGCGAAGCTTTTTTCGCACCCTGCGGCTTGCAGCGCATCATGTTGCAACGCCAGATTTTGGTCTTCAGTCGAGACCCGTTCGTACCCAATGAGCCTAGGAGGATTTCTAAGGTTCTGTTATTGTCTCAAAACTCGGTCGTGCGTCAGAATGATGTGGGTTTAGTACAGTAGAAAACGAATTATCACTTCAATCAAGTGATGGAATGCCGGTAGTGCCCTAAAGGTAATGATGCCTGTAATGAAGACGGTACAGACGTTGTAGGCATACAGCTAGCCGTTTTACGTCTTAAGTCTAGGGGCTGGTTTCGAGTCGAAAGTGCGCCAGTCTGAGCCATCGTCAGTGTTCTCGCTTCCATGTTGCGAGAGAACTTCAACCCCTTACGGAAAAGTAATGATCCATAGATTTACGGCTGGCAGGGGCTTTCAGCCATCATTACATCTTTAGGACTACTCATATCAGGCGTTAAAGGAGAACTTGTAGCTGAAGCCACAGATTAAAAAATTCAACGATTTTTTCTATCACAGGGTAGATGCGGCTACCTTAGGAATGTCGATTCTCTTCCAGCTAATCTTCTGTGGGCTTGGCTGCATGTTTCATTTTGCTAATTTGCCCTACTGGATTTTTCTAGGAATGGGCGTTCTATTATTTCTGCTGGTAATCGTGTCTGGTGGTGGCGATGACGACCTGGATCTGGATGCCGATGCGGATATGGACAATCCGTTTGATCTCGATACTGACTCAGAAGCAGACTTTAGTATCTCTCAGTTAATGGCATGGCTGGGTTTTGGTAGAGCGCCCTTGATTCTGCTGCTGGCAACTGACCTCAGCCTGTGGGGAGTCTTTGGCTGGATGTTGAATGTGCTGGTCTGGAGCACGATCGGGCAGTTCCCTGGAACGCTGCTGGCTGGCGTGATTCTGGTTGTCTCACTGGGAGTGGCTCTCTTCTGCGGTAGCCTGGTGGCACGACCGGTAGGCAAAGTGTTTGCCTCGTTTGGTGAAGATACCAGCCGCGATCGGCTAATTGGCTGCACTGGCAGTGTGGGTTCTGCCGTGATTCCAGCCGCTCAAGATGGGCGCATTGGGCAGGTCGATGTGTTGGACTCTGCCCGTAATCGAGTCACGATTAACGCTCAAATGCCGGAGTGGGCAACCGTCATGCCCCGGTTTGGTGATCAGGTTTTAGTCATCGATCGTGCTGCCCAAACCTACCTGGTTGTGCTCAAAGATAGCCCCGACCAGGACCAGTGGCTGGATACCTCTCGTAAACAAGACTTACATTAAGGAAGCCATTTATGCTGTTCTGGTTGACGTTCATTCAATCCCTACCGACTGTTTCTCTTCCCCACGCTTCGTCGTTTCTGCCATTACCGGCGCAAGCAAAGAACCAGGAGCTTCAGATCGGCATTGAGCAACCTGTAGCGCTGTCGCCCCTCTCAGTAACGCCACCTGTGATCGGGCAATTAGGTCCGGGCTTGTTGTTCTTTCCCGGTTTGATTGGTGGGTTAGTACTGCTGCTGTTGCTTAGCGTCTGGGCCTACACTCGGGTCTACGTGATCACCCCGACCAACGAAGCCTTTGTGCGCACGGGTGGCGTCTTTGCCAAACGCAAAACGGTGATTCTCAATGGTGGCTGTGTCATTCTGCCGGGGTTTCATGAGCTCACCCGTGTACCACTGCGAGAAATTTCCATTGATGTGGAGCGGACAGGTAAACTCGCTGTGCGGACGCAAGACTATTTACGGGCAGATATGCGGGTGACATTCTATGTCTGCATCAATGCTTCTGAAGAGGATGTCTTAACGGCTGCGGCCCGCTTGTCACAAAATAAACGCATCACCCCAGAAGACATTAAAAATGCTCTGGAAAAACGGGCAGACGATGCGATTCGGGCGGCAGCGAAAACCAAGAGTCTGGCAGAGATTGATTCTGACAAACTGGGCTTCGCTCAGGAAGTTTTGAATCTGGTGCAGCAAGACCTCGGTAAAGTGGGGTTAACTCTCAACAACATTGCCATTTCCGAAATTCAAGAAAGTGATACTTATGACGAAAACAATTTCTTTGATGCTCAGGGTGTACGCCTGCGAACCGAAACCATCCAGAAATCGATCCAACAAAAACGCGAGGTAGAGCTGTCTACACGAGTGACGATCGAGCAAAAAGAATTGGATGCTGAGAAGCGATCGCTGCAAATTGAGCAAGAAAAAGAAAGCGCCCAACTCGAGCAACAGTTTCAGGTGGAAGCACTCAAAGCGCAACGAGAGCGAGAAATTCAGGAAGCAAAAGAGCGGGAAACAGCAACTATCCAACGCAACAAAATCTTGCAAGCAAAGTCTGTCGAAGAAGAAGAAATCCGCCGACAGCTATCAGTGCAGCAGAGCCAGATTAGCGCTGACATTGCTTTGGAGGAGCGCAGTAAGCAGTTGAAAGTGACGAAAGCCTTACAGCAACAGGAAGCTGAAGTGGCAGAGATTACCCGTCAGCAAATGGTAGAATCTAGCCGTCTGCAAGCCCAGGTGCAAATTGCTGAGTCCGATCGACTGGCAAAACTGGCGCAGGAAGATGTATCGATCGCCGTTGCCAATAAGAAGCGGGAAAGCTTTGTTGCCGAAGCCCAACGAGCCAAAGCCGAAGCGGGTGTCACCACTGCCACCAAAATTGAAGAAGCAGAACGCTCCCAACGGCTGGCTGTGATTGCGGCTGAAAAAGATGCTCAGGAAAAACGAGTCATCGAGCAAAACGTGGTCGAAATTGATGTGTTTCGCCGTAGACGGCAGGCAGAAATCGCTCAACAGGCGGCTGAACTGGAAGCCGAAGCCATTCGCACCCTGGCAGCCGCAAACCGGGACAAAGCCCTGGCAGAAGCCGATGGCATCCGGGCACAAATGGAAGCTAAAAACGTGATCAGTGATGCTAACTTGACAGCCCAGATCATCACCAATCTCTTTCCCCAAGTTGCCGATCGCCTACCCGAAATGCTGCAAGCACTGGCTCCGCAACCGGGAGTGTTGGGCGATGCTCGTATCTATGCTTTCCCTGGAGCCAATGGCAGTAACGGCAATAGTGGAACGGATATCAACAAACTCTTGCTCTCCACCAGTGGTTTAGCCCTGATTAATACCCTGATGGATGAAGGCAAGCTAGGTGCGATCGCCACTCAAATCAGTCAATTATTGCGGAGTAATGGCAACAGCAACACTAGTGTTAAACCTTCCGCCGAAATTCACGCAGAACCATCCGGCGAGATTAGTGTCATTCTAGAGGATGGGAAATAAGTTCAACCCCTTTCGACCATAGACATCATGGATCAACGAGAAGTGTCCGATCGTGAGGGCATCACCTGAACCTGTATGCAAGCCTTAAGCGGCATCTCGGATGAGGCGGCACAGGTCAAGGGAGATGAGGATCGCTATTGGTGGTCTGTACTCCCAGTGGTGGTGCCCAATCGGTGCGGGTAAAGCGACAGGGCGATTGGCAGACAACCGACTCGGACGAGACAGTGCTGGATGAAATTCGGGTCAGAGACCCATTCGTGTAATTGGGTATCACGACTGGCTTGAAAGGCTTTCTAGGAGAGAGCTTCAGGACGCAGTATTTTTGTTCTACTTAGAGTTTTAGTATGACCGGGCGATCGTAATCTAAGGGCTTGGGACGACGGTTGAGGTCAAGGTCATAGAGTCCAAAGCGGTTGACGTGCTGCGTCCAGTAGGGACTGAGGGTGGCGATGGCTTCGGCTTCCAGTGGGTAGCCTTCGATCGTGAGTTCTTGCAGAATGCGGCTGCTCTCAACGACGTTATAGAAAATCAAGCAGTTGGCGATCAGGTGGTTGTAGCGAATCAACTTGCGCTGTTCTTCCCGATTATTGATGCTGATGACACCCTCACCGCCAAACGACAACCACTGCACGAAGTGATTGAACGATTCGCTTTTGTTCGTTGCCGCTTGGATCGTCGCGCGTAACTGTGCATCTTTGAGATATTGGAGGAGAAAGCCTGTTCGGACGGCACAGCCCAGGCTATGAAAGGCTTGATAGAGCTTATTCTTGGTACTCTAATACCAAATCAAATTGCAAAGGCTACAGATCTCCTGCCCTCATCCCCAGCCCTTGTATCTTAAGGATAGAGAGATAGACCGAAAGCCCTTGGATGCTCGACATCGTAGAGCAGCTAGGGTCATCTCTTTATTCAAGCAGTCAAACTCGAATCTAAGCCTGCGGCAGGGCAAAGCCCAACGGTTGGGACACCAGATCCCGCATGACGCAAGGTTGAGTCCAAGACTGCCCTATCAATCTAAATCGGCAGGGTGTGATGGAACGAATTGAGCAGTGGATTGGGATCGATGTGTGTAAACGCTGGCTAGATGTGCATATTCGTCCGCAAAGCATCAGCTTTCGAGTGAGCAACAACGACAGTGGCATCCGAGAGTTGCTGAGGCCGTTGAAGGTGCCGGGCGAAGTCGGACGCATCGTTTTGGAATCAACGGGTGGTTATGAGCGGCAAGCGGCATTGCAGATGTGGGCACTAGGCTACCCGGTCGTTGTAATCAATGCCCGACAAGCGCGCAACTTTGCTAAAGCCGCTAACCAACTGGCGAAAACTGACTCAGTCGATGCCGCGATTTTAGCGTGGTTTGGGGAGGCGTTGCAGCCGCCAATTCGTCCCTTTGCCAGTGAAGCCCAAAGCCAACTCCAGGATCTTGTGACGCGCCGTCGCCAGTTAGTCGAGATGCTCACAGCCGAACAGAACCGTTTGTCGGGGCTGCGGGGTCCGGCTCAAGCGGATGTGGAAGCACATCTCGAATGGCTGCGGGAACGCGTCAAACAGCTCGATGAGCAAATTGAAGGGCAAATTCAGCAGTGCCAGGAGTGGCAAGTTAAGCACACTCGACTCAAAAGTGTGCCAGGGGTAGGCAAGGTCGTTGCCGCGACGTTGTTGGCGCTCTTGCCCGAACTCGGACAACTCTCGGCTCCAAAAATCAGCACTTTGGTGGGAGTGGCTCCGCTCAACCGAGATAGCGGACAGATGCAAGGCAAACGCACGATCTACGGTGGTCGTGCCCCCGTGCGGCAGATGCTGTACATGGCAACGCTGGTGGCAGTGCGTCATAATCCCGCAATTCACGCTTTCTACGACCAGTTGCTAAAGCGGGGTAAACCCACGAAGGTAGCTTGGGTTGCCTGTAGGCACAAGCTGTTAACCATCCTCAATGCCATGCTGAAAAACGGCACAGACTGGCAGTTGCCCCAGCCACCTAACTCGCATCCTGCTGTTCAACCTGCGTAATCGGCTTGACATTCAAGATAATCGCTTCTCCCGAAGGAGACGGGAGCGAAGGTCAACGTCCCTCGCCCATGGGGAGAGGGAGTGAGGGTGAGGGCGGCTTGGTTGCTTGATCTGGAGC
>JBGTJW010000079.1:0-3088 GCA_041744955.1 Stenomitos sp. | reverse complement strand
CAGTTCCTGTTTCGGACGCTGCGTGAATAAGTTGTAGCCAATCCGAACGGTGAGTTCACCCCGCTTGTGTAAGGCTTCAACCACCTGATAGTCATCAGGATAATTCTGGTATCCACCCCCAGCATCAATCACGCTGGTAATGCCGAGGCGATTCAGTTCTCGCATAAAGTGGCGCGTCGAATTCAGTTGCTGCTCATTGGGCAACTTCGGACCTTTCGCTAGAGTGGAGTAGAGAATCGTGGCATTGGGTCGAGCAATCAGCAGCCCAGTTGGATCACCATTGCTGTCGCGCTGAATTTCGCCACCCAATGGGTTCGGTGTAGCTTTGGTGTAACCAACTGCCCGGAGTGCCGCCCGGTTGAGCAGAGCGCGATCGTACAAGTGCAGAATAAATACGGGAGTGTTCGGGGCAATTCGGTTGATTTCATCAAGCGTTGGCAGTCGTCGCTCAGCGAATTGAAACTCTGTCCAACCACCCACCACGCGCACCCATTGATTCGGCGGCGTGCGATCGACCTGGGCTTTTAACATCCGCAGTCCATCAGCTAGGGACGGCACACCATCCCACCGCAACTCCAGGTTGTAATTGAGTCCACCCCGAATCAGGTGAATGTGAGAATCGTTTAATCCGGGAATGACACTGCGTTTTTTGAGATTAATAACTTGTGTATTGTCTCCTCTGGTCGCCATCACCTCTTTTTCGGTTCCGACCAGAAGGAAGCGACCGTCTTTAATGGCAACAGCATCGACAAACGATCTATGCTCATCCTGGGTGGCAATGCGACCATTGATCAGAATCAGATCGGCTTGGGTATTGTTTGATGTGCTGGTTGCCATGCGTTGCGCTCCTAGAAGGTAGGACGAAGCGCCTGCTGCCGCCGCAAGCTTCAAGAAATTTCGCCGCGACGATTGGGAGTGGTTCGTCATAGTTGCGAGCCTTGGTAGTGGGGAAATAGGGAACAGGGGAAGGGGGAAAGGTTAGAGTTTGGAGTATAGCCACCGCTTGAATAGCTGGGTCAGGCGGGGCATGATCAGGTAGGTGAGCAGGGCGACGACCAGACCAGTGGTGATTAATTGATTGAGCAGTATCGGCAGGTTGGACAGAATCGGAGCGAGTAATCGACTGACGACAGCCAGAGTGACAAACACGCCCAGCCAGGTCACTAATGCCATCTTGTATTTAGGTGGAGGAGCCTTGAGGGATTTGTTCGGTAAAGTAAACCAGGTTTCTAAACCAGTCAAGGTTTGAATCGCTTCCGGTTTCTCAATCAAGGGCTGTAATCGTTCAATCCATTCGTGCCGCACATCGGACTCTAGCCAGGTTTTGAGGTTTTTGTAGCGATCAAACTTGAGGATCACCACATACTCAGGATGGGCATGATCTTGGGGTCGAATGGTGCTGACGCCCAAATGTCCTTTGAACTGTCGGGCAGCGGCGGCGATGCCATGAAACCACTCTTCGTAGCCTTGCTCCCGCCCTGAACGCACCACATGAGAAATGATCGCGGTCACTTGAGAACCTTCGTCTGTGCCAAGGGTGAACGCATCGTCCAGCATCGCATTTATGTCTCCATGATTGGCTGATTGAGCAACAGGACGCTACCCCTGGGCAACCGCAGTTTTTAGAGCGAATCGAGCATTGGCGATCGCCGATGCTCGATCGTCATCTCCAAAAGCAAGACCATCAGCGTGAACAAAGTCAATATCTATAATCCCAATAAAGCCAAAAATGAGTTTTAGATAGGGCGTTTGTAGGTCGTAGGCATGAGTAGGACTGCCTTCTGGATAGGTTCCACCCTGAGCCGTAATGATGGTCATTTTCTTGTTATGAACCAGTCCTTTGTAGCCAGTTTCATCGACTGAGAACGTCCGACCCACCCGCACAATTTGATCAATATAGGCTTTGAAGTTGGCAGGAATGCTGAAGTTATACATTGGGACGGCAAACACATAGCGATCGGCTGCCAAAAACTCATCCACAAGTTCATTCGAGGGACGAATGGCGGCAGCTTGCTCAGGTGTGTGTTGGACAGGCGCAGAGTAAGCGGCAGCAATCCAGGGTTCATCAACTAGGGGAACGGGATGATGCCCCAAATCGCGGTAGGTCACGGTATCACTGGGATGAGTCGCTTTCCAATTAGCGATGAATTCTTTTGAGAGGGTACGCGAAACTGAGCGATCGCCACGCGGACTGGCATCAAGATGAAGAATATGAGTCATTTAATCGGCCTCAGATTACGAAATAGTTCAGAGGAGAAGATTTGCAATCAGTCACGTAAGAGCGATCAAAAACACATTCCACGTGACTAAGGGTGAGGTGCTTGTCTCCGCTCAGCTTCAAGTACAGTCGGTCTTCTAGCGGAGACAAAGTCAACTCGGTTACGCACTCGTTAAAGCAGGTGCTTTTTCAGGACTTGGAGATGCACCATTCCTGGCAACTGCATAGCTAGTCATTAGATTCTTATAGTCAGGAATATATCCTGCCAGCAGGTTGCCCAATCCCTCAATGTCGTTGCGCCAATCGCGGTGCAGTTCACACGCCACACTAAACCAGTTGACTAATTGCACACCCGCACTCGACATCCGATTCCAGGCAGCGTGGCGACAAACTTCATCAAAGGTGCCAGACGCATCCGTCACCACAAAAACGTCATAGCCAGCTTCGACCGCTGATAGAGCGCAGAATGCGACACAAACATCCGTCACGATGCCAGCAATGATTAGCTGCTTCTTGCCCGCTGCTGCTACGGCTTTAACAAAAGCCTCATTATCCCAGGCGTTAATCTGTCCAGGGCGAGCAATGTAGGGAGCGTCGGGAAACATCTCCTTGATCTCCGGCAGCAGAGGACCGTTTGGACCGTCCTCAAAGCTGGTGGCTAAAACGGTGGGCAGGTTAAAAAACTTGGCGGTACCAGCAAGTGCAAGCACATTGTTTTTGAAATCGCTCGCACTAAAGTCCTTGACTAATGAGAAAAGCCCTGTTTGGTGATCGACCAGTAAAACGGCAGCGTTGTTCTTGTCGAGACGGTTGTACTTAAATGTAGACATGAGAAGTTTCCTCATTAAAGTGGTTCACGGACTGTTGCAG
>JBGTJW010000078.1:0-9372 GCA_041744955.1 Stenomitos sp. | reverse complement strand
CGCGCTTACTGGAGCGGGTCACGATAGAGATTTCTCAGTACTTGAGCACTGCTTACAAAGATAGGTCATCAACGCAAGCCCAGCCCACGACTTAAAAGGGTTCTGGGAAAACTCTGCCCTCGATTAAAGTTGAGCAAGATGCAAATTCAGACTCTTTGCAATTAAAAACGAACCTGAATCAAGACGTTCTCCAGCAAATCCGTAGCTTAATCGAAGAGTTTTTTGAGAGAAATGAGCTTTGGGAGAAGAGCGCTAGGGATATCTGGTCAAACCTGATTGCTTGGGCTGTGGAGGATATGAAAGCAGAGATAGGTGAGACTGCTCTAATATCTCTCACTCAAGAAGAATTTTATCTTGAGTTAAACCGTTGTTTATTCGAGAAAGAATCGATCTTTATTAGCAACAGAATTAACTTTCTAGAAAAGTCCTATGCCGAAAGTATTTCCCATTTAATTGTTCAAGATCTGGATTTACCAAATTATCCTTTATCAGGTTTAGAAAGGCTACTGGGCACTCACCAAAACAGTGGGAAAAAACCAGTTCCATCTACTGAGAGAACTCTATCTAAAATTGATTCTGTTGCAGCAATCCCGACTGGTTTACCCATTGTCAGTAGCATCTCTGCACAGCTAAATACTGCATTATGGAAACCAGATGATTCAGGCATCGCCTATTTCCGGTATCACTCCAAAAACAAACAAAGTAACTATTTAGAACATTACATTACAAGCCCTGGCGATATTGAAGCACTACCTTGGGAAGCGGCTGAGCAAATCATCAATAAATTTGGTTTTAATACCGTTAAATTGCAATTCATTTTGGCTGCTCACGCCATGAGGCAGACACTTCCCTGGGAAAGCACGTTTACACTCAAAGCTAGCGATATTATTGAAGAATTTGGTTGGGACAAGAACCACAGTACGAGCTTGCCTACCAAACGGAATGAAGTTGCCAGTATTGCCTATGCGCTCTCCTGCCTGCTCGTGAAAGCCGTCTGGGTTGAAGGTCGGGGCAAACATCAGGTGGATGCCAGCACACCGATCGGTCGCATGTGGGAGTTGCTAATTGATCCCCACGGACAGTTCGATTGGACAACAGGCAGAATTGACGAACCAGACGAAGTTTTCATCACTGTCCGTCCTGGTTTATGGACTGCTCATTTTCTCAACCAAGCTGGAAGCAAGGCAAAGGAAGCCCTCTATCAGTTTGGCTACCTGGCGCTGAACATTCTGAAGCTAGACCCGTACCACGATGAACTAACGCTCAGATTAGCGATTCATCTGACCCTGGATGTACGAATTCGTGCCAGGGACCGAAATCCCTATGAGTATCGGGTGAAGACGCTACTGGAAGCTGTTCTACCGACAACGGTGATTCAGGAAGCTCGTCAGAGTAGCGAAAAAGCGCGTAGTTTATTCAACCGCTGGAATCATGCTTTGGGACTCTTAGAGAGCCTGGGTTGGCAGCCGGATGAAGCTGATCAAGCTGCGGGGTTCTACGTCAAGCCTTACCCGGACTGGTTAGAACCAGACACCAAGATTAAGAAGCCCAGAGGCTGGATTGAGCAGTGGCTAGAGCAACGGTTAATCATTAAGCCCCCTAATCCCATTCCTGATCGGATGGCACCCTTGAATGGCTCCCGCAAGCGGCAGACAAAGCGCCTGAAGCCTGAACCTCCTGCGCTGTTAACTGGGCCACAAATTAAGGAGGCTCGGAAGGCAAAAGGATGGACACAGGCAAAACTTGCTGGCACCCTAGGAGTGCACCAAAGCTTGATTGCCAAGATTGAATCGGGCGATCGCCCGATCAGCACCGAACTCGAACCTTCCCTCCGAGAGCTTCTGAGCCTTTGATCTGTCATATTCCCCATACCTTGTCATAAATTAAGCTGTCTTAAACGATCCTCAAAGTTAGCCTCGGCAGGGATTACAGGATTATGACAAACTGATCCAGATGCCCCCATAATTCCTCCGTATGCTTCCATGAACTTGCTGATTAACCCTCTTCGTTACTGCCAAGGTTTAAGTGGTTGGGGTATGTCATAAATCTTACTTGTCATAAGCTAAAGTTCTCACAAAATTCGCTCTCAACCTCTTTTCCTAGAAAGGTTTGAGCCTTATGACAAATCTCTCCAAATACCACCATTAGCTCTCCGTATACTCCCACAAACTAACCCGTATGCTCCCATAAAAGAAATTTGAGATCCTTTCAGGAGAAGGCTTTCAGGGTTTTATGACACTCCGATCAGTCTGATAAGACTGATCCTGCTGCAAGCGCGAATTTGGAAAGTTTGTCATAATTCATCCGCAGCCACACTACAAACATTCGTACTAGTGGTGAAACCCTTAAAGGAAAGGAGGTTCGAGAAATTAAAGGCTACTAAATTTAATCCCGTTTTTTCTCTACCGTTAGACCACGTATTCAGCTACCAGCATTTTGAAAAGGTTTCAAGGGAACATTGGCTATTTATCAAGCTAGCCCAGGTGGCAGAGGTAGCTGTTGTTGAATCCGATCTTCAATTTGATCTGGTTCTCTATGACTCGGCTCTGCAAATGGCAGAACAAACTATCGTGCATCTTGGTTTGTCCTGAGTTCATGTCAATCATGACAACAGTTATAGGGAGGTAAGTAGCACCCCAGCTAGCATTTAAGACTTCAACACTGACTCACAACAGAAAACCGGGACAGAGCCTCGCCAAAGCCTCTTTACATCCCGGTTTCCTAGCCGTTTCTGAAACAGGCTTTGGATTTTAAAACCAAGCTTCAGAATTGGTAGGGTATTTTTGTGCATTTAGGATACTACCTCCATCACAATGTGCAAGAGGTAGCAGGGTTATTTATGCAAATTTTTCCTGTCACTGCAGAATCTTTGTAGTTTTGCAGTGACAGGTTGCTAGATCCCATGCACACAAACCGTTACACCTGTCAGCTTTAACGGTTTACCCCCTGCTTAAGCTCAAGAAATTAGCGGCTAGAGAAATCGGCAATATTGCTTTGGTCAGAAAGCTAGGACAGTGCAATTGGTCTAATGCGAAGTCTGGTTAAGCTTTCTGATTCGCCTCCGCCACATTCCTTGTGGTTACGGCTAAATTGTCCCGGCTCCACTTATCTAAGGAGCCACTATGACTCTTGCGAAAACAGTAACTTCCAGCCGATTTCAGTACATCCAGGAGTGGGATGATGAGTTTCTCTCGCTCTTTTCTCATCGCTATGACTACATCTGGGCCGAGCATCCTGACCCAAAAGGCAAGGTTGAATGGAAGACTGAGAGCCGTCACCCTCTAAGCGATCGCCTCGTTCATCAGGGAGCTTATCTCTATGGCGTTCGCTTCGGTGCGGAAACCCAATACTGCTTGCTAGACATTGACGTTGGCAGCATTTATCACCCCAAGCGCGATCCCTTTGCCGTTGCGCGTATCCTGGCAGCATTGGAGCCATTGGGCTTAGTCAGTGCGATCGCCTGCACGTCCAGCTACAGCGGTGGAATTCACCTCTATTTTCCCTTCGAGCAACCGCAGAAAACCTGGGAGCTATCACTGGCACTGCAAGCTGTGCTAGAAAATGCGGGTTTCAAACCCACCCTCGGACAACTAGAACTCTTCCCGAATGCGCGACTGTTTGTGACCGAGGGCACGCCCAATCTTTATGCCGCGCATCGGCTACCGATGCAAGCTGGTGCCTACATCCTGAGTGACGCGTGGGAACTGACGAACAGCAATCAAACCACCTTCGTGCAGCACTGGCGCTTTGCCCAACGTCGTAATGATGTCAGTGGCAAAGCCCTGCAACGGTTACTTAAAGCAGCGCGACGAAAACGCTACACCCTGTCGGGTAAAGCAGACAAGTTTTTGAATGACTTGAATGCTGACATCGAACCGGGCTGGAGTGATTTTGGGCAAACCAACTTTCTCCTCGGTCGCATCACGATGCGGAGCTACATTTTTGGGCATTTGCTGCATGCGTGTAAGCCGTTGGCAGGTAAAGCGTTAGTGCATGACATTGTGCGTGTAGCCAGGTCGCTTCCGGGCTACGAAGACTGGTGTCGTCACCAAAGCGACCTTGAGCATCGAGCGGAGGAGTGGGCACAGTGCGTAGAAGCCAGCCACTATTTTCCGTTTGGACAATCTAAAGCACTGCCAACAGAACTCACTCATGCGAAAGCAGAAACAGAAACTTTTACCTGGAATCAGCAGCGATCGCAGGCAGCACGAGAACGCATCCGACAAGCGATCGCGGACTTACTGAACAATGGCAGCCTTCCCAGCCGTGCTACAGCTCGCTTTCAAGCACTTATCCGCTATGGCATTGGTGGCGGTTCGCTCTATCGGCATCGCGACCTTTGGCATCCCAGTCATTTGGGACTTGACTCAAGCCAGGCGATAGCAGATGTCTTTACTGTTTCTGTGGAAAAAACCCCAGACCCCTCAAGCAGCAAAACGGACAGCCAGTTAGATTGCTTTGGTGAAGCATCTAACTGGCCTAGTCCTCAAAGCTTATTATCTGGCAATGACGGTAATGACCCGTCTGACAAGGCTTTGAGCGATCTTTGCACCATGCTTATCGCTGTAGTGGACGGTAATCACCCAGCAGAACCTGGCACCTATCAGGTCATTGCAGAGGCACAGCAAGTTAGACGGGAGGCTCAGCCACTTTCACTGCATGACAGCGTTCAACAGGAATCCCTTCAAGCAGTGGCTCGAAGCGCTCGAACACAGCGGCTTAAAGCTGAGGCAGCCAACCAAAGGCAAAAAACCCGGATGCAGACATTCTTAAACTCTGGCGATCCTATTTTGGTGGCAGAGGCACTGGCATGGATACAAGCGAATCCAGGTGTCTTAGAGGTTAGTCAGCCACAGCTTGATCTGTTGACCAAACATCAGCCAGAAGCGACATTCGTCGAGCGCTCGGTCATACTGGCTGCGATCGAATCACAAAAGCAGCGCTTGACCTGGTCTGAGCAACAGGTAGTACATGCCCTTCAGCAGCGTTTCGGCAAGAGCAGTTTAGCTACGCTGAGTGATATGGAGTTACAGCACTGGTTAAAGCTGTTGAAGCAGACACCTATTGATCAACGAAGGCGAACGGTTGATTAAAGGCAACGGTCTAATGCCTTTTCCTGCTGGCTGGGCGGAGGCATCCAGCTGTTGACCAAAGCACAAGCAATGAACCAGAAAGCCATCCGAAAGGCAGCAATGCTGCAGGCTTACAGGCCACAGAAGCTGATCAAACCATCTGAATGTACGCTCTTTCTCTTGTGTATCGCTTTAGTCCAAAGCACTTTTGTCCTGGCAAAACGACTTTTTACTGAAGAAACTATGCCCAAGCGTCTCAATTTCGACAAACTCCGTGAGTCACTCCAGCGACTTAGTTTGGAACAGGCAAGGCAACTCTACACAGAGGTGGGCGCAATTGTGCAAGCTCTGGAGCAAAAAGCTACAAGCTCAGCAACGGTTACGGCAAACAGGCGGGAGGTCCTGGAAACTAGAAATATGGGCGATCGTCTTTATCAATTAGAGCGCATACGCTGTGGCAAAGTCGGCTGTAAGTGTGCTGGAGAGCATGGCGAGTTGCATGGTCCCTACTGGTATGCCTATTGGCGAGATAATGAGAAGCTGAAAAGTTGCTATGTGGGGAAGCGATTGCGGCAAGCGGAATGAAGTAGGAAGACCGAGCGACCGCCCTTAGCCGAGTAATGACTTCTTATGTACAAGGCTTTATTTCTTATGTAAACGCCGTCGCCTAAGTGGAACAGTAGAAGTGGATCACTTTGTACATAAGATTTTGTTGTTTGTACATAAGAAATGGTGTAAGCGATGTTGGCGATAGCACTTGACGTGGGGGGACTCGAAACAGGGATGAGTGTTGCTCATTTTCTTATGTACAAAAACCTTTTTCTTATGTACAGGCATCTTTTCTTGCAGTCAACTTGTACATAAGATTTTGTTGCTTGTACATAAGAAAATTTGTCGCTCACGCAGCTTCAAGCCACTGCCAAGCTCACAAAGCAGTTTTGGCAACCATTCCTTGTTCACGGAGACTGCTGGCAAGACTCTACAATGGCCGCTTCACCGTATTACATTTTCCCGTCCTGTGCTCTCCGTGTTTGAGCCCGCCGCGCTTCTCGCTGCCGTTTCTCCAATGCCTGCTGTATTTGCACCACGTTTTGCGTCAACGTCATCTTCACGGTACGCCACGGGTGTGTTCGCAACGCCCGCTGCACCCTGGGCGACTGCTGCAAAAGCCCTACGATCGCCTCCGTCTTATACCCCTGCTGACATGCCAACACTGTCACCGCAGACTCAATTTGCTGCACGTCCGTCAACCCTCGCTGTTGGGTCTGTGTTGACAAGACTGCCCACCGTTCTTGGTCACTCGCATTCTGTAAGCCCACCCAAACCGCTCGTTGCTCCAGGGTTTCAATGTGGTTTTGTGTCCACTGGAGCACAGCCTTAAGGCTCTCTGCTTGCACTTGCTCATTCGTGCCTACTGACCAACTGATCAGGATTGAGTTTTCCTGACCCCCTGTCGGCTTCGTGTCCGCGATCGCCACTGGTGGCAGGTCTAAGTTGACTGTGCTCACCGTTGTTGTGGGTGCCTCTGGGACTAAGGTGGATTCTGTTACAGAATCCGCTGCCTCTATAACAGGCGTTGACTCGGACTCAATTAATTCTGTTACAGAATCCGCTGCGACAGTTTCCAGCGCCATTAATGCTGTTACAGAATGATCGACTGGTTGACCCAATGTGGGGGCTACGACTGCAAAAGCTGACTCTGTAGCAGTTTCAGCCTCCCCTAATTCTGTTACAGAATAGCTTGCTCCCATGTCCGTTACTTCAGTCGGCATTAACGCAGCGGTTACGTCTGTAGGCACTACCAACGGTTCCCCCTGCATGTGGGTCTCCGCCTCTACTGTGGGTGTCGTTACTTCGTCCTCCCCGAAACTCACCCCAAAGGTGGACTGTAAGCCCCGTTGCGTGTACCGCTTGCCCAATTTAGTGGCTGAGAAGGTGCGCACTTTGTTGTTTTCTAATGCCAACTGGTAGAGGAGCGCCCAACTGCCGTCGTCCCTCGGTGTGGCTGTGAGCGTCACATCTGACTGCTGTAGCTTCTGTTGCAGTTCTGCTAGTGTCCGTGTCCCCACGACACAGCGTTCAATGCTCTCCTGCATGACCCGTCTAGGTATAGGCAGCCCACTCTGACGGGACTGCCTGACTTCCGCAACACTGGGTGCTTTAACGTCTACTTCCCAACTGTTCTTAAGTCTGGGCAGGTCAAATTCTTCCTCCAGGGCGCGCATAGCCACTTCTACCCGCCGCTTCTGGAAGCTGTCACTGACAACCGTGCCGTCTAGCCGTACTCGGTTCTCGATCAGGTGCAAATGACAGTCGTCCGTGTCGTTATGTTTAGCTAACACGTACTGGTTCATAACTGGGTCAAAGCCCATGAGATCCATGAATCGGTGGGCGATCGCTTCGAGTTCTGGTGTGGGCAACTCTTTATGGAACGCAATAGAGAAGTGCGCTACGTAGCTTTCAGTATGCCGTTTGGCTCCATTGCGGTGGTGTGACTGTAGTGCTACCTCAAACTCTTGTGCTAGGTCAGCAGGTGACTCAGCCGCACAGTTTGTGTCCAGCAGTTCAGCTTTCTCTTTAGTCAGGACATAGCTGAGGCAACCGTAAGCATTACCGCCTTGAGTCACTTTGGCGATCGGCATGGGAGTTAAGCGTCAGGAGTTGAGTTTGCACATTTTAGACAGAGCGCATTCTGGATATTACTATTTTGGGTAACGCCATTCTGGACATTACTATTCTGGACAAAAAGTCTAGAAAGCTTACTCACTAGGCACGTTGGCACCTTTACCCTTCACCCTTTCAGCACATTACATTAGTATTTTCGGCACATTGGCATTTTGTAGCCGCGATCGAGTAACGACTAACCTTTAGTCTCAGTATTTCAAGAAGGGGCACGGTGGGTTTTCCTCCATGTTAAGCAGTGTTGTTTTTAAGTCTTCAAGCTGGTGCTTTATGTCTTCTGTAACTGTTTCTGACTCCATGTTGCAAGCGATCAGCACTCCGGTCAGCCCTTTGAGCGACTTGTTGTCTGTGTCTGGTTCTAGGTTCAGTACGCTTGAGTGCTGGCGGTTGAAGCCCTTGTGTGCAGGTCTTTTGGCAGGTACAAAGTCTATGACGACGAGGGCTGGTATGGGATTAAACCCGGTGACTAAGTGCGCCAGTTTGAGAGTCAGTTGACCAAACACCAACACTTGTCTCGCGGGGACGGGGCTGAGTTTAAACGTACAGCGGTAGTCGTCTAACAGTCCTCGTGTCTTGACCAGCGCCGTTTTAGCTGCGTCGGAGGTTTCAGTGTCTTTTAAGCATAGTCCTATAGCCAACCCTAAGACCGAATGGGTCTTAACGTTTTCGAGTGTGAAACAGTAAGCGTGTCTCTCTTGGAGCTGTCTGCCGATCGCCGTGGTCAGTACGCCGCTAATTTGGGTCATTAAAGCGCGGCTTTGGGTCCGGGTGTCGGTCACAGGGTTACACTCAGGGATTTTGTGGTTCATTTAAAGTGCCCAAAACCACCAGTCTTCTCAAAGTTCATACTCCTCAGAGTCGGCTGCTGTTTTAGCTGGCTCAACTACGTCCGTCTGTGACAACAGCAACTACAATTGCCTGCAAACTGTTAGGGCACTGTGGCTATAACTACCTCGGTTCATGTTGCAGCACCTTGAGCACAGTGCCATGTTGGACAACGGTCATTTTGGACATTAACATTTGGCACATTGGCATTCTGGACAAAAAGCCAATTAAGTAGCGCCAATTAATTAGTCGACTGCTTTTTCTGTTGTGCTTTCAAGCCTAACGCCCGTTACTAGTAAGCGCATTAAGGCTAGTTCTTGACGTGCCGCTTGGAGCTGCTCACGGTCAAAGTCTGACAGTGGTTGTAGTATTGCTGACACTGTTTTTGCGTGGGTCTGTGCCTGCGTCTGCTGTAACAGTTGTTGCAGTAGACGTTGTAGCTTGCCTAACGCCACATATGCCTGAATATTGCAGTCTGGTACTACCGTAAGTTCAGGTTCTAAGCAACAGCGGCGAATGTACTCTGCTTGAGACAAACCACTTGTTTGCACCAGCAAGTCAAAACGTTCCTGGTCTTGTCTGTGGTCTAGCGTTGCTTTAATGACGCGCGGTTTCGGTTGCGTGCCTGTGCCTTTACTGCCCTTTTTGTGGGTGGTCATAATGTTTTGTTACTGCTTAGAGTGAAGCCAATGTCATACTTTTGAGTCCTGGTCAGCACATAACTTACCTTTAGTTTGTCAACACGAAATAAACCTGAGCCGTGGCTGACCCTGTGACTCCTCTTTGTCTTGCT
>JBGTJW010000077.1:0-5064 GCA_041744955.1 Stenomitos sp. | reverse complement strand
TATATAACCTTCAGGAGTTTACTAAACAAGTTCAGGATTTTGAAAATAACCCAAGTAAGTTCCAGCAGTTTGAAAGCCTTTGCAGGATTATGGAAACTTTCAGCGCAAAAGAAGAAGTAATACCCCGTGAAGAATTGAGAAAAGCAAAGCTCCTTCAGTTCTTTTCTCCAGAGCACCTAGATAAAATAAACGATTTTCTCGAAGCTTCAGTTTTTCAGACTCGTATTGAAGGTTTTAAGGTGCCGTATTCGTCCTCTATGCCAATGTATGTGCAAGCAGGACTTGACCATAGCGAAGCTAAAGAGCTTTGGCAGATTAAAAATAAGGAAGAACTGTCGCCTGAAGATTTGCTATTTTTACAGGATATGGAACAAAAAATGTCGTTCCTTTGATACTAGCTTCCTTTTGTTAAAAACCTGATGAGTATCTACGCAATTGAAATCAACGATGGGGTCTACGGACTCATGGAAGTAGGGTATGACAACGAGTTTGAGTCTTATTTTTTTAGCTTATACGATTATGTGGAGAATTCACTTTTAGTAGAAATTAGCTACCCGGATTTTGTCTTATCCTCAGTTGAAAGCCTTATTTTAGAGCTTGGTAAATATCAAGTGCAGCTTGATGAGGAGATGCAGAGTCAGCTTAGGCGAGATCAGGAGCGGTAAGGCAAAGGCAGAGTGTGAAAACTTAGCGAATCCAATATAAACTTTTTCAAAGACCAGAAGAAATAATTTTTATGCCGATAGTGTACGTGATTGGGGGTGCTAATGGATCAGGGAAAACTACTACTTCCCTAGTCCTCTTACCTCGGAGATTAAATGTCATCGAGTTTGTAAACGCTGATGCTATTGCTGCCGGGATCTCTCCACTAAATCCTGAATCAATGGCAATTCAAGCAGGAAGAATTATGCTAGAGCGCCTGGACTTGCTTTCAACGTCCGGTGCTAATTTTGCCTTTGAGACAACTTTAGCATCTCGTACATTTGCACCATTTCTGCGAAAATGTAAGGAGGAGAGAGGTTACGCGATCGCTCTAATTTACTTTTGGCTTCGTAGTCCTGAGCTGGCAATTGAACGGGTCTCAATGCGGGTTGCAGCAGGGGGGCACTCTATACCAGAAGATGTGGTAAGAAGGCGTTACGAAAGAGGGCGGCTTAACCTAACGAGCCTCTATCTTCCCTTGGTTGATGAGTGGATGATCTTTGATAACTCGGAGTCAGAGTCGAGGCTTGTGGCAGAGAAAGAAGTAGGGCAAGTTCAAGTCATTTACGACAACGATACATGGAGCCAGATAACAGGATAAGAAAATGGAACAGAACGTTAACAAGCACCGATTAATCGAAGCTGGGGTTAAGGAGGCAGTAGCCTATGCTCTTGAGCGACACAGACGGCTTGGGGAATCGATCGCAGTCTGGAAAGATGGCAAAGTCGTTATCATTTCTGCTGATGAAATTCCAATCGCCCCAAAGAGCGATCAGAGCAAGAGCCAGTAATTTGATTTCTGACTATTGACCTCAGACAGATGACAAAACTCAAAGACATTTGAAAACTCAAAGTTAGAGTCAACTCTTGATACAAGCTGTTCGACAATCCTAAGACCATCTTCTAGAAAAAATATAAGCAGTGAAAGGTGATGCAATTTTAGACAAATCGTTCATCCAACAAGCCCATTACTCTTTACTTTCCAAAAAGGTAGGGTACTTTTTCCTTCCATCTATCTCATACCTCCAATCGCTTATACCCGCAGAAGGATTTCACACGTTTCAATCCTCTTGGAATCGCCTTCCTATTGATACTGCCGGCAAAAGACTTGATCGCAAACGAAGACTCAGCAAACTTGAGTTTTTTCCAGAATCAGAGAACTTTAAGACTTTGCAGGATACATTACTCCTTCAATCAGAACAGTTCAATGCCGTCATGGGTGGAATCACACGACAGTATGAGCCGATAGAGTTATCTATATTGGCTAGCCCGCTTTTAGAGAAGCTACTCAAGTTCCAGTTTTGTCTACTGCCAATTAGCCCCGAAGCCAAGCAGCAGCCCTGGCTCATTGAAATTCACCAAATCCGAATTGTTGCTACGCCCGATCGCATTGGGCAACCCACTCCATACGGGCGGCATCGAGAAGGCTGTGAGTATGCCTTTCATACTCTCATCGATCGCTCCAACATCAGTGGTGCAGAATCAATTATTTTTGATCCAGAAGCATCTCATGAATTCACAGTAGTAGAGACGGCACTAGATGGCACTCCGGTCTATGACTATGAGCGCGGCGATCGCATTCTCCTACAGAACCCATTCGATATGCTTGCCCTCTGGGATGAAGCAGTAAAGCATGGAACAACTCCAGCTCTTGCTGCTACTGCTGGCATTTCACAAGGAACAAGAGACATGCTACTAACTTTTTTCTCGCGTAGAAAATAGATTCCTAAGTTTGGGCAAACTACATAGGAGAGACTTCACAATGCTGTACAGAAAGTTTGACGATCTATGGCGATATTACTAACGGAACGCGGCAGGCGCTTTCGACAGATAACGTCAGGTGAGCGTCGGTTAAGCGAGCGACTGCAAGACAAACTAGAAGACGATTATCTGCTCTGGCAGGATGTGCCGATCGGTCGAAAACGCTTACACCCAGATTTCGTCATTCTTCATCCCGCTCGTGGGCTGATTGTTCTGGAGGTAAAAGACTGGAGAATAGAGACGATTCAACAGATTAACCCCTTCAGGGTCACGCTGCTTACTCAGGATGGAGAGAAAGAAGAGAAAAACCCATTGGAACAAGCACGAGACTATGCGATCGCCATTAAGGAACTACTAGAGCGTGATAAGTTTCTGGTGCAATCTGAAGGGCGCTACCAGGGGAATCTAGCGTTTCCCTACAGCTACGGTGTTGTGCTGACTAATATTACTCGCCGAGTATTCGAGTCTCAACCTGCACTAATGGGATCGATCGAACCGAATCTAGTCATCTGCAAAGATGAAATGACTGAAAGTATTGATGCTGGTAAGTTTCAGGAACGGATTTGGAATTTCTGTGCGTATGAATTTGGAGAACCGTTAACGCCTGAACAAATCGATCGCGTTCGGTGGCATATTTTTCCTGATTTACGACCAACTGAACAGCTTAATCTATTTGAGAATGAGCCAGACAGAGAAATGGCGATTCCTGATCTAATTAAAATTATGGACTTGCAGCAGGAGCAACTCGCTCGATGCCTGGGAGAGGGACATCGAGTCATTCACGGGGTAGCGGGAAGTGGAAAAACTTTGATTCTGGCGTATCGTTGCCAACGACTTTTGGAGGAAATGACTCAGCCTATTCTGGTGCTATGTTTCAATGTGCCGCTAGCAGCAAAACTGCGGCAGATGCTTCATGCTAGAGGAATTACCAGCGATCGCGTAGCAGTACGGCATTTTCACCTATGGTGTTCAGATTTGTTGAAAGCTCACCACGTTCTAAAGCCAAGTTGGAACCAGTTCAAGGGGGAAGCATATTCTAATGAGCTGGTGCAACGGGTGATTCAATCGGTTAAACAAGGACTGATTCCAGCAGGGCAGTATGGAGCTGTGCTAATTGATGAAGGGCATGACTTTCAGCCCGACTGGTTACAGTTGATTGTGCAGATGATTGATCCTGAAACCAAGTCGTTACTACTGCTATACGACGATG
This sequence comes from Stenomitos sp., assembly GCA_041744955.1. Lineage (GTDB taxonomy): Bacteria > Cyanobacteriota > Cyanobacteriia > Leptolyngbyales > Leptolyngbyaceae > Stenomitos. The sequence continues at coordinate 1,391 of JBGTJW010000077.1, read as the reverse complement.
CTCAAAGCCTTTATGGAGAGAAGAAAAAGAGGAACTTCAGTTTCAAGAGCGTAGGGATTCAGGCACAGGGACGAACGACGATTCTCAAAGTTAACTACCGAAACACGGCTGAAGTGTTAGCAGTGGCTTACGAGTTTGCTAAGGAGTTTTTAGCTATAGATGAGAGCAGCGATGAAGATACACCGATGTTGGTTCAACCTCAAACGGCAGGGCGGCGGGGTGTCAAACCTGAGCTGGTTCATTTGCCTAGCTTTCGTCAAGAAACGGAATATTTAGTCAAGCAAGTCAAACAGCTTTATGAGCAAGGTATAGCCTGGAATGAAATGGCAATCTTGTATCGCTCAAAATTTATGGGAGAGAAAATCAGCCAACAGTTTAACCAGACGCAACTGCCGATTGAGTGGGTCAGCCGCGACCGTGATAGTCGAAACTACGATGCTAATGCCCCTAGCGTAAAGTTAATAACGATGCACTCTAGCAAGGGACTAGAGTTCCCAGTTGTCTTTGTGCCGGGAATTGGATTCTTACCTAATCCACAAAGTACGCCGGCGGAAGAAGCAAAGCTCCTGTATGTGGCAATGACTAGGGCAATTGATCGATTGATCATGACTTGCGATCGCAAGTCAGAGTTTACGACAAAGATTAGGGCAGCTTTAGATCAACTACAGGTATAACTGATTTATCAAAGAAATAGATAGGGAAATACCTTTCAAGCCTGCGGTTGATAGGGAAGGCAGTTTGACCAATGAAGCTAGGAAGGTACCGAGGTTAGAGATCTGGGAGCCAGTGATCGTCAGAACTAAGGTTAGAAGAGCAGCGATTGACAGAACTAAGCTCATGGCAGCGTCGGCGATCGTAGAATAGGTGAGTGCCATCCTTTTGAAAGTGACCAATCGTAAATTACGGATTTATCTAGATTGCTCCTCGCCTCTCTGTTCATGAGAGGCAAAATAGAGAATGTGTTTCACTAAATGCTCAAATAATGTCTCTTCCACCAAAACTCCGACTTCAGTATCTAGCTCGATTCGATGAACTAATTCAGAGGGGTGAGACAATTCATGACTCCATAAAAATTAAGCCCGCAAGAGGTTATTCTACAGCGACTGAAAGCCTAGATCACAACGCATTGACTACCTGGAAGATTAACTACGTGTCTTTGCTTGACAAGGTAATTCCTCAGAGCAGTACCCAACGGCAACTCCTTGAATCGAAGTTTTCTCATAGCTACAAATTAGGTTTGGCTAAACAGATTTCTGCTCTAAGAGCAATTAAGGAAGACTTTGAACAGGGCTTTCTGGAGGATATAGCACTTCAAATTGAAGCAGAAATCGCCTCACACTATATGGGACAAGCTGAGGATTTGTTATCAGAAGGGCAATTCGGAAAGTTCG
>JBGTJW010000076.1:0-4935 GCA_041744955.1 Stenomitos sp. | reverse complement strand
ATCATTTCTTCCAAATCCCGGTAGCTCAGAGGATAGCGGCAATACCACCGCACATTCAACACGATGATTTCGGGCAAGAAGTGCCGCCATTTGAACAGAGAGTTAGGCGTCATTTAGAGCAAGGCTAGAGAAAATTGAGCTTCCCTACCTTACTATTTTTGCGACACAACCTGAATATGCCAGCCAATTAAAAGACCTTCCGGACTTCCTTGCGCCGCATTGCTGGTGTAGAAATCTGCTAGACTCCCTGCAATGCGATTTCAGTCTGAACGGCTAAGGTCAATGCTGGGTGAACTTGTTCTTGAAGCTCGATCGTTTCTGCCCAGAATTTAACTTTGCGATTCACGGCTAATCCCGCGATCGACGTAACCAAGATAGGTCTGAAGGTCCGCTTAATTCTCAAAATCTGAAACGCAAGTTTAGATAAGACGGTTGGCATTGCAATTGCAGCCCTATTTTCTTGAAGCCGAAGTAGTTCGTCACATAAATCGGGGATATCTTGCTGAGCGATTAAGAGTACCATCTGACACTGCGATAGAGTCGGTTGGGGTTGTTGTATTGGAGTTAGCACCCACAAGTGATGATCATGCCAAACGACCGTAGCTTCTCTTAATTTCCGTGAAAGATGAAAACTCAAGCGATTACAGGGAAGGGAGGGCTGGGGAACCCTTCAAGCCCATCGCGCTTTAGCCGTGGGATGTAGAAGGGGTTCCCGCGTGGCTGCAAAGCCACAGAGTCATCTAGTCTTCTGCTGCTCTACATACCGCTTAATCGTATCGTCTGAAACCTTCCCAGCCGTGCCACAGAAGTAACTGCGAGTCCAGAGACTAGGCAGCTTGAGCAAGTGCGGAAACTCCTTTCTCAAGGCGTGGGACGTAGCACCTTTGACCTTGTACATGATCTGGTACGGCGCAAGGATGGGTTTAGCTTGCACCAGTAGATGCACATGATCTAAATGGCTTTCAACCGCAATCACTTGGCACTCAAGCGCTTCTACAGCTTGCGGAATCAACTCTAACAAGCGCTTGTCTACATCGCCAACAAGCATCTTTCTGCGTCGTCTGACAATCCAAACAAAGTGGTAGTTGATGAGGCTAACAGACGTATTTTCATGCCAGTACTTTTGTTCCATGAAGTTGTCAGTATGTGTCTATCTCTATGCTACCATAGACACATGCAAACCCTGAAGTTCAAACTGTACAACCACAAGCGGAATCGGTATCTCAAGCGCGTCATCAGCGTCGCTGGGATCATCTACAACCGCTGTATCGCTATTCATAAGCGGTACTACCGGATGTATGGCAAGCACTTGAACTGTGCAAGGCTTCAGGCTCATATTGCCAAACACCGGAACCGGATCAAGTTCTGGCAGCAGGTTGGTTCTCAGGCTGTGCAAGACGTTTGCCAGCGGATTGAAAAAGCCTATCAACTGTTCTTTAAGCATCACAAGAAAGGAGTCAGACCACCCAATTTCAAGAAGGTCAAAAAGTACAAATCGTTCACGCTCAAACAAGCTGGCTATAAGTTTCTCGGTGGCAACCGGATTCAAATTGGCAAGCGAGTTTATCAGTTCTGGAAGTCCAGAGACATCGAAGGCACTGTCAAAACCGTCACTATTAAACGCACTCCGTTGGGAGAGTTGTTTATGGCGGTGGTCGTTGACACTGAACCAGTCCCACAAGTCAAGGTCGAGATGAGTAAAATCGCTGGCTTTGATTTTGGGCTGAAGCAATTCCTGACGTGTTCTGAGGGTTTCACTATCGATGCACCGGAGTTTTTCAAGCAATCACTGAACGCTGTCAAAAAGGCTAACCGTGAGCTTTCCAGAAAGGTGAAAGGCTCTCACAACCGCGAACAAGCACGGCTTAACCTGGCACGGAAGCATGAGGACATTGCCAATCGTCGTCGTGATTGGTTCTGGAAACTGGCGCATCAGCTAACCAGTCAGTTTGATGTCTTGTGCTTTGAGACGTTGAACCTGAAAGGGATGCAACGGCTTTGGGGACGTAAGATTAGCGATTTAGCACTCGGAGAGTTTTTGCAGATACTAGAGTGGGTTGCCAAGAAGAAAGGGAAACTGGTGGTTTTTGTAGACCGTTGGTATCCATCCTCTAAGACCTGTTCCGCTTGCGGTCATGTGTTGGAGTCGCTAGACCTTTCTACCCGTTGGTGGCGCTGCCCTGAGTGCCATACAGGGCATGACCGCGATGAAAACGCTTCAGTAAACATCAAAACGGCTGGGTTCCCAGTCGTAGGCTTAGGGGATGTCAGACAGGCTTTGCCTGCAATCTCTGCTTGAAGCCTGAATCCCAAGTGCTTCTAGCCGTGGGAGTGGATCAACAGTCTCTTGATCGATCTCAGGAATCACCTCGTAACAGGCAAGGTTGGGTTGAACGATCGACAATAGAAACACTTCACTGAGTCAAACCTAGTTGCTGGCGGTGTTAAAGCCTTCTATTTCAAAGATCCCGATGGTCATAACCTAGAGTTGATTAATTTTCCACCTGACAAAGGGGCTTCTAAATGGCAGCAATCAACGAACCAGCTGTTTCTGGGAATAGATCACACTGCAATCGTAGTCTTCAGGACTACGGCAAGTTTGAAGCTTTACTGCGACATCTTGGGTATGGAGCAAACCGCACAAAGCAAAAACGCGGGCACGGAGCAGGAGCATCTCAGTGGTGTGAAAGGTGCAAGAGTCTGTGTCAACAGTTTGAAATCTTCCGGAGGAACAGGAATTGAGTTTTTAGAGTATTTATCTCCTAATGATGGGCGATCGATGCCTGTTGATTCTCGCACCAACGATCTTTGGCATTGGCAAACAACCTTAGTTGTGCCTGATGTAGTAGCGGTAGCACAACAACTTCGCACCAGTGGAACTCAATTTATCTCAACTGATGTAATTGAGCTTCCAGAGTCAGACCTAGGATTCAAAAAGGGATTTTTGGTAAGAGATTTTGATGGTCATGGGTTACGTTTAGTTGAGAAATAAGCCTTAGGGGGAGTGACATAAGCCAGGCAAGTACCTTCTACTTTGTGTATCTTCAAAACTTACGCAGGAGCTTACCGATGAAGTTGGAAGGAAAAATCGCTATTGTCACAGGTGCTAGTCAGGGCATTGGGTAGGCGATCGCGATTCGTTTAGCTCAAGAGGGCGCCAAATTATTTATTGCCAACCCTGATTTGCTGCGTCGGTTTGCGACCAACGCTAAACTCAACACTCCCGATCCCAAGACATTTTATGGACAGGGTGACAAAGATTTAGACAAGGGATTCACCGACTATCCAACGCTTGAACTGCAACCGAGCTAAGAGATACCTGATGAAATACAACATTTCGATTTCAACCACTTTAAACAGGAGTCCGCATGGCAACACTTGAGAACAAAGTAGCTTTAGTCACTGGAGCAACTTCCGGAATCGGTAAAGTGGCGGCGCTGGCGTTGGCAACCGCAGGTGCAAAGGTGGTTTTTTCAGGCAGACGCGACCTAGAAGGAGCAGCAACTGCCGCGCTGATTCGCGATGCTGGCGCTGAGTGCTTGTTTGTGCGTTCCGATGTATCCAGTGAGTCAGATGTCAAAGCGTTAGTCCAAAAAGCGATCGAGACTTACGGGCGACTCGATTGTGCCTTCAACAACGCAGGTATTGATCCACCTTCAAAACCACTGCATGAACAATCGATTGAGGATTTTGACAAACTGATGGCGATCAACGTGCGGGGACTTTTCCTATGTATGAAATATGAAATTCAGCAAATGCTGTCTCAAGGATCTGGGGTGATTGTCAACAACTCCTCGATCGGAGGTTTAGTTGCGTTTCCAGGGATGTCTACCTACATTGCGAGTAAGCACGCGGTGATGGGACTGACGCGATCGGCAGCACTTGACTACGCCAAGCAGGGCATTCGGATCAATGCGGTTAATCCTGGCTATATTGCGACTGAGATGATTGATCGCATAGTTGATCGGATGGGCACCACGGCTGATGGTTTAGCGTCTACGGTGCCAATGGGACGCATGGGTCAGGCAGAAGAAATCGCTCAAGCTGTCGTTTTTCTCTGCTCTGATGCTGCCAGCTACATTACTGGACAACCATTGGTCATAGACGGTGGCTTCACAGCAAATTAATCAAGATCGCCAAAATCAGAGCTGCGATCTGCAATCGGGTTAATAGTTGTTAATCAGGAAGGAACAATGACAGCAGAAGAACAGCGATTACAACAGGAGCGCGATCGCACTGCTTACTGGAGCCGGTGGGGTCCTTATTTATCAGAACGGCAGTGGGGCAGTGGGGCACCGTGCGAGAAGATTACTCTGCCGATGGCAATGCCTCGATGCCGCAATGGTTAACGATGGCAGACGCGATCGCGCACTGTCAGGTAGGTGCTTCAATTTGGCGTTGGGCAAGCACTGATCAAGGCATTGAACCCAATGTAGTGCTGGTTGGCATTGGCGATCGCGCCACGCGTGAAGTCATGGCAGCCGCTCAGATCTTGCGGGACGAAATACCAGCACTACGGGTGCGGGTTGTGAATGTCACCGACCTGCGAGTGTTGGAAGCTGTGGAACATTCTCAGCATCTAGACCAGGAAATGTTTGAGGCATTGTTCACCTGCGATCGCCCAGTCATCATCAACTTTCAGGGCACGATCGCAGTCTTGAAACAGCTCCTTTTTGGTCGTCCAAAGCCTGACCGCTTTCAACTCAATGGCGATCAAGGTGAAGTCATCCCCTCGTTGGCTCAGAACCTGCATCATGGCACTTCACGCTTTCATTTAATCCTCCAGGCGCTTCGCTTGGCAGCCCCGCACAATCCCCTTGTTGCGGCACGAGCGAGTGAACGAGTGCCTTACTACGAGCACACTTTAGCAGAGCAATATCGTCCGAGTCAGAAATCGTCGGACAGTCGGGCATCACCCAGTTAGTCGTAAGGCTG
>JBGTJW010000075.1:0-3273 GCA_041744955.1 Stenomitos sp. | reverse complement strand
GGAACACTACATCGATACTTACTATGATAATTAGCCGCGTCCTGCTCTGCCTTGGGTTGATCGCCAGTGCTCTAAGCATGTGGCAGACTTTAGCCTTTTCCTGGGACCCGGACTTCCAGGCACCCGCCTTGCCCCAAGGGCCGACGCATCCGAATTACCACGCCTTCCGTGGTTTTACTCTCAGTCTGGGGGCAGCGTTTATCCTGCTCTACGGCATCTTTTTGCCCCCTGCCCAGCGCATTCGCCCGGTGTGGATCATTTTACGCGGGATGGCGATTAGCTACAACATGATTAACGTGAACATCCACGGCGTATTGAACGGTATTGCAGCAGGTTTGCCAATCATGGAAGCCCAAGGCAGTGGTCAGTTTATCAATACTGCGTCCATTGCTGCTGATTGGGTTGGACCGACCGCCGCAGTCTATTGCGCAACCAAATATGCAGTTTGGGCAATATCGGAAGGGTTGCGTCAGGAATCACAAAATATTCGCGTCACCACCATATCTCCTGGTGTCGTTGAAACCGAACTCGGCTCTGATATCACAGATGATGCATCCAAAGGTTTTCTGCAAGAACTTCGCAAAACTGCGTTGGCTCCAGAGGCGATCGCCAGAGCCGTCTTGTACGCGGTGTCCCAGCCTGATGATGTCGATGTTAATGAAGTGATTGTCCGTCCGATCCGCCAGATGATGTAAACATTGGACAATATCATGAAACCCTCTAGTCGTTCTGGCTGGACTGTAGGAAGGGAGACGGAGATAAACACAAGCGATCGCTACTAAAAACTGAAACGATCAAGATTTCACTCGCACCCACTTTGAAGCAAAGGTAAGCATGATCACACTTGAAAACAAAGTTGCTTTAGTAACTGGAGCCACGTCAGGAATCGGTAAAGCGACGGCCCTAGCACTCGGAGCCGCAGGAGCAAAGGTCATTTTCTCAGGCAGACGCGATCGAGAAGGAGAAGCAACCGCTGCGCTGATTCGCGATGCTGGCGCTGAGTGCTTGTTTGTCCGGTCAGATGTATCCAGGGAAGAAGATGTTAAAGCATTAGTGCAGAAAACGATCGAGGCTTATGGACGACTCGATTGTGCCTTCAACAACGCAGGCATTGAGTCATCCCCAAATGTGAATGAGCAGAAAATATAGCGCAATTTGCAAATGAGTTGCGCAACGAGTGAGAGCAGCTCCAGTCTAGTGTTCTAGCTTCTGATAAGTTGACATCCAACTGATTTAAGGAACAGCAATTGGAAGTGAATAAAACCCTGCAACGCGCACAGGTTTCAACTTTATAAGCTTGTGCTACCTATTTGCAAATTGCGCAAAATCTTTTGCTCAGTCACACCTGTGCTGTGGTCGAGGAGAGTTAAATGCTCTCCTCGACCCAATTATGCCGCTCACCGCCGCAATGTTCTACAACCTCAATGCTTTTCTTGCCTCGTTCAACTGTGATTGTACGAGATCCGCTGTCTTAGCAGTCGCAGTATAGTTACTCCAAGCACCGTGATAGCTGCCCGTGTGTTCAGCCAGTAAATCAGCAATATGAACCCCATTCTTGACGGTGTTATTAGCAAGTTCAGCCAGCACGGGAATCCAGGTGGTTACCACCACACCCGCAGCCGACATTCGTATCATCGCAGCCTGTTGATTCAACTCATCAAAGGTTGAAGAAGCATCCATCACCGCGTAAACATCATAGCCTCGCTGGACACCGTAAATTGCAGCAAAAGCCAGACAAGTGGTGGTGTCTAGTGCAGCAATGATTAACTTCTTACGATTCGTCTTTTCGACTGCTTCCGCGGAAGGAGCATGATCCCAAAATTTTACGGTGTCGCGTTCAATAATTTCGTGCTCAGGAAACAGTTCAACTAGCTCTGGCATGGTCGGTCCGTTGGGACCCTGGGACCAACTGGTGGTCAGCAACGTTGGCAAATTAAACCGCTTGGCAATTTTTGCGAGCGCAATGATGTTGTTCTTTAGTTTCAGCGGCTCAACTGAGGGAAGAAACTGGAAAAGACCCACTTGATGGTCAATCAAGAGCATTGCAGCATTATCGGGTGTCAATGGTTCTGCAAAGGGATTACGACTTGTCATACTGGTCAATATTGGATGGATGAAAGTACTTCAAATCAGAGTTTACGGTTAAGCCAAGTCTTTGTCTTTCAAAAAAATATGATTATGAGCAGTGAGATTTTGTAAATGACTCACGTTATGCAAGCTTCAAATCTGGTCTCGATCCGGCAATTTATCCATCAATTTCCATATGCTCCAGAGCAAAGCAGCGAAGTAGCAGGCTGGCAAGACATTATCTTGCTGAAGTACTCGCTTCTACCCGGTGAAATTGATGTTCCTGGACTGGTTGAAAACCTTCTGTCTGTCAGTCTGCTACCCGAGACTCAGTATGAAAATCTGAATGGTCAGCGGCTTAAGTCGATGGTTCTGCGTCAAGGTGATGTTGCAATTACACCCGCAGGTTGTTCACAACACTGGCGATGGCTTAGCCCTTTTGCTGCGGCAAATCTGTTTATCTCACCCGTGTTAATCAAAGAGGTCAGTAAGGATCTCGTCAAAGGCGATCCAGATTCTATTTGTTTAATAAAACACGATGTAACATCCGTGCCTTTTCTTTCTGCCTCGGCAACAGAATTGTTATCTGAACTAGAAGCGGGTTCACCGCATGGCAAAACTTACATTGATGCTTTGACTCGCAGCCTAGCTATGTATTTGGTTACGCATTACTCAACTGCAAAAGTTGCAGAAAGTACAGCATTGTCAAAACCCGATGATTCCCGTGTTGCTTATGCGGTCGATTTCATTGAGTCTCATTTGGGCGAGGACTTGCCTTTGGCAGCGATCGCTTCTGCTTGCAATATGAGCGTCAATCATCTATGTGCCGTCTTCAAGCATACGGTTGGTCAGTCGGTTCATCAGTTCGTGATTCAGCAAAGAATTGAGAGAGCTAAGATTTTACTTAGAGATCGTAGAAAGTCGCTTGCAGAGATTGCTCAAGAGACAGGCTTCTCCAGCCAATCCCACTTCACAACTAGTTTTTCCAAAATTTGTGGAAGTACACCTAGCCAATATCGCCAAGATTTCAACTAGCGATCGCTCCAGTCGCTGAAGATCCACCCATTTGGATCGACCTAATCAGGGCTGAGGACATACATCGAAACGACTGCTTCCAGCTTCTTTAACTAACGAACAAGAATAGTGCGATGAGCAAAGAGCTAGACAAAAAAATATGTAGATGATAGCGACCCAACTCAGCTTTAA
>JBGTJW010000074.1:0-3145 GCA_041744955.1 Stenomitos sp. | reverse complement strand
GGCGTAACCAGACACCGAGCGCCATCGTGAATCAGCACGCGCTCTGCCACCACTGGTAATGCTTGCAAGCCCCTGTAGACCGATTCCTGACGAGTAGTTCCCCCTGGAATCCAGTGAACACACTTCGTCATCCCCAGGCTGATCACAATTTCCTTAAAGTCAGGAAAGTCGTCTGGCTGACCAATAATGCCAACCCAACGCACCGATCGTGAGGCTTTGATTGCAGCCAGCGTCCAGGTAAGGACGGGCTTATCCAACAGAGGCAGCAGCAGCTTGTTGCGACTACTGCCCATACGGCGACCAGATCCGGCGGCTGGAATCAAGAGATACACGGCAGTCCTCTAAAGTTGATCGTTCATTCGTAGTGACTTCAACCGCATTTCAGAAAGACGGGCTTTTAGGAATGAACGTTCATTCCTGAACGTTCAGAAAGGGCTTTCAGGAAAGGGCTTTCAGGAAGATCAGCGAACGGTGGTACTCTTACAGAGATGAGTGAGTCAGCGTATGAGGTTAAGACACCGTTAGATGCAGCATAGCCATGACATGGTAAGCGATCGCCAGGAGGCAGGAAAAGGTGCTGAACGAAAAGGTGCTGAAATTTGGCTGCTGACCGCTCCACTAGAGCCTGGTTTGCTGAAGCTGCCTCCACGTCTCAGCGTTTCAAATTATGCGCGTATGGTGACGTGCAAGACGCAGAACTTTCCGGTTTCTTCACGTAGAATTAAGAGCGAATTAGCGTAAAGAATTATTATGCGAATTGTAGCCCTCGTCCCTGGTGGAATTGGCGATCAACTTCTATTTTTTCCAACCCTGGACGATTTGAAGCAAGCCCATCCAAATGCTCTGATTGATGTCGTGGTTGAACCGAGAGCAAAAGATGCTTATCGGGTTTGCAAATCGGTGCATAGCACCATTTTGTTTGACTTTAAGGGGCGCAACAGTCTGGCAGATTTAGGCAATCTTCTGGGTGTGATTCGCGAACGTGAGTACGACCTGGTGCTTTCGCTGGGGCAACGTTGGACGGTCGGCTTACTTCTGTGGTTAACTGGCATCCCCAATCGGGTTGGTTATGCTGGCAGCGCTGGCGAGTTCTTTCTCACCCGTGCCGTTCCCCTCAAGCAAAATCAGTACGCCGCTCAGATGTACCACGATCTGCTGCAAGGGTTAAATATCCACACGCCTTACCCTGAACTGGCGATTAGCGTTCCTGCCCAAGATCTTGCCTGGGCAGAGGGTGAAGCCAAGCGTTTGGGCATTCAAAGCAGTGGCTATGTGCTGATTCATGGCGGGTCTAGCCAGTTAGCGAAAGAGAAGGGCATCGACAAAATCTATCCCGTCGAAAGCTGGAAAGGGATTATTCAAGACTTTGAGCACCGACAGCCCGATCTACCGATCGTCATCGTTCAAGGGCCGGATGATGCCGAGTTTGTGGCTGCGCTGGTGCGAACAAACCCTAAGCTGAAAGTGACTGCCCCAGCCGATGTGGGCAAGCTGGCAGCAATGATAGCGGCAGCAAACTTGATGCTGTGTACCGATAGCGCACCGATGCATCTGGCAGTGGCTGTAAAAACCTACACGGTGGCGCTCTTTGGTCCGACTGAGCCTAAAAAACTGCTGCCTGAAAGTAACCGCTTTATCGGCATCAAATCGCTGACTGGCAAGATGTCTGACATTTCGCCGCAAACCGTGTTGGAGAAAGTTTGGAGCAGTTAAGGCGTGATAAGACGAGCCGTTTTTCTCGATCGCGATGGGGTGCTCAATCAAGAAGTGGGCTACATCCACCAGGTTGAAGACCTGCACTTGATGCCGGGCGTGGCACAGGCGGTCAAGCGCTTAAATCAGGCAGGTTTGTTTTGCTGCCTCGTGTCCAATCAATCGGGTCCGGCTAGAGGCTACTATCCAGCCAGCCATGTTGATGCGTTACACGATCGCCTTTGCCATTTACTGAAAACTGAAGCAGGCGCAACGCTGGATGCCCTCTACTATTGCCCGTCCTTAAGCGCACCCGAAGGCGGCATTGAGCCAGAATACACTCGCTGGAGTACCTGGCGAAAACCCAATACAGGAATGCTGGTAGCCGCTGCCTGGGAACACGATCTAGACCTGAGCCAGAGCTTTATGGTGGGCGACAAGGCAACGGATGTTGATATGGCGCATAATGCAGGCTGTGTTGGCATTTTGGTGCAAACAGGCTTTGGCGATCGTGTCCTCAGCGGCAAGTACCAGCACTCTACGCAACCGGACTTTACTGCGACTGACCTATCTATCGCAGTAGACTGGCTGCTGCAACAAGTAGCGGTCGGCAAATAACATCAGCCACACACTTTTTTCACATCAGGACGCTGGCTAACGCCATTCCAGCAATTCCGTAGTTTCGGCGTTTGAGCGGTGACTGCCTCAAACTCTGGCGTTTTTGAGAGATAGATAAAGATGGGAATAAGATAAAAATCAGCAATGCCTACGTCGCTACCTAACAAATAGGGACTGCCAACCGTTAGCGACTCGATCGCTTCCAGGGCTGTTTTTGCAGGCGCAACGGCATTGGCGATCAGAGCTTCGTCCGGTTTGCCACCCTGGCTAGGCACAATCAAGCGCTGAATCACAATGGTGCTGATTGCAGCAGGATAAAGATAACTATCAATGATGGCGATGATTTGACGCATCTGCGCCTGAGCAAGCGGTTCTGTTGGACTAAATTTACGATCGGCAAGGGTTGCATCCAGGTATTCGACGATCGCATTTGTTTCGTACAGCAACGTCCCATCAACCTCTAGCGTCGGCACCTTCCCAAACGGATTTTTGGCTAAGTAGTCTGCCGACTGGCTTTCGCCATTAAAGATATCCACGCTTTTGAGGTCATAGTCCGCACCAGCACCCTCCAGCAGTAACCGGACAGTGCGGACATAGGTGCTAATGGGCGTACCGTAAAGTGTGAGCTTTGCCATGTTGTGTCAATACCTAAGCGAACGATGAACATCATGAGGATACTCGTTGTTGCAGCGATCGCTCTAGCAAAGCCGGATAACTCCCTACAACGACAGATTTTTGCAGACGAACTTCTATCAGTAGGTACGCTCACACGTTAAAACAGGCAGACACAAGGAGTTAAAACGGCACCACTAACGAAGCGCCTAGCAACAGAACC
>JBGTJW010000073.1:0-9033 GCA_041744955.1 Stenomitos sp. | reverse complement strand
GAGCTGACCGATCTCCGGCGGTAACGTCGTTAGTTGATTACTATAAAGGATAAGCCTGCTGAGGTTGGTGAGTTGACAAATCTCTGGCGGTATCGCTTTCAGATGCCTGTTAGAGAGATCAAGTACCGTCGCTCCTTCTCTAGCCGCTTGTTTGATGATTTGCAGCAGTTCTTCGTCTGTCATGGGCAAACCTCACAGGTTGAGCGATCGCGCTTGTCATCATACTGAGGGGTACAGGGGCGGCTACGACCAGCAAGGTTTCAATACGCCGAAGGCAGTCTCAGCGTTGTCAGTCCGTCGAACTCACGTTTATTTAGCCTTTTACCTTCAGCCCTCATCTCCAACGTGTCCATTGGAAGAGGGTTTTGCCTGATTCAGCAACTGGCATTGGGCGATCGCGGCGTTGTGGGCTTCGAGATACTCTTTACCGCCCAGCATCAAATCGCCATAGTATTCGTAGGGAGCTTTACCATAGATTGGCAGTGGATCGTCGTCGGGATAGTCTTCCTTCGCTTCTTCGATCGCGGCTTTCAGTTGTTTCACTGTGAGTCGTTGGGCGGGAAAGTAGTGAAGTGCGGTCGCGGGGCGGTTGAAGTGCGGCAGCGACGGGTCAACGATGCAATCCTCCAGTTCCAGCCAACTGTGCTCGATCGGCTTGTGTGGCTGTCCTGCCAGGGCTACAAATCCCTGTACATAGATTGCGCCCTTTGTTGCCAGTGCCGCGCGGTAAGCATTGTCAAACGGTGCTTTGGCTTTGCTTTTGATGCTACTAGACAGCGCGATCGACTGCTCTGCATCCAACGGTTTGTTCATGACGATCGTCCAGAGTCCACTGCTCTAAACAATAGCGCTTCCGTTGAGGTGCCGTCGAATCGTCACAATATCTGCTTTTATGAGCGCTGTAGCCTTTGCTGTAACTGTGCTATCGCCTGCTCCCCATAGCCTAATAACACTTCTGATCCACTTCGACTTCTGTCACAAGGGGTATGGCGCAAGCTAACTTGTAGCGTGATTATGAATGTGTGAGGAGTACGAATCGAATACAGAAAGCCCCTGAAGTCGAAACACGGCAAGACGTTCAGGGGCTTTTTGCTGTTTGCCTCAATCAATAGTGTTGCAAAAGATTACTGTAAGCAAGAAATCTGTGGTATATTCACAAGTGTGTGAGGAGTACGAATCGAATACAAAAAGCCCCTGAAGTCGAAACACGGCAAGACGTTCAGGGGCTTTTTGCTGTTTGTCCAGGAGCTTTAGGCAAACAACAGGTTTTGAGTAAAGAGCGATGATCTTCTAAACTAAGTTCACATACTGATGAGCAAGGTTCAATGCGCGATCCAAACGAGAACATTATCAAGCTTGATCCCGGAACGCTACTGGCGATCGTGGCAGCGCTTATTCTTGTACCGCTGCTGCTGACGGGTTTTCTCTCGCAGTAATGTCCCTCTGCAATCTGCGATCTGAAGCACTGATCGAAAGTATCCGCCTGAACCTATCCCTAGAGCCGTGACTACCTACTTCCGCCCCGCCATTGATGCGATGACTGGCTACGTGCCAGGTGAGCAGCCAAAGTCTGACACACCCATCATTAAGCTCAATACCAACGAAAATCCTTATCCGCCCTCACCAGCGGCGATCGCAGCGCTGCAAACGCTGAAGGCTGAATCGCTGCGACGGTATCCCGACCCCTATGCTAATGAGTTTCGGCAGGCAATCAGTGAAGCGCTTGGCGTGCCGATGGACTGGATTATTGTAGGCAACGGCAGCGACGATATCTTAAATATCATCATTCGTGCGTGTGCTGAAACCGATCGCAAAGTGGTGTATCCGGTGCCGACGTATGTGCTGTATCGCACCTTAACCGCAATGCAGCCAGCGGACACGATCGAGATTCCCTACGGAGACGACTATCGCTTGCCGATTGCAGAACTCATAGCTGCGAATGGTGCCGTTACCTTTATTGCGTCGCCCAACAGCCCCTCTGGTCATGTGGTGCCGATCGCTGAACTACGCCAACTAGCGGCAGGGCTTACAGGCGTTCTGGTGGTTGATGAAGCATACGTTGACTTTGCCGAAGAAACCGCCTTGCCGCTGGTACAGGAATTTGACCATGTGATCGTGACGCGCACGCTGTCCAAAGGGTATTCGCTGGCAGGGCTACGTCTCGGTTTTGGCATCGCTAATCCAACGCTGTTGAGTGGCTTGTTCAAAGTTAAAGACAGCTACAACATTGATGCGATCGCGGGGCTAGTAGGTGCCGCTGCGATGCGCGATCAGGCGTACAAAAATGAGTGTGCTGCCAAAGTCAAAACCTCGCGGGCATCGCTGGCGATCGCGCTTAAGCAACTGGGCTTCCGCCTGTGGGATTCGCAAGCTAACTTTTTGTTGGCGCAGCCGCCCCAAAGCAATGCTGAACAAATCTATTTAGCACTAAAAGAACGCGGCATCTTAGTGCGCTACTTCCATCAAGCTGGTTTAAGCGACAAGCTGCGAATTACCGTTGGCACGGACGAGCAAAACCAGGTGCTAGTGGAAGCGCTGATCCATTTGGTCTAGCAGTCTGCTGACGCAAATTCAGCCTGGTTCTGTGCCATCGTCCTGACTAGTCGTCGTCTCCTCGTTCTCTGCCATTGCTTCTTGCACAAAGATTCTCGCAAGGCGATCGTACATACCTTCGCCAATGTACTGCGGGTACTTGTGCAAGCGACTGTAGACCCACACCAGATCGTCGAACAGAAAGATGCGAATGTCTTCAGTCAGACTTTTGCATTCCGGTATCAGCGCTTTGGCTGTGTTGAGGGCATCCGTCCAGCGATCGAACGTCTGTGAAAATCTTGGCGTAACAACTTTGAACATAGAGCGGGAGTCGGGGGTTAGAAATCAGGAGTCAAAAAGCAGGAGTCAGGAGTCAGCGAGGAAAGGGCTGGAACGATGGGTCTCAAATTGAGGCGCGTATTTCTCTTAGAGCAAGCTTTTTAAGCGGTTGTGTTTTGACCGATTGTGTAGACAACAGTGCTTGCAGACTACAATTCTAGAGAGTGAACGTGTGTAAAGGTAAGAAAAATGCCAACGATCGCAGTAGTGGACTACGACATGGGCAACCTGCATTCTGCCTGTAAGGGGCTAGAAAAAGCAGGCGCAACTCCCATCATTACCGATTCTCCTGCTGCTCTGGATCAGGCAGCGGCGATCGTGCTGCCCGGTGTTGGCGCCTTTGACCCAGCCGTGCAACATCTGCGATCGCGCCAGTTAGAAGCGCCGATCAAACGGGCGATCGCTAGCGGCAAACCGTTTCTAGGTATTTGCTTAGGGCTGCAAATTTTGTTTGAATCGAGCGAAGAAGGGAAAGAACCTGGCTTGGGGATCGTTGCAGGCACCGTCAAACGCTTTCGTCATGAACCTGGCATTACGGTTCCTCATATGGGCTGGAATCAGTTGGAGTTAGCACAACCCAATTCGCCACTCTGGCAAAACCTTCCTGTTGATCCGTGGGTCTATTTTGTGCATTCATATTATGTCGCTCCCAGTGATACAAAGGTACGTGCAGCGACGATTACGCACGGCAGCCAAACAGTGACCGCAGCGATCGCCCAAAATAATCTCATGGCAGTCCAATTTCACCCTGAAAAATCATCGACTGCTGGTCTACAAATTCTGGCAAATTTCGTTAATTTGGTACAGGCAAGGCAGGTTGTGACGGCATCTTAATGACCTTAAGAATTTACGGCAATCGTCAGCTTAAAACCTTGCCAGGACAAGAAACGCGACCCACATTAGCAATCGTAAGATCGGCGTTGTTCAACATCTGGCAGGGCACGATCGTAGACTGTCGCTGGCTCGATTTGTGCGCGGGCAGTGGTGCAATGGGTGCAGAAGCACTGTGTCGCGGTGCAGCAGTGGTTGTGGGCATTGAGCAGTCCACCCGTGCTGGCGCTATTATTCGGCAAAACTGGCAGCAAGTGGCGACTGACACGCAAACATTTCAGGTGTTGCGGGGTGATGTCAGGCAGCGCATCAAGTCATTGGAGGGTCAACAGTTCGATCGTATTTACTTTGATCCGCCCTACCACAGTGATTTGTATGAGCCGATCATTGCGTCGATCGCGCACCTTCAATTACTGGCACCAAATGGTGAATTGGCAGTAGAACATAGCCCTTATCGCTTCAACGTTCTTACACCTCCAATGCTAGAAATATGTCGTCAAAAAGTGTATGGCAATACGGCACTTACCTTTTATCAAACGATCGTTCAAAAGGTGATATAGCCGTCCTACATACGTGAGCATAAGATCCCCGACTTCTCGAAGAAGTCGGGGATCTGAACAGATAAATCTCACAACTCAAATAGGATTACTACAGAACCGTCTTGATTTAGTAAAGTGTCGCTTGTGGCGGCAGAGATTGACTGTAAGAGAAAGTTACTGGTTGGGCGACGATACGGTAACAGTTTGAGTTTTAGCCAGTAAACCGTGCTTGGGTGCAAAAACCATTGCGATCGCAAAGAGCAACGTTTGCAGTACGACAATACAGCCGCCAGTAGCGCCATCAATGTAGTAGCTGATATAAGTGCCCATAACGCTGGAAAAAATGCCAGAAGCCATGGCAATCAGCACCATATGATCAAAGCGATCGCTCAACAAATACGCCGTTGCGCCCGGAGTCACCAACATAGCAACGACCAAGATAATACCAACAGTCTGAAGCCCAGCAACGGCAGTAAGCGACAACAAAGACAGCAAAACGTAGTAGAGAAATGTCGTATTTAAACCGATCGATCGAGCATGGGTTGGATCAAAGCAAAACAAGATTAAATCTTTGCGTAACAGTGCCAGCGTTACTAACGTAATGACACTAATAACCACCGTTTGCACAATATCGGCATCCGAAATGCCTAGAACGTTGCCAAAGAGGATATGCGTTAAATCAATGGAACTTCTAACTTTAGAAACAAGCACTAGACCTAAGGCAAAGAAGCCGGTAAACACTAACCCAATGACCGTATCCTCTTTGACACGAGTTTTTACCTTGATAAAGCCGATCGTCATGACTGAACCAACGCCAAAGACAAATGCGCCAACAGCAAGGGGAAGGTTCAGCATATAAGCAATGACCACTCCTGGCATGACGGCGTGAGAAACAGCATCGCCCATCAAAGCCCATCCCTTTAAAGTCATGTAGCAAGACAGTGCCGAACAGACCATTCCCACCAACGCGCTCACCCAAATTGCCCTGACCATAAACTCATTCTGCAACGGTGCCGAAAACCACTGAACTAAATCCATCACTGCTCCTCTTGCTTGCCCTGCGTTAATTTGCCTTTTGCTAGGGATAAATCGATGACTGAACCGCCAAAGGTGCGGGAAAGATTTTCTTCTGTAAAGACATCTGACGTTTCGCCATACGCGAGAATCGTGCGGTTGATCAACACGACCTGATCACAAAAGGTGGTGATAGAGGCTAAATCATGAGTGGAAAGCAGCACTGTGTGACCTGTCTGACGCAGTTCCATCAGCAGTCTAATCATTGTTTTCTCGGTTTTGACATCAACGCCAGCAAACGGCTCGTCTAGAAGTAACACGGTTGCCTGTTGCGCTAAGGCTCGTGCAAAGAAGGTACGTTTTCGTTGTCCACCCGATAGTTCGCCAATTTGGCGATCGCGCAACTCCCACATTTCGACTCTCTCCAGGCTATCTCGCACCGCCTGTTGATCGGACGATCGCGGCATACGCAGGAAATTCATGTAGCCGTAGCGCCCCATCATCACCACATCCTGAACGCTTACTGGAAAATCCCAGTCCACCTCTTCTGCCTGGGGGACATAGGCAATCAAATTTTGTTTTTGGACGCGATGAATCGGCAACCCATTCACCAACACTCGCCCATGAATGGGTTTGACGAAGCCCATGACTGCCTTAAACAGCGTCGATTTGCCTGCGCCATTCATTCCTACTAAGCCACAAATGGTTCCTGCTTTGAGCTGTAACGAAGCGCTGTGTAACGCGACCTTACCGTGATAGGCAACGGTTACATTCTCAATATCGAGGCTGACTGCGGCCATTGTTTCTTCCCTAAAAAGCTCTTAAAAGTTCTACTCTCTGTAGCAAAACGCTCAGTTCCCTCTTAAACCCTCTTTCAAAAGAGAGACTTAACGCCTGCTTCCACCGTTTGAAGGTGCTTTGAAGGTAATAGAGGCGATCGCTCAGTGATTCACATGACATTTAGCGTTTCAAACACGTTCTTAATTGCCTTCTAGACCTTTAATCAATGTGCTGACGTTATATTCCAAAAGCTTGAGATAAGTTGATGCAGGGCCATCAGCGGGAGACAGGGAATCGACATAAAAGACCCCTCCAAACCTTGCCCCCGATTCTTTTGCCACCTGAAGCTGCACTTTGTTGCTCACTGTACTCTCACAGAAAACGGCTGGCACCTGATTTGCTTTAACGGTATTAATCACTCGTTCCACTTGTCTGGGTACGGCTTGCTGTTCGGCATTGACAGGCCAAAGATAGACCTCCTTCAAGCCATAGTCACGGGCAAGGTAGGAGAATGCGCCCTCACAACTGACGATGTAGCGCTTGTCAGGCGGGATCGCTGCAAGAGCTTGCTGGAGCTTTGTATCGATCGCCCGAATTTGTTTACTGTAAGTTGCCGCATTAGCAGTGTAGGTAGCCGCATTCACTGGATCAAGGTTTACCAGTGCTTTACGAATATTTTCGACGTAGATCAAAGCATTCTGCGGCGACATCCAGGCATGGGGGTTGGGTTTGCCTTGAGCGGCATCGTCTGCAATGCTGATCGGCTGAACGCCCTCGCTTAAGGTCAGGTGAGTGACCTGAGGAAAACGGCTGTAAAACCTCTCTGCCCAGCGTTCTAAGTTCAAACCGTTATCCAGAATGAGATCAGCACCTCGTCCGCGTTCTAGATCGCTAGGAGTCGGTTCATAGCCGTGAATCTCTGCCCCAGGTTTAGTAATTGCCTCCACAATTGCCTTTTCACCTGCCACGTTCTGCGCCATGTCTGCTAGCACAGTAAACGTCGTGAGAATGACTTTTTTACCTTGTTTCGCTGGATCGGTAGCACTGGCAGGGCGGGCGCCTTCATCCGATCGGGTTTGTGTTGAAGGGGACGTGTTACACCCAGTCAGCCAAACCCCTAACAATAGCCCTAACAGCCCTAGGTGAAAGTGTTTCAAGGCTCGAAAGCCTTTGTCAGAGGCAAGCTTATGCTCCATTGCCACTTTTCATAATTGTTTCATTTTTAAACGTAACACGAACCAAAGAGGATGAAAGCCTGACGAACTGAAGGATTGGGGATCAAGCGCCATGAACCTTGCCCAAGATGAAATGATCGGCATCAAGTCAAGGTGGCTTACAGCGGTTTATGGGGAGCATGAGAAGCGATCGTTCGGGGCGATCGTGGCAATCTGGTAGCGCAATCTCTACCCTACCCATGGGCAGCAACACTGTCTTTTCTGGTATTACAAATCCGGTGTTACAGAGATGGCAAATCTTACAGAGCTTTGCTTAACGCTGCTGACTTCACCTGAAACTACCAACTTGGGCTACTAGAGTACAGCGATTCCCAGAGAGATTGATCAGCCCAGGGGCAGACTACTTCAGCTTGGCAAGTAGTCCTTGAAAGTAAACGTGTCAATATAGCGAGGCGATGAAACGGCGTGAGTTGAGAACGTGCTGTAAGCGACAACTCCGCAAAGCAAGGCTTCACCGGAATTTACAAGCATTCTACTTTCAGCGGTACGCATTCCATTCTTCGCTTTTGTATGTAAGATTAGTGAACGTGGTTCCAGAGATGAGCATCAGTTTTACCAGCTTGCTGTAATCCTGCTTAGGGTAGAGTTGCAACCTGATAAGTATCGTTAGATGATTAGCCAAAAGCGCCGCTTAGCCGCTGAAGGAAATTCGTCCGCTCTCCTTCAGAGACTGCCTAACGGTGAAATTTTTCCTGAAAAGAGTATGGACAATCAGTCTTTGCACCCTGCTGACGCTCAAATCACTTTTCTTGTAGTTGATGATGATCAAGATAATCTTTTGCTCGTTAACTACCAACTGCTACAGCTACTTGATTGCACGGTGATCAGCGCTCAGGATGGTAAGGCGGCGTTATCACTTGCCGAAACGCACCAGCCAAGCTTGATCTTGCTGGATATTATGCTGCCCGAGATGGATGGTTTTGAGGTGGCTCGTTGCTTGAAGCAAAACCCTCAAACGCAGGCAATTCCCATTATTGCAGTCACCGCTATGGCTCGATCGCTCGACCAGGATCTGGCGCTTGCCTCAGGCTGTGATGATTACGTTTGCAAACCTTATGAAATAGAAACGCTGGTAGCCGCTATCGAGCGTCACCTGAACCTTACGTCTTCTTTGCTGGTCAACTAAAGCATTTGCATAAAAAAAGCGACCAGTGACCTGGGCTTAAACCATGCTCTGCTGACTGCGGCTGAAAGTCGAAACTTTGGTGCAAGCGCTCAATTGAACACGCAGCCAAAACCTGCCTGAGCGACACGCTTTTAACTCGCCAAGTCCTAACTTTGAGTTGCTGCTGCTTTCGCTTGAGCGACCTGCATGGTCTTAACTAACTGTGCCAGGGCGTATTCCAACTGTGCCCCCGCATCCATTGCTACCCAACCCTCAGACGTAAGTTGGCGAAACTCAAAGTGCAGATGTGGACCAGTAGACACGCCTGTGCTGCCGACACGCCCAATAACCATGCCTTGCTTCACCACTTCGCCTGGTTTCACAAAAATTTCGGAGAGGTGGGCATAAAGGGTTTGTTGCGTACCTTTGTTGTGGTCTAGAGCAACCGAAAGACCGTAGCCACCGAGGAAGTCAGCGATCGCCACTTTGCCAGCGTAAGCGGCTAAAACAGGTGTGCCTAAGGGCGCTGCCAAATCGGTGCCGGAATGAAACCGTTGACTGCCCGACACAGGATGCACACGCCAGCCAAACAGTGAGGAAATCGGCGCAGGAACAGAGAGCGGAAAAATCAGGCGAATATTACCATTCCCTAAGCGTC
>JBGTJW010000072.1:0-5544 GCA_041744955.1 Stenomitos sp. | reverse complement strand
CTGTGCTGACGAGCAGTTTGCCCTGAGAGATGACGTAACGAACGATCGCACGACGACGGATGGCATCGTAACGATCGTTAGCATTCAGCACAATCAAATTCGCGGGTTTGCCGATCGCAATGCCATAGCGATCGCTCACATTCAATGTTTTGGCACCATTCCACGTCACCATGTCGTAGCAGGCATCGATCTCGGTGGTACCCGTCATCTGACAAACATGGAGTCCCATAGAGGCGACATCCAGCATATTGCCTGTGCCAAGGGAGTACCAGGGATCTTGAATGCAGTCGTGCCCAAAACTGACGTTGGTGCCTTGCTGCCAGAGTTCCTTGACGCGAGTCACACCACGACGTTTAGGATAGGTGTCCGTGCGTCCTTGCAGCGTGATATTGATCAGAGGGTTAGCGATGAAGTTGAGTTCGGTGCGACGAAGAAAGCTAAGTAACTTAAAGGCGTAGGCATTGTTATAGGAACCAAACGCAGTCGTGTGGCTGGCGGTGACGCGAGACCCCATACCCGTACGCAGCGCCTCCGCCGCAACCACTTCGAGAAAGCGGGACTGGTCATCGTCAATCTCGTCGCAGTGGATATCGACCAGGCGATCGTATTTCTGAGCCAACTCAAAAATGCGATGCACTGAGTTCACCCCGTCTTCTCGCGTCAGTTCGTAGTGCGGAATGCCACCGACGGCATCGGCACCCATTTCCATGGCTTTCTCAAGCAGGGTGTCGTTCTGCACCCCACCGTAGATACCGTCTTGCGGAAAAGCAACAACTTGCAGCGTCATCCAGTCTTTCACAGCGTCGCGGACTTCTAAAAGCGCCTGAAGTGCAGTAAGGCTGCTTTCGCTGACATCGGCATGGCTACGGACAAAGAGAACACCCAGAATCGCTTGCTGCTTCAGGGTTTCAATGGCGCGGGCTTTGCCATCTTCCAGTGAAAGGTTTTGCTTACGATCGCGCCAAATTTCGATGCCTTCAAACAACGTACCGCTCTGGTTCCAGCGAGGGTCGCCAACCGTCAGCGCTGAGTCTAGATGAATGTGCGACTCGACAAAAGGTGGGCTCACAAGCTGCCCCTGAAGTTCAAGGTCAAGTTTGGCACGCTCTGCGATCTGAGGCTCAATCACAACGATCGTCCCCTGCTGCACCGCAATATCCACCGTCGCGATCGTCCCATCCCTCTGAAGCAAGCGACCCTGACGCAGGAGCAAATCGTACATCTTTACACCTTCATTTCGTCTGTTACACCTTAACTTCGTCTGCGAAGCTTGCCCAGCGCACAAATTCAAATGGTCCTGCTACCGAACCCCACAAGTGTTCACCCGTTTCAGGATCACGTCCGCGATCGAGGCTCACGAATTTCTCGCCATCAATCTCAAATTCACTATCAAGGTAGGTGTTGACACCGCGACGGACGACCATGCAGGCTTTTCCGGGTTCAACCTGTCCCTTAAAGCTCTGCCCTGTCCACTCTACGCGCACATTGCACCCTGGCAGCTTTTCGAGGTGGTCGGCTTTGAGTGTTGGCAACCGTTTGACATCGCGGGTAGCACCATAAAACTGTGCTTCATCATGCACACGGTAGTTTTCGATTTCGATGCGATCGTCCGTTGCCAGCAACTTCAGCACTCGCACGCGGTAGGGATCGTTGAGCGCATAATCGTACGCCTGCTCCACCAGCAAACTCACGCCTGATAACAGCTCTAGCGGCAATGGACGCATACAAACGCGAATATGGGCAAAAAAGGGCGGATTTTCAAACGCCTGCGCTTGATTGCTAAAATCTGCCGCCATCCAGCGCCCCAGGGCTGCAACATCAGTGGAGTGAGTCATTGATCGTGTGCTCTCCAAAATACTGACACTATCTTAAAGCCGTCGTTGTGTTTTGAGTGAGGGGTGAGGAGTGAGGTGTGAGGGGTGAGGGGTGAGGAGTGAGGGGTGAGGAGTAGAATGTGTGAAGTTATGAGCTGGCTTCCGACTCCCGACTCCCGACTCCCCACTCCCTACGCCCCTAAGCCAAACCCTTCAGACGAAACAGCAAGAACTGCGTCTCCTGTTCTTGGCGGAAGTTGTCGTCGCTCACCAGTAACAAGCTGCGGCTACCGTCGGGTAAGCGAGGACCGATCGCCATCCCTTCAAGATTATCCAGCGGCACATTTAAAGCAGAGAGATCCAGCAGTAGCTTTTTGGGAATGGCTACCGTGCTGCGTGAGGTGTTTTTCACAGTGTCGAACGACGAAATATCAGTCGCACTACCCAGAGCAAGTTGAAAAAGCTTCACCTGAAAGCCGCTGGTGCCAAACGATCGCTCCAGGCTCAGGAAATGTCCACCCTGATCGATCGCCAGTAGTTCTGTCAAACCGTGACTGATAGCACCCTCCGGTGGTGGGTCAAGTTGGTACAGATGCTCCGACAGCAACAGCGCTCGACGCGCCTCCAACAGGTAGTGCAGTAGGCGATTTTTGGCTCCTTGCGTGGGGTCAGCCGCGCTCACATCTTGCGTCAAGGCTGACTCAGTAGCAGCAAACAACCGAAACGGTTCAACTGCCGTTTTGCCATAGCTGCCAGAGGCGATCGTTAAGGACTCCAACCCCAGATTGTCTTGCACGCCCTGCGGCAGTTGGTCATCTGCTGCATCGAGGCTGTAGCGTTTGGGAATCTGGAGGCTGCGCTTCCATTGTCCTGTTCTGAGGTCAAATTCGCGCACAAATGGCGGAATGCCATCCTTTGTGACACCTTCGCTTGAAATAAAGACGGTTTCTAGTGGCGACAGTGCAATGCCTTCTGGGTCGATCGTCCCTTTGGGATAGGGTTTGCCGTCCTCACCCATAATTGTCGTAACAGCCTCGATCGCCACCTGCTTGATCCGTAGCGCTTCAGCCTTCGCACTATCTAGCTCCAGTTTGAGCGTGTAGAACCGAGCGGGCGCAAAGTCGCTGCGATCGTCCGAAAGGGCGTAGAAGCGATCGCGCTGGCGATCGTAGGTAATGCCCGACAGCCCACCCACGCGAGTCCCCTTGAAGTCTTGTTTGGGAAGTTGATAGTCGCCTAGAAAGTCTACCGACAGATTCAAAAATAGCCGATCTTCGGCGCTGACTTGGGGCAGATCGCAACTTGTTAAAAGTGGCATGAGCGCCAGCAAGAGGGCTAGCAGACAAGATGTTAGGTTGAATCGTCGATCGCTCACGTGCTGTCTCTCGCTTACCAATAGATACACCTGAATTATGAGGGATCTTGCGATCGTGGTGGGTTTGGCGTGTGGCTACGCCTGAGTAACCGAGCCTTTTTAATAAGACTTCTAGAAGTTGAGCCGACTACCGATGGCTGTTCCTAACGAGGCGGCTATCATGATGCCAGCGGGTTTTCAGTTTAGATAGTGAGTCTAGGTCAAAGGCAAAGCCATCTCAGCCCGCTGATCAGAGGCATCATTGTGCCCCATGCCGATACACCCGATCGCCCCTCTAACAGAGCGTCCAATACGGCATTTTTGATTGCACTTTTACAGACAAGGGGAATGTAGCTGCCGCGTGAAACTAACCAGTCTTTACAACAATGGCATTAGCAGTGTCGTGCTAATTGGCACGCTTCTTCAGATCAACGCTACGATAGCTGATCCATCCAGATTTGTGCCCCAAGCAATGGCTGACCTTGCAAGCACCGATCGCGTCAGTCTGAATGTCAGTAGCGGCAACAGCGTTTCTGGTACTGCCCAAACGGGTAGCCAGATGCCATCGATCGCGGCGAATGCTGCGACACCCCTTGCAGGTAGTGGCAAGGACAGTGCCAATGCCACCAGCAAACAAAACGCTCGCTCACCGCTAGGCATCAACCTGGCTGGACTAGCGAGCTACAGCACAGAGCGCCCGTTTGTGGATGTGTTTAAAACTGCTCATCCCTGGTTTTCCAATGCAGAGGGCAAAAGCTGGGCACAGGGGGGAGATTTACCACTGACTGCCGAGGGTTGGGTTGCGTCTCTGCGACCAGGGCAATATGCAACGACAGGTTTGCTTGATGGCGATCGGCGCTATCCCACTGGAAACTACACGCTGCTGTATGACGGGCAGGGGAAGATCGAGATTCGTGCGATGAGCAACAAAGGACTGACGACTGTGAGCGAAGCGCTAGGTCGATCGGTGTTTAAGGTGACGACTGAGGCTGAAGGTCTCTTTGTTCACCTGCGTGAGACTGATCCGGATAATCCAATCCGGAATATCCGGTTCATTATGCCGGGACACGAAAAAACCTATCAGACACAACCGTTTAACCCGCAGTTTCTCAAAGCACTGTCCAGGTTTAAGTCCATCCGCTTTATGGATTGGCAAAAGGCAAATGGGTCGAAGCTTGCCAACTGGGACGAACGCACCACACCCCTTTCTGCGACCCAGGCAGTGGAAAACGGGGTGGCGCTGGAGCACATGATTCAGCTTGCCAATACGCTACAAGCCGATCCCTGGTTCACAATTCCCATCAGAGCAAGTGACGACTTTGTGCGGCAGTTTGCAACGCTGGTACGTGACAAGCTCGACCCTTCGTTAAAAGCCCACATTGAATACTCCAACGAAGTCTGGAACTACGGTTTTGAACAGGCGGGCTATGCCAAAGATCAAGGGGTGCGGCTAGGACTAGACCGCGACCAATACCTTGCTGGCACTAAGTATTACTCACAGCGATCGGTCGAGATTTTCAAAATTTTTGAAACCGTGATGGGTGGGACGAATCGTATCGATCGAGTGCTGGCAGGGCAATCGGTCAACACATGGGCTGGTGATCAGATACTTGCCTGGAAAGACGCTTATAAGCACGCCGATACTTATGCGATCGCTCCTTACTTTGACGGGAGAGAAACGCTGCTAAATGCAGAGAAAGGTGCCCAGATTGCCCAAATGTCGGAGGATCAGGTGCTCGACCTTCTGCAAGCAGACATGAGGGGCAAGATTAAGGATGATATGGTCTCTAATGCGAAGTTGGCTCGCAAATATGGGATACAGCTTAAAGCATACGAAGGCGGGCAACAGCTTACCAGCTTTCAGTTTGAAGGCTACGAGCCTCAAATCACCAAACTTTACGCCAACGTCAACCGCAATCCTCGTATGGGCGACCTGTACACCGAATATCTCAACACATGGAAAGCAGCAGGCGGCGGTCTTTTTAGCCACTACAGCGATATTGGTTCGCCCAGCAAATTTGGAATGTGGGGCGTGTTGGAATATCTTGGACAAGATCCGAAAACAGCACCTAAATACCAGGCGTTGATTCGCTACATCGACGCAAACCCGACTTCTAAGTAGGTAGCTTTAATTAATGATCAGAAAGGGGTTTGGCGGCTTTGCCCCCAGGCAAGGGGTTTCACCCCCTCCACCCCCAAAAACATCTTTTGGTTAATTACGCCCAGTTACTTAAGTAACGTCAGTTCGGGTTAAGCGGGAAGCAGCAAATTGTGGTCAATAGCGATGGAAGGTTTCTTTGGTTGCTGGCAATAAGCAATCAATCCACCCAGAATATTGACACAGCAATTGACTGGAGAGCGATGCCGCGAAGGCTC
>JBGTJW010000071.1:0-3541 GCA_041744955.1 Stenomitos sp. | reverse complement strand
AAGCAATTCGTCCTGATCTTAGTCTTTGGCGTGGCTCTGAGTTACTCGCTATTGTTGAGTGTAAAACCCAGCTTGGCTGGAATCGCGGTAACTGGGAACCTGATTTTAAGACTCGTGAGCAGAAGCTAAAAGAGGTTTTTCCAAAGGCAAAGATATTTCTCGTTGTGATGAGCAGTTGCAATTGGTCAGGTTTTGGTGAAGATCCCGACGATCCAAAGATTCCTAAACAGCTATTTTGCTTGATGAATATTTGGCCGACAGAGCTATCCAATCCTCCCATAGCAGGTATGTTGCACGATCCTATTGAAAAGCTCTTTGACCAACTTTTAGAGTTAAGAGCTTCTACTTCTAGTGTTTGAGTTGCGAGAAATGTTGCTTCCATTAATATCAGTTGGTGCAGCAACGCTACCGTATATCGTAACCAAAGAGATTTGGGTTCACTTCACCGAGATTCAGGTCTGCCAAGCCGTAGTCTGCCAAACGTCGATCGACCATTGCGGCTGTGTCAGGATCGGACTCTAGCGGTGTATTCCAAAGGCGATCGGTTTCCGGTGGCATCTTGGTTGTGGCATCAATGCCCATACGACCGCCCAAGCCTGCTTTTTCGGTAGCGAAATCCAGCGAGTCAAAGGGCGTATCGGGCAGAATAAACACATCACGAGCGGGGTCAACTTTAGACGCGATCGCCCAGACAACCGCACGCGGATCGCGGATATTCGTGTCTTTATCCACGATGATGACAAACTTGGTGTACGTAAACTGTGGCAACGCGCTCCAAAAGGCAAGCGCGGCGCGACGAGCATGACCGGGATAGGCTTTGTCGATCGCCAAAATCGCCGTTTTGTAGCTCAGAGTCTCCATTGGCAGGAAGAAATCTACAATTTCTGGCACTTGCTGCCGCAAAATGGGCGTATAAATGCGGTTTAGCGCCAGCGCCATCATCGCGTCTTCTTTAGGTGGACGACCGCTGAACGTCGTGAGGTAAATTGGGTCTTTACGGTGAGTGATGCACTGAAAGCGGAGGAGGGGTGCTGCTTCATTCACGCCGCCGTAAAAGCCCATGTGATCGCCAGCGGGACCATCAACACCCGTTTCGCCCGGAGTAATCGTGCCCTCCAGCACCATTTCTGCATCGGCAGGCACTTCTAAATCGACGGTTTTGCACTTGGCGAGATGCACACCCTGCCCAGCATACAACCCTGCAAACAGCCATTCCGATAGATCGATCGGCAACGGTGTCGCGGCTGCCATGATGATCAAGGGATCGACACCCAGCGCGATCGCCACTTCCAGCTTTTGCCCCCGTTCGGCGGCTTTGCGGAGATGGCGCGTTGCCCCCCGCACCGAAAGCCACTGCACCGTCATCGTATTTTTAGACTGCAACTGCAAGCGATACACGCCGACATTCACGGTCTTCGTTTCACAGTCTTTGGTGATCATCAAACCCAGCGTCACGACTTTGTTTGCATCGCCGGGATAGACTCGCAGCAGTGGCAGTTTAGTTAAATCTACGTCCTCACCTTTCAGCACCACCTGATGACAAGCGGGCAATAAATCGCGGCTGGGTTTGGCTTTGAGTACATCAAAGAGTGCCTGACCGAGAGCGATCGCCTGCGGCACTGTTTTCGGTGGTCTGGGTTGATACAGCAGCGCCAGCTTTTTGCCTAGCGTTTCGAGTTCGGCGGGTTGCTCCAGGTTCATTGCCCAACAGACCCGCTCCACAGTCCCCATCAGATTCACCGCAACGGCATGGGACGAGCCTTTGACATTCTCAAACAAGAGCGCTGGACCACCCTTTTGCAGCATCCGTTGAGCGATTTCAGCAATCTCCAAATCTGGATCGACCAGGGCTGTAATCCGCCGCAGTTGTCCGCGTTGCTCTAGCTGTTTGATAAATCCGCGCAGGTCTCTCGTCATGATGAAGCCATGTAAAGCATCTCTCTCATTATGAAGTGAATTGCCGTTGCTCTGGACGACGATCGAACAGGGTTTGGTAATTCGCTTGAAACCGTAGCGTTGAAGGAAATGGCTTAGTCGTTGCACACGACCAACCAACGCAGAAAATTAAGGTAAGGTATTTTTGTGTTTGCAGCAAATCTGGCATGATTCTTGCAGTTTGGGCGGAGCTAGGGCGGCTAATGGAGATGAGGCGACGTTGGGTAAGTGTATTTACGCTGGGGTTAGCGATCGCCCTTACTCTTACAGGCTGTCAGCTACGGCAGTTGCGCCCACAGGCAGCGCACGGTAGCCAACTGGTCATTAGCACTATTACCGACCCTAATACCTTTAACTTTGCGAATAAAAACACCTTCCCCAACATCTTTCTCTTTGCCTACGACTGTTTGACCACAGAAAACGGGGTGACGGGTGCGATCGAGCCAGCGTTAGCAGAGTCATGGCAGGTTTCAGACGATGACAAACGAGTGGTTTTTACGCTGCGCCCTGGTTTGAAATGGTCGGATGGCGTGCCGCTGACCGCTGATGATGTGGTGTTTACCTATCGGGACATTGTGGCAAATCCAGACGTACCGACGGATGCGAAGGAGGGCATTCAAATCGGGGTCAGCAAAGCCTACCCTGAGGTGCGAAAGCTGGACGATCGGCGCGTTGAATTTATTTTGCCAGAACCGTTTGCGCCCCTGCTCCGCGCTACAGCCGCACCTGACGGCATTGCGATTCTGCCCAAACACGCCCTTGCCGACACGTTGAAGACCAAAGGGCGGGATGGCAATCTCACGTTTCTCTCGACCTGGGGCACCGATACCGACCCAAGAAAAATCGTGGTGAACGGTCCTTACCAGATGGAAAGCTACACACCTGGGCAACGGCTTGTCTTTCGCCGCAATCCTTACTATTGGCGCAAGGATGAACAGGGTACGCAACTGCCCTATATCGATCGCGTCATCTGGCAGATTGTCGAAAATCTCGATACGCAGCTTCTGCGGTTTCGTTCGGGCGAGATGGACGCGATCGGCGATGTGCGTCCGTTGCGAGCCGAGTATGTCTCCCTGCTGAAGCGTGAGGAACAGCGCGGTCGCTTTACGATCCAGGATGGTGGTCCCTGGTCGGGTACGCTTTACCTCACCTTTAACCTGAATAAGGCAAAAAATAAGGATGGCAAGCCGTTTGTCGATCCCATCAAGTCGCGCTGGTTCAATACCTTAGCCTTCCGGCAGGCAGTGGCGTATGCGATCGATCGTCAGCGCATCAACAACAACATCTTTCGTGGACTGGGCATCATTCAAAATTCGCCCATCTCGGTACAAAGCCCTTATTTTCTGCAGGACGGGCTAAAGGTCTACGACTACAACCTGGACAAAGCCAGAACCCTGCTCATCCAAGCAGGCTTTACGTACAACGCACAAGGGCAACTGTTTGATGCCGATGGCAATCGTGTGCAGTTTAACCTGATCACCAATGCGGGTAACCTGACACGGGTAGCGATCGGGGCACAGGTGCAGCAAGACCTCGGCAAACTTGGCATACAGGTAGACTATCAGCCAATCAACTTCAACGTGCTGGTTGAAAGAACGAGCAGTTC
>JBGTJW010000070.1:0-4812 GCA_041744955.1 Stenomitos sp. | reverse complement strand
TTTTATTGTCCCAGCACGCTAGTCAAAACTACCCACTTTAGTGGGAGGCTTTAGCTGCTACACAGTTTCCGGCGATTCAGGTGGCTTGGCAAAGATGATCGCTTTGACAGAAACCATCATGGCAGAACAACGACGGGGTGGTCATACGGTCACGCGGCTGACCGTTCATATCGTCTGGGTGACGAAATATCGCTATGCGGTGCTCAAGGGTGAGCTTCAAAAGCGCTGCCGGGAACTCATGATCCAGGTCTGTGATGCAGAAGATGTGACGATTCTTAAGGGAGCGGTGAGCAAGGATCATGTGCATCTACATCTTGAGTATCCGCCGTCAAAAGCGATCAGTGACTTGGTGAAGCGGATGAAAGGGCGCAGTTCACGACTGCTACAACAGGAGTATCCAGAGTTACAGAAACGGTCTTGGGGCAAGCCTTTCTGGGCCATTGGTTATGGGGCATGGAGTACGGGCAACTTAACAGAGCAGCTAGTGGAAGAGTATTTAGAGCATCATCGGCAGCCGTCGAATCAAGAGCGCGATAACTTCCTACTCGAATAGGTTAACTTGGGCTTTCAGCCCTTCAGGAACCTATGCACTTTCAGTGCATAGTGGTTCAGTTCTATTGGCGAGACAGCAAACAGTTCAGTGTGAAACTGTCCTTACTCAAAGCAGGGCAGCTATGCCACCCAGACGAGCAGGAAATACAGCTACAGCTGAAAGTCTCAACCACTTTTGAGTGGCAAACATTTAACCGAATACTAGAGGCGGAACTGTGGGTAGCACCCGCGCCTATTTTGGAGCAGTTCAGCCAGTCAGACACAGAAACTTGGGTACCCAGAATGGCGTTATGGCAACACACGTTTCTACTAGAGGAGTGGCAAGACCATGCTGCATGAACAAGTGCTGCTACAAGAACAATTAACCGAAGCGCTCAAGCGCACATTGCTATTGCTAAACCACTACAACGAAGACCACATGGTGGCCTTAAGCGAAGGTTGGGCAGCGCTGTCAAAGGCAGAGCGCCAGCCACTTGAGACTTACTACGAAGCACGGGGACTGGAAGCAATGCCCAGTCTACTAGGGGCGATCGGTGTTAACGAGTGGGAATGGGCTTGCAGCTTCGACTTGCCCACTGGCTATGTGACACGGGTGGCAGTCACACAAAGCACACGCGACCACGACTTGTGGTGGACGATCGCACTGGAGTCGCCTGAAGGGGATCACGGTTCGCTCAGCTTCACTGTTGGCACAGTCGGCGGTAATGACGTGGCTCGCGTTGTACGCATAATTGAAACCGCGCTTTGCTTTGAAGACTATGACGTGTTTGAGGGCACTGAAGCAGAGTGGCAGACTTACCTGAAAGCCTTAGGAGGAATGTAAGCTTACAGTCATAGCAACCCTACCAACAGAGCAAACCTAGCCACAAGCGTGTCGCACTATGCCTATACTTCAACCGAATCAAAGCTACACCTTCAGTGACTATGGCAAAATGCCGTATGAACCAGAAGACATACTCGCAGAGCTAGATTGCAGTCTTATTCGGGAAACACCATGAACGTAAGCGACCGTTTGAAGGGCAGTGCCGCTTACTTTATTCCTGACAAAACGGGACTACTGGTCATTGAGGCAAAGCAAGCTGATCTAGCACGTAGGTTCACCCAACTAGCCACTGAGTTAATTGCGCTCGACCAGTGGATCACGCACCCAGCACCCGTCTTCTATGGTTGCGTCACGACAGGAAACTTATGGCAGTTCGGCGCGTTTCGCCGTAGCCAACGGCAAATTGTCGAAGACCGTCATTTGTGGCAACTACCAGAGCAGTTAGAAACGCTTATGCGTATACTCATTGGTGTAATTAACGCTGAAGTTTAATGACAAAAACCACAAGGTAGACGACAAACGAAGCAATTGCTTGATCACACGGTGCCTCCTGTAGACGGAGCGCTAGGAATGCTTGTGTGGTTGCTGCGGGACGGTTAGACTTTTTTGTGACTTAAGCCAAGCCTTTGCCGCTGAATAAGGCATCCTTTTGCCGCAGTCCAACCTGGAATGCTGATTCTCTCGTTGAGCGATCACAGGCGTTCTCTATCCAATTCAGCCATCCGCTTGCCGAAAGTCCAAATCTAGAGCAACCCTTTGCCGAAAGTTCAACCCTCCTTATAAGGAAAACTTATATTTTATCGCCAACAGCTCCTAAAGCTTTCAGAGTCTTTCTTTGCGCTTCGTTGAGTCCGATCGTATGACTGATATTCATGCCTTCATAGGGTCGCGGCACTCTCAAGGTTGATTGGCACGATCGCGTTTTCAGGCTCCAACGTTTGATTGTCTCGTCAAAGCTGCCGCTGCAAAGGGTTGTTGTAGATTGCGGTCGGATGATTTCTGGGGCATCTGCATCCACTTTGCTGGCAGTGTGTGAACGTGCGATCGGTTGGCGCGCTATTGTTGAAACCAGGCTTGTGTGTCCTTTTAGCACCTGAACACACTGACCCGTTGCAACGTCCCAACAACGCACTGTCTGATCCAACCCGCCGCTGATCAAGTGCTGCTCATCGCTGCTGTAAATGACGGTCATCACGGCTTCAGTGTGTCCTTCCAAGGTTTGCAGGCAGGTGGCAGTGGCGATATCCCAACGTTTGATTGTTTGGTCGAAGCTGCAACTGACCAAGGATTTTCCATCGGCACTGAAGCTCACCTGCCAAACACTGTTGCTGTGTCCTCGTAAAGTTTGGAGACATTGCCCGGTTTGCATATCCCAAAGCTTAATGGTGTTATCAAAGCTACTGCTCGCTAACCATGCGTCATTAGGGCTAAAGGCAACCGAGACAACAGGCGCTGTATGTCCCTCCAGGGTTTGGATACATTTGCCTGCATCCGTATCCCAAAGTTTGACCGTGCGATCATAGCTACCACTGGCTAAGAGTAGTCTTCTTGGATGAAATGCTATTGACCAGACCCAGCTACTATGACCCTGAAGGGTGTGCAGGCAGCGTCCGGTTTGCCAGTGCCAAAGCTTGACGGTGCGATCGGCACTGCCACTTGCCAGGGTAATTTCATTGGCACTACGACCATCATCATCAGCATGAGGATTGAACGCGACCGACCAAACGCGATTGTGGTGCCCATGCAACGTCTGCACACATACTTCAGTCGCCATAGCCCATAACCTTACAGTCTGGTCTTCATAGCCACTTGCCAAGTGCTGTCCATCTGGACTGAGGGCGATCGCCAAGACCGCATTGGTATGCCCCTTAATGGTCTTGATACACTGCCCGGTTTGCACGTCCCACAGTTTGGTTGCATGATCATCGCCGCCACTTGCCAACCATTGCCCAGTTGGACTAAAAGCAACTGACCAAACGCGATTACTATGTCCGTGCAGTGTTTTAATGCATTGCCCCGTTTGGAGTGCCCACAGTTTCACAGTCTGATCGTAACTGCTGCTGGCGAAGTACTTTCCATCGGGACTATAGGCGATCGTGGTAATGGTGCTGGTATGTCCAGATAATGTTTGTAGACAAACCCCTGCTTCCACATCCCAGACCCTCACAGTATGGTCAAAACTGCCACTGGTCAGATGTTTACCGTCAGGACTATAGGCGATCGCTTTCACCCAGCCTTGATGCCCAGTCAAGGTTTTCAAGCATTGCCCCGTTTTCCAATCCCACAGTTTAATCGTCTGATCTTCCGAACCACTTGCCAGCGTTTGACCATTCGGACTAAAGGCAACAGACCAGACGCGCCCTTGATGCCCTGGCAGTTGCATACAGTCATGCACCACACCCAGACGACTGTTGTAGGCAATGGCTTGGGTTAAATCTCCAGGCGCTTGGAGATGCCATACTCGAATCGTGGCATCTTGAGAACTGGTTGCAATGTACTGCCCATCAGAGCTAATGGCGATCGCATTGACAGAGTAAGTGTGCCCAACAAAGGTTTTCAGGCAGTCGCCTGTGTGGACATCCCAAAGTTTGACCAGATAATCATCACTGGCACTGATCAGGCATTGACCATTAGGGCTAAAGGCAACTTCCCATGTCCAGTGTTTGTGTCCTTTACAGATAACAAGTTGCCGTCCACTGGGCATATCCCAAAGCTGAATCGCCCCACTGGTGTCACTGGTGGCT
Organism: Stenomitos sp.; assembly: GCA_041744955.1. GTDB lineage: Bacteria > Cyanobacteriota > Cyanobacteriia > Leptolyngbyales > Leptolyngbyaceae > Stenomitos. The sequence continues at coordinate 693 of JBGTJW010000070.1, read as the reverse complement.
AAACGCTTGCCATCTGGACTAAAAGCAACCGAAACGACTCCCCCAAAAGTCTCAGCAAAGACCGATTGGGCTATCTTGCAGTGGGAAAAGTTAGTTCGATGTAAGCTGACGTTGGGTAGGTAGGCTTGGCGGATCGTCAGCTTGGAAAAGTTGCGATCGCTCAAATCACTGTGCAGTTGCCAGAATAGATTCAGCAAATTTCCTGCCGCATAACCGTTGTCCACAGATTTACCGCGTACAGCCGCTAAGAGATGATGGAGATGGTTTTCGAGGTTCTGTTGATTGCCAAAGGCTGCCAGGAGCTTGTCGTTAATGGGTTGCAGAATTAAACGAATTTGGGCTTCGCGGATGTAATCTTTGGCTTGCGCTTTGATCAAGGCGTAGCGATCGAAGAAGAACCACGTATGAGCCGAAATATCGTTGTAGAAGCGTTTCACCAATTGCTCGGTCATGTATTCCATCACAACGGGCTGTTGGGAAAAACCAATGGCATTCGTTTCAATCAATGATCGGGCTTGCAAGGAGGCTACGGCTCCCAACACCTCTCGCTGCGTGGCGTTGGGGACAAGATCTTCCTGCAATGGGTGTGACCAAAATCTGATGTATGTCAGTAGAGCTGTTATCCTTTTATTAGGGCTATTAGGAGACAAGGAAGATTAGGGGATGCCAGCCTCAATAACTGCCAGAGATACA
>JBGTJW010000069.1:0-12572 GCA_041744955.1 Stenomitos sp. | reverse complement strand
CTTTTGATGAAGATGCCTGCCGGATTCGCAAAGATCATGCGCCGCAAAACTTCTCACTGCTGCGCCACATTGCGCTCAATTTGCTCGGACAAGATGAAACAACGAAGGCAGGCATTGCCGCCAAGCGAAAGAAGGCAGGTTGGGATGATGACTATCTGCTCAACATCCTGTCTCAATGATTTTCATGCGTTTGCCCTAACAGGAAGGGCTACAGGCAGTCTTAGACTCCAACTTAGTGATCTGTCAGGATGAAATGTATGAGAACGTTGATGCCTATACCTTCCAACAGAGGCTCTGGAACCTTTGCTCCTACGAGTTTGGCGAACCGCTGACCCCGACACAGATCGATCGCGTCCGCTGGCACCTGTTCCCAGAAGTGCGGCTTTGCAACAGACAACTCTCGCTGCTACCCGACGAGCCAGACGCATCCACCACACCGCTCGCGCTGCCTGACCTTTTGCGAGTGATGGACATCCAGCAGGAACAGCTTGCCCGAAGCTTGGGGGATGGTCATCGGGTGATACATGGCGTAGCGGGTTCTGGTAAGACACTGATCCTGGTCTATCGTTGCCTGCGCCTGGTCGAAGAGACCACTAAACCCATCCTGGTGTTATGTTTCAACGTGACCTTGGCAGCACGACTACGCCAGATGCTCCATGCCAAGGGTATTGGCTCGGATCGTGTGCATGTCCGACACTTTCATGGCTGGTGCGGGGAACTATTGCGGCGACATCACCTACCAAAGCCAAGTACCAACGAGTTTCAGGGTGCAGCTTACGTGGATGAGGTGGTGCAACGGGTGATGCGAGGCGTAGACGCTGGCATCATTCCCGCAGGCAGCTATGGAGCCGTGCTGATTGACGAGGGGCATGACTTCCGACCAGAGTGGTTGAAACTCGCTGCCCAAATGGTAGACCCAGCCACCAAAGCCCTGCTCTTGCTCTACGACGATGCTCAGAATCTCTATGGGGAGAAGCAACGCCAGCCCTTCAGCTTCAAGCAGTTGGGCATTCAGGCGCAAGGCAGAACCACTATCCTCAAGCTTAACTACCGCAATACCGAAGCGATTTTGACGCTCGCCTATGCCTTTGCTCAAGCCGTGATGCTGCCCACGGAAGACGGTGAAGAGGACACACCACGACTCGTCCAGCCTCAAAGTGCGGGTCGGCATGGAGCACAGCCAGAACTGATCAAGCTACCCAGCTTCCATCACGAAACCGACTACCTGATAGAGCGGCTCCAGCAGCTACATGAGCGCGGTATCCCCTGGAACGAGATGGCGATCGTTTACCGCGCCAAGTGGATGGCAGAGCAGCTCTACGATCGCTGCCAACACGCCCACATGCCAGTGGAGTGGCTGAACCGCGATCAGGACAGTCAGCTTTATGATGCGGCAGCACCCAGCATCAAATTGGTGACGATGCACTCTAGCAAGGGCTTAGAGTTCCCTGTGGTCTGTATCCCTGGTGTCGGCTATCTACCCAATAAGCAGAGTACGCCGGAGGACGAGGCACGCTTACTCTATGTGGCGATGACGAGAGCGTTCGATCAGTTGGTGTTGACCTGCGATCGCGACTCTGCGTTCGTGCAGCGACTAAAGGGAGTTTTGGATAGCAAGCGCACTGCCGTGTTGGGGAGTCAAACGCGATGAGCACACATAAATTTGCCCGACAAATTGAGTGGTTGCTGTTCACGGGCGCGATCGAGGGCAACCAGATCCTCACCTTGCACAAACAGTTAAAGCGCTATCAGCAGGGAGCCATCAGTGATGTAGCGATGCAGACGGCGATCGACGACGTTGATCCTGACCTGGCGATACAGCCCTGTTGGGAAGCAGACTCACGAGACCTTGAGTGAGGTTCGTCTGTTGTGCAAAACAGTGTGGGCTGAGAGCCACAGTTGTCGCACAGGACAGTGAGCTTTGGAGACCTTAAACAGCACAACGTGAGCGATTGCAATGGTCAACAGATTGGCAAGGGCAAGTTAGTACTGTGTCACCAGCGGTCTTGTTTAAGCAGTCTGAGCCGCAGCCACGACGACTCAAACCTCGTTAGAGTTGAGTCTCTAGCGCTGAAGTCTTACCCTAAAGGATGGCAGGCACCGCTATACGTCTGCAACGGGCTTTGGTTGGCAACAGCGGCTGGCAGCGTGACCCAAACATGCAGGCTGTAGAGGAGGGTTAAAAGACTAGCACGATAGAGACGGCGCATGAGCGGCACTCCCAAAGCAGCAGGCATACGCTTCTTGTAGCGCTGCTGGAGTGACAAAACAGCCGTAAGATTGCTCAGCTATAGGTCAGTAAGCCCCGTCTAGCTTGGGGTTGTCTCGGCATCTACTGAGCTTTGGCTTAACGCTAATTTTTGTTGCCGGGTAAGTTGCTTAATTTGATATTCTCTTTTGAGTGCGGCTGACTGGGTAGGAAAGTGCCAGGAGGCAAGCAGAGTCACAGGTAGCCGGGTGCGGGTGTAGCGAGCGCCCTTGCCAGTATTATGGACGGCAAGCCGTTGCTGCACGTCTTTGGCATACCCTGTGTAAAGCGTGCCATCAGCGCATTGCACGAGATAAACATAGTGGTTCATGGGAAACGCTGGCAATACCGACATCGTTCGTTGTCCACCAATTCTAGTCGCCTCTTGATCGAAGCGATAGTCATTCATTTGCCAGCCGCCTCTATTCATACAACGCAGCCAGACCGCTGCTTACCAAGGTCAGTTTCTAGGCGGGTTTACCAAGGAAATCGCGTTTACCCAGTGCAACGCCATTATGTCTAAGAATGTCATAAGCCGTTGTGACATGAAAATAGACGTTCGGTAAAACAAAGTCAAGGAGATACGGTAAGCCCTCAAAGACCATCGTTTCTTCGCCGACTGGAATGGCAATGGACCGTGCCTCAGAACCATCAATTTGGTCAGCGGGCAGCGTTTCCAGATAGGTGATGGCTTGCTGTAGCCGTGCCATGAGTTCTGGAAAGGTCGTCTCCTGATCTGCCATCGAAGGGGCGACTAAGCCTGCCAGTCTCGCTGCCCCTCTGCGAGCCATATCAGAAGCGATTTGCACCTGCCGCCCCAGCGGAAACATATCAGGATAAAGTCGGCTGTTGATCAAGACCGCTGGTTCAATTTTTTGGGCTTCCGCATGTGCCGCACCCTTTTCCAAGATTGCCACGAGATTATTGAGTGCGCGTATCAGTGACGGCACAGAGGCTTGATACATCGAAATGGGCATGAACCTTGCTCCTAAAAGCCGATCGTAGCAGTCTTGTCTGTTGGCAGGCGTTGCCCCGTCGTTCACGCTCGCTTCAGGGCACGCCAGCTTCAACTTGATCCGGCTTCTACGGCAGCACACGCTTAGTGAGTGCCGCGTCTCAGTGGCTCGTTGAGGCTGCATAAGTGCAGGCGTGCTGTTTTGACTTTCTACGTGCGATCGAAGCGAAAGCGCAGCCAGTCGCTTAAACTACGACAGCACATGTTGTCTGCGATCAATGCCCTTGCCCCTCTCTGCTAGTGACATTGCCACTCAAGCCAAAATCGTGGGTGGCTTGCTCGCGCTCATGTGGGCGTTAGAACTTATCGACCAGGTGTTGTTGCAGCACTACCTCGATCGCTTCGGCATTGTACCCCGCACCTCAATGGGACTACGAGGCATTTTGTTTGCGCCTCTCCTGCACGGTACTTGGCAGCACTTGCTGGCAAATACATTCCCGTTTGCCGTGCTCGGTTGGTTGACCCTTTTGCGCGGTGTCACTGAATTCACGCTCGCGACAGTTGTGATCTGGTTGGTCAGTGGTGCAGGTGTTTGGCTCTTGGCAGCACCCCGTACCCTACACATTGGCGCGAGCGGTCTCATTTTTGGCTATTTCGGCTTTTTGCTGTCCCGCAGCTACTTTGAGCAAGATCTGCTCTCGGCTGGCATCGCGCTCGTGGTGGCGTTGCTTTACGGTCCACTCATCTGGGGTCTCTTACCGTCCCGGCGACGCGGCATCTCTTGGCAAGGACATCTGTTCGGCTTTGTCGGCGGCATCCTTACAGCACGTTATTTGCCGGAGCTGAAGCAATGGTTTGCCACGTTCCAAGGTTAGCCGTTAAGACCAAGAAGCGCTGCTGCAATGACAGTGGCTAGGGGCGGGATAACGACTCTAAGGTTGGGGCTGGCTTGTCCCGGTGGGCTACTGCCAAAACGGCGGCAAGTGCAGACTCAATTGAGTGTAGCGTGGTCGTGCCGTTGGCTCGCCCAGATTGGACACCGTTAGTCCCAGCAATCTCACTTTACGGTTGGGATCAAGGTGCTCTCGCAACAAGTCCTTTGCCATGCTGTAGAGCGTCGTGGCATCTCGTAGCAACCATGCCACTGTCTGAGCACGGGTGATCTGTTGGTAGTCAGCATACTTAACCTTCAACGTCAGCGTGTAGCCATAGCGTTGGTGCTTATCCATCCGGGTTGCCACTTCCTCAGCCAGTATTGCCAGTGCTGCTTCCATTGCTTCTAGCCCTTCCAGATCGTCCGCAAAAGACTGCTCGGCTCCAATCGACTTACGGATGCGGTGCGGATTGACGGGGCGCTCATCCTCAGCCCTGGCAACGCGGTAGTAATAGCTGCCTGCCTTGCCAAAGTGTTGCACCAGAGCGGCTTCTGACCACTGCTTCAGGTCTCGCCCGGTGTGAATGCCGAGCGCCTGCATCTTTTGAGCCGTCGCTGCTCCCACGCCATAGAATTTCGCGATCGGTAAGGACTCTACCACTGCCTGTGCCTGCTCCGGTGCAATGAGGTAGAGTCCATCCGGCTTGTCTAACCCAGAGGCAAGCTTGGCGAGAAACTTGTTGTACGAGACTCCCGCTGAAGCCGTCAGTTGCGTTTCTGCGCGAATCGCTTGTTTGATCGCACGGGCGATCGCCATGGCGGAGGCAATGCCTGGTTTGTTTGCCGTCACATCCATGTAGGCTTCATCCAGCGAGAGCGGTTCCACTAAGTCGGTGTAGCGGTCGAAGATGGCGCGAATCTGCTGGGAGACAGCACGGTAGACTTCAAAACGGGGTTTGACGAAGAGGAGGTGAGCACACCGCTGCGCGGCGATGCGTGAGGGTAGCGCGGAGTGAATCCCGTACTGACGTGCTTCATAGCTGGCAGCGGCAACCACGCCCCGTTGGGCTGGTCTACCGCCGACCACGATGGGCTTACCGCGGTACTGCGGGTCATCACGCTGCTCCACAGCAGCAAAGAAGGCATCCATGTCGATGTGGATAATTTTACGCGGCACCGCCATCGTGTCGTCAAACGGGTTGCTTGCAGTTAGCGACTCCAGTTTAGCCGCTCACCTTGAGTCATCGTCGGCATGACTGGCACGGTAGACCGCTAGAGGCGGCACTGGCTCAATGCGTTTAGGATGGGTGCAACCAGACGATCGAGCGTTGTTCAAGAGCGTCTATGCAAAGCGGTAAGCAACGCCGTCAAGACATCAAAGCCAAGCGTCTAGCAAAATAAACGCGAGCGAGCGTGCGTGCCGTTGCCAGTCGTTTGGCTGAGCAAGCCAAACTGAATGCCACCGCTGGTGGGGAGCGAGTGGACACCACAGCACTGGCACCGGATGGCAGCTATAGCGTGCCGGACTTTGTCACACGCGGCTACTATGTTGAGCGCCCGTTCACCTGTCAAGACTGCGGGAAAGCCGAGGTATGGACAGCGACACAACAAAGATGGTGGTACGAAGTGGCGAAGGGTGGGGTCTGGACAACGGCACGTCGATGCCGTCCTTGTCGGCGGCAGGAGCGGGAGCGCCGTGATGAAGCTCGCCGTGTCCATCTGGAAGGACTGGCACGCAAACAGGGAGAGACAGAAGCATGAGCCAGGGCAGTGAGCAGCACCAATGGACTCATCTGAGGGCGATCACCCTGCGGCGGCAAGGAGCCGTAAGGTTGGGGTCAGTGGGACAAAAGAGGCAACAAACTTAGAAACCAAAGCGCTCTACCAAAAGCTGCCATTGCTCATGGAGGCGCTAAGCAGAGTTATGGACCCTTCACACACAAACTGCGATCAATGTCCTGCAAACTGGCGCAGCCGCTTAATGCCATTGCCAGATCAAACTCACTCTGGAGGATCTCCAGCACATGCTGCACCCCGGTGCTGCCAGCCACCGCCAGCCCCCACAAGATCGGACGACCCACCAGAACGGCATTGGCTCCTAAAGCCAGGGCTTTGAGGACATCGGTGCCGCGTCGAATGCCACCATCCACCAGTACTTCAGCACGACCCGCCACCGCCGCGACAATCTCCGGGAGAGCATCGATCGCCGCGATCGCCCCATCCAGTTGTCGCCCGCCATGATTGGAGACAATGATGCCCTGAGCGCCATGCTCAACCGCTCGCACCGCATCATCGCCCCGCAAAATGCCTTTCAGCACTAAAGGCAAGGGCGATAGCGACTGTAACCACTCCAAATCCTGCCAGGTCAGGGCGGGATTGATTTGTTCCAGAAAGTACGCAAACAGTCCTGATTCCTGGGACTCTTGGGGGCTTGCTAGCGTTTTGAGCGCCGCGAGGTTTGCTAATGTCAGACCGTCCGGTAGCACAAAGCGATGACGGCGATCGCCTTCCCGCTGTCCCAGGACAGGCGCATCGACGGTCAGGCAAAGCGCGGAAAATCCTGCGGCATACGCCCGTTCCACCAGGGCTTTGGTCAACCCCCGATCGCGATGCACATAGAGCTGAAACCAGGGTCTGGGAGCATTCGTTGCCGCTTGGCTGACAGTGGCTACGCTTTCCAACGGCTTCGTTGAGAGGGTGCTCAAGACCATCACTGTGCCCCTCTGAGCGGCTGCTTTGGCTGTGGCGAGTTCGCCATCGGGATGCGCTAGACATTGAAACGCCATCGGTGCTACCAGTATTGGCAAAGCCAGGGGTTGCCCCAGCACCGTAGCCTTCATCTGGCGCTGACTGACATCTACCAGTGTACGTGGACGCAACCGCAAGCGTGCAAAGGCAGCTCGATTATCTCGTAAGGTCGTTTCGTCCCAAGCGCCACTCGCGTAGTAAGCCCAGCTCATCGGTGCTAGCTGCTGAGCCGCGCAGCGTTCATACTCCAACACATTGAGTGGTAACGCCTGACTGGACATCAAAGGGCACTCTGCTACGGCTTTCCCTAGCATAACGGTCAAGGTGCTGCTGTTAGCACTAAGACAAGCCCCTTGAATCATTACCATGACGATGCCAGTGATGACAATGTTTGCTAATCGGGACTGTGACAAGTTGCCCAAAAATTTACTAGAGCGGTATCCCAAAAAATTTAAGGATCTAGCCGCAGCACAATCATATGTGGACGCGCATTCAAAGTCGTAAACCCTAGTTACAGATGCCCTGGCTAAAGGAGGCAGTTGCCAGCGCGACTAGGTTCGGACTACTTCAACGCCCCTGCTGCTTTGCGCTGCTGCATGATGCCAGTCGCACGGGTCCGCACTAGTGCAGCGCTTTTGAACAACGTCAATCGTGACGGTCATAAGACAGATTAAAAACGTTTCGGTGTATATGTGAATCATCAGGAGTGCGTGGCAAGGAAGTCCCCGATGGGAGCATCCCACTTTTGCGAAAATACTCCATGTCCGCCAGGATAGAGATGTCAGCTTAGGACTATGAATTAAATAAGACCGGAAATTACAATACCTGTGGCTTGGCAGTATAGTTCCATTTTGGTAGGTACTCATCGAACACAATCGCCATCGTCTGCTTGAACTCCTCGGTAACTTTTCGTCCTGTTTGATAAAAGTTGTCTAAGAGCGTCACAACAACACTTAACCCAGTTTGAGTCTCCGCTTTTTCCATCAGGTCTTTGACGATTGCAACACTCTCAAAGATGACACCTTGACAGACTCGTGTGAGGTGAGGAAATAAACGGTGTTCAATGGGGTTGTATTTCGAGGAGTAGGGGGGATAGTAAGCAATCCGAATCTCAATGTTGAGTTCGTTGACCAAGCGCTGTAGATCCTGCTTAAACAAGTACTGGCTTGAACTATTGCTACTGCCACCATTGCAGAGCAGGAGAATCGACGTAGCGGTGGGATAGTGATGTTGTCCATGCTGGTGCCACCAATCGCGAATCGCATCACAAGCAAACTCCCCTGTGTCATGACTGGTGCCCAGAGGGAGGTAGCCCCTGTTGCGCTTTAGATCATACAAACCATGAGGCATCACTACACCCGTTGCTAAGGACTTCCAGTCATGGTCAAAAACTGCAATGGCTTCGTCTTAGGTATACACTCGTCCGTCACGATACAGTTGCCCAATCAGTTCTCTTTTTTTGTGTCCATGCTTAACACCGGATTGCCCACGGCTTGATAGTTGGCTTTGATTTGCTCAATGTTCTCAAATTGTTCGTTGCGTTGCGGGTGTGCTCCGGTCGCCAATCGCTTTTGTGCTTTCCGCTTGCGATAGTTGTGTTTCTCCAGCAGTTGGTCTACCACTGTCACACTGACACTCAGCCCTTCTGCCCGCAACCAACTGGCAATCTCTTGCCGTGTGAGATTCGTCCACTTGATGGTTTCATCCATTGGTGAACCTGCCGTATGCTTGCCAATGACGCTCAAAAAGGACGCATCCAGCCCAGCCATCGTTACCAAGGCAGCTTTGCGTCCGCCTCCGGTGCGCCGCACTCGACTCTGGTGCAATTCCGCCGGTTGCTCTAACTCCCGTTTCCCCAATTGCATCGCTTCATCGTCACACCCCAGCAGTTGACTGATGTAGCTTAGTCCGCCCCAACCTAATTTCAGCGCTTCTACCGCCGCATAGCGGCGGCGATCCTTCTCCGATAAGGAGTGGTAAAACCGTTGCATCTGTTGCTCGACTTCAAGAGGGTAAGCTTGCATCACATTACAGCTAAGAGAGCGATCCTTCTCACTGTAACTTCTTTGCCTTCTTTCTCCGGTCTTATTTAATCCATAGTCCTAAGTAGCTGACAAGGGGCGCGATCGCTAGGGATATGTATTCTATTACACTACCTAGTTTCCCTCATACCGCTAAAAACAAAAATGGCATTTAATTGAGGCACAAAGAGCGAAAGAAAATCCCACTCTTGCAAAAACCAGTCCAATGAGTTTGCCCGGAATGGCTGGTATTGTGCATGGCAGCAGTCCACGATCGTCATCTTATTGGAGTCAAAGCGGCAAATGGTATTGACCAATCTGCAATTGCAGCCTCAAGTAGACGTAAGCCGTTGTCCCTGTGGCGGCACCCATTTTCCTCAGGATCACTGGCAAGCGGCTGAGGGCATGCCCCATGAGCCAGCGGAGTTGATCAATGACTTGATACGGATGGGTTTGTATCAGCCTGAAACGCTGGCATTGGCAGAGAGCTTGACAGCCCTGGAGATGAAGGAAGCGCTGCTGCTGCGCCAGGTGGGCGGTGGCAATCCACAACGAGAGCGCTTTTGCAAAGAGCTGATTCAGGAAGCGGGTGGACTCGACCAAGTGTTTGCGGCTGCCTTTGGAGTCAACGCGACAGAGTTTTTTAGCAACACCATTCGCAACAGTGATTTTAGCCGTCGAGAGTTTTTGAAGCGTGTGGTGGTGGCTGGCTCGTTAATTGCTGCTGCAAGCTGTGGGCAGGAGTCTGACCAACCTGCTACTCAACAATCACCCGCCGCAAATGCCCCGACTAATTTAGAGAAGAAAGATCTGACGATCGGCTTTATTCCCATCACCTGCGCGACACCGATCGTGATGTCTGAGCCGTTGGGCTTTTACAGCAAATATGGTTTGAATGTCACCGTTAAAAAACTGCCGAACTGGGCAGCGGTCAGGGATTCCGCGATCGCGGGTGAATTAGATGCGTACCATATGCTGTCGCCGATGCCGATCGCCATCACGCTGGGCTTAGGTTCCGCAGCCTTTCCCATCAAGCTTGCCAGTATTGAAAATATCAACGGACAGGCAATCACTGTTGCCCTGAAGCATAAAGACACGGTGAAAGAAGCCAAAGACTTTAAGGACTTTAAGATTGGGGTGCCCTTTCCCTTCTCTATGCACAATCTGCTGCTGCGCTACTACCTGGCAGCAGGTGGGCTTGACCCTGACAAAGATGTACAGATTTCGTCTGTGCCGCCCCCCGACAGCGTAGCAAAAATGGCGGCAGGTGAAATCGATGCCATGCTGATGCCCGATCCATTTAATCAGCGAGCCGTGTTTGAGCAAGCTGGCTTTATCCATCTGTTGACGAAGGACTTGTGGGATGGTCATCCCTGCTGTGCGTTTGCTGCCAGCCAGAGCTGGATTGACACCAACCCAAATACGTTTCGAGCGGTCAACAAGGCGATCGTGGATGCCGCTACCTACGCCAATGCTCCAGCGAACCGATTGGAAATTGCCAAAGCACTGATTGAGCGCAAATACCTCAACCAACCCTTGCCCGTTGTGGAAGCCGTGTTGACAGGCAAGTTTGAGGATGGGTTAGGCAATGCCAAAGAGGTTCCTGATCGCATTGGGTTTGACCCTTATCCCTGGAAGAGCTACGCCAAATGGATTTCTTCGCAGCTAGTGCGGTGGGAACTGATGCCCAAAGACAAGGCAGATTACGCCAAAATTTCTCAAGAAATCTTTCTCACAGATGTCTCAGCAGAGCTACAGAAAGAGCTGGGTCAAACGCCACCCACTGAAACGGAAAAGACTGAAACCTTGAAGTACGACAGCTTCGATCCTAAAAACCCGGCTGCCTACGTAGACGAACAGATCAAAAAGTTTAAAGTTTAGCGGGTCTACAGCGATGACAAATGAGGTTCTACGGTCGGATAGCGCCAGGGCAAAGCCATTTGCTCTCAATACGGATCAGCAGGCATTCATGCTCTTTGTGGTAATCCTGCTGGTGTTTCTGGGGCTTTGGGAACTGGGTGCAAACTCGAAGCTCTTTCTGCCAATCATGCCCTCTGCCAGCCAAACCATCAAAGATTTTTGGTTCTGGATTACTGATCCATTTTTTGATAACGGTCCGAATGATCAGGGCATTGGGCTACTACTGCTGACCAGTTTGCGACGGGTGTTATTAGGTTTTTTGATTGGCTCGGCGATCGCCATTCCCGTCGGTGTTCTCATCGGTCTATCCGAAGTTGTTTCTAAAGCGGTTGACCCCTTCATCCAAATTCTTCGCCCCGTCTCGCCGTTAGCGTGGTTGCCGTTGGGTTTGGCGTTGATGCGCGACTCTGAAAAAACAGCGCTGTTTGTCATTGCCATCACCAGTATCTGGCCCACGTTGATCAACACTAAGTTTGGTGTGAGTCATGTGGATGCCACGTATCTCAATGTCGCTCGTACCCTGGGTGCCTCGCGTTGGCGCACTATTACCAAAGTGATTTTGCCTGCTGCCGCGCCCAGTATTGTGTCAGGTTTACGCATTAGCCTCGGCATTGCCTGGTTAGTCATTGTGGCTGCCGAAATTTTACTCAGTGGCGGGATTGGCTACTTCGTATGGAACGAGTGGAACAACCTGAAAATCACCAGCATCATTACGGCGATTCTCATCGTTGGTCTGGTGGGACTGCTGATGGATCGCCTGTTTGGTTTACTGCAAACGTGGGTTTCTTTTGGGCAGAGGTCTTAGCGATGCATGAGTCAAAAACGATACTTCCCTTGATCGAAACATCAGCGGCTCACCTGTCCCTGCAAAACATCTCTAAAGTGTTCCCTGGTCGGAGCAACCTTGTTGACAAAGTCTTGCGGCGCACCTCAAAAGAATTTGTGGCGATCGCCAATATTGATTTAGAGGTTCGTCCCAACACCTTTGTTTCCATCATTGGACCTTCTGGCTGTGGTAAGTCTACCCTGCTGAACATCATCGCTGGGCTATCTCAACCAACCACTGGCAGCGTTAGCATGAATGGTCAAACCATTGAAGCACCGGGACCTGATCGCGGTGTGGTGTTTCAAAACTATGCCCTCATGCCCTGGATGACGGTAGCCGAAAACATTCAGTTCGCGGTAGAAACGGTCTATCCAACAATGGCGATCGCTCAGAAAAAAGCAATCATTCAAGATTACATTGGTCTGGTGGGTCTGCGGGGAGCCGAAGACAAGCATCCACACGAGCTTTCTGGCGGCATGAAACAGCGCGTCGGCATTGCACGGGCGCTTGCCATTAACCCCCAAATGCTGTTGATGGATGAACCCTTTGGAGCGCTGGATGCCCTCACACGCGGCTTTTTGCAGGACGAGATTGAGCGTATCTGGGAGCAGGAACGTAAAACCGTGATCCTGATTACTCATAGCATTGAAGAAGCGCTGCTGCTGTCGGATCAAATTGTGATGATGACTCGCGGCCCCGCTGCTCGTATTGCTCAGATACTGGATGTGCCGTTTCCCCGCCCGCGCCGACGCGAAGAGTTGGCGCAATATCCGCATTACCACACGCTCAAAACGGCGATGGAACAACATCTTTCCTACGAAACCCGCGCTGTGGAAGAATCGCGTGTTAAACGATAGTAGCCTTTACATGGTTGAATAAGGCAACGTTGGCGACTGAATACGCTTTAAAGACGCGTTGCGTTTCGTGGGTAGCGGTCCCGCATAGCGTTGCCTGGAAAAGGCTTTACACAGCGACCACAG
>JBGTJW010000068.1:0-3802 GCA_041744955.1 Stenomitos sp. | reverse complement strand
GTTCCCCTCCAAGAAGCCAATCCACAGGGGAACGGGAGTCAAAAAAGAACCACTTAACTTTTCGATTCTCAATACTGCTTAGTTTTTAACCGAGAAGTATTGCATAGCGATCGCTATCTGACACGGTGAGCGACACGCGATCGCTTCCTTGGTGGAGCAGCTAGGTCAACCGCTCACGAGCCTATCTACCCTACTTGAACTGGTCAAGGTCAGCTGGATCGTAGCTTTCCCGCTCTTTTTTTATATAGGGAACCTCCGGCGAATCCACACAGCTAAAGCGAATTTTTGTAATGGCAAACTGGTGATGGCGGCTAACTTAACTGATACTAATTGGGGAAAGTTGCAGACCACCGATGCCAAGATGGGACCCTGGGAGAAACAGCGGCAGGAGAAAGGGCAGAATTACCAAAAGTGATCGCGCCAAATATCCGCATCCATATACTGCACACCAGCTCTCTATTGCGGCTTCCCCATCTTCAGGGCGATTGCCCACATAGAAAGTGCGCTGAGGAGAAATATCATATTGCCACATTGCCAGCTTGAGCATTCCTGGTTCTGGCTTCCTGAATCCCTCGCCCTCATACTCAAGGCTATCCGCGCTTATCAGCATTGAAAATCGATTGACTACCCAGCACTCTTTGCCATCAAAGTCTAGGCAGAAGTAAATCGCGGTGATTTGGGGGAATAGCTCTAGCGTGTAGCGCTGCTCATCAAAGCACTCAGAAAGGGATTTGTGACCAGCTGCGACCTCCCATTGCAATTGAGTTAGAAAATTCATTTCAGCTAAATATTCCCCAACCACGCGGTAGAAACCAGCGGGTATTCCATAAGTAGCTTTACAAAATTTAACATGATGTTCCATTTTGCACGTATTTTGTCATGCCCCGGTGTTGGGGTGATTTCGCAACTTATCCCACACTTCTTTAAATCACAACTGTGCATACAGGGGTTGAAAGTTGCGCTCTCTACGCAACTCGGTATCACCAATTGTCTTGAGCTATGATTTGAAGTAAAAGAGCAGTACCAAAATTTTAGGAAAAAGTCAATGTTAAACACAATTTTTTTAGCAGTTTTTCGGTTTTTTGCTTCGATCCTGCTGGTAATCAATGTGGCTTTGAGTAGCCCCTTACTGCACGGCACTTTCATCATTGCCCAAACCTCTGGGATTACTCTCCCATCTGAGGCAACGCCGTCTGAGGAACCTGCAACTTCTCAAGCTTCAGAATCATCCCAGACTACTCAAAAGCGCACTCCTGTAGACAGCAAAGCCGCAGTGGAAGTCCAAAGTAAAAAGGCATCCACCCCCTCAACATCTGGCAATATCCAATCTGAGTCAGGGGGACCTTACGATATGGAGTCAATCAAAGCCTTCAATCGCGCCTTGTATGGCTCATGAATGTTTCTAGCTCTGACCGGAATTGGTGAAAGCAGTTTGGCAATCTTCAGGCGGTTCGATCTCCACCGGACAGTTATAGGGCAGCGGCTCATAGCATTTACAAGGCAGATTTTCAATTAGCAGTGGAGGATCGGTGGAACCGAGGGGGGGAGCGGGAAGTAGCTTAGCCCGGTCAGAGAGTGGATCTTGTCCGTCTTTGCCTATTTCAAACTGGGTCATCATGTCATGGTCTTCATGCACGATGTTGTGACAGTGCATCATGTATTTTCCGCGGTGGGGGGCGAACTTCGCAACGACTCGAACAATTTCCAATGGATTTAAAACGACGACATCTTTCCAACCTTGCTCATAGGACAGGGGAGGAAGTCCATTGCGTTCGATGACCCGGAAATCCACCAGATGAATGTGAACTGGATGCGCCCAACCTCCCGTATTGACCAGGTTCCAAATTTCGATATCACACTGACCGGGGTCGGCATCCACACGGGAGGCACTCCACGTCCTGCCATTGATAGTCCACCGATTGCCCCGCCCGAACCGGAAGGTTCGAGTTTTAACGGCACGATCTTCTAAAGCTTGCCGATCTGTCATGATGCCTAAGGGGTTGGGGATATCGCAACTATCCTCTACCGGATCGTTCAGCAAGTCAAAGCGCATGATGACCTGAGATTCGGGACCCAGATTACTTGGGAAAGTAAGATTTCTTAGGAAGACGGACTTTGTATCAGCAGGAAATTCGGAAAAGTCAATAATCACTCCGTAGCGTTCTGCAACTCCAATCCGCAGGGGATTAGGGGCAACTAGAGGCGCAGGTTCAGCCAGGAGCCCCGCATCAGAGCCAACCACCGTCAATTTGTAAGCATTTTCGCTGGTTGTCTGAATGGTTTCAGACTGACTGAGGGTGAGTTGGTAGGTGCGAGACGCGGATGCATTTAAGACGCGAAAGAAGTATTTCCGCCGTTTAACTTTCAGGTGAGGCCAGGGCACCCCATTCACCAGGATGACATCGGCGTAAACTCCTTGGTGGCGGCGATCGCTAAAAACGAGTTTCCATTCGTTGCTAGTCGTGTCCTGTGGAATCTCGAAGGTTTTGTCTTGGATGATGAGCGGGACCTCAAACTCGCCACTGGGCAAACATCCAGCTTGCTCCAGATTACAAAAGTCTTCTGGCGCATATTCAACGACATACATACCTGCTAGTCCCATGTAGACGTTGCGCGAGGTTTTGTGGACGGCATGGTCGTGGTACCAAAGGATGGAGGCGCGGTTGTTGGGATAGTAGTAATCTTTGTAGTAGCCGGGTGGAGTCAAGTCCTCAGCGTAGCCGTCGTACTGAGGGAGGGAAGCCATCCCATGCAGATGAACCGAAGTACAGATTTCCTTACCCTCCGCATCCTTGCCTAGGGCGTTGGTAAAGCGAACGCAGGATTCGCGGTTTTTCGCTTGCTGAATTAGGGGACCCACTAACCTGGGTTTCTCTGTATCACCAGTCTTCTGGTAAATCCAAACCTCGGTCGCGATCGCCGGCTTACCATCTTTGGCAGGCAGAATTTCAACTTTCTGCTTCCGCATCGTGATGTCGTAGTAATCGATCGGCTGGTTAATGGTTATCCCCCGACGAACAACCTTGTAAGTCTTCTTGAGGACAGGGTCGAGTGGTTTCGGGACATAGAGCGGTTGTTCAAAGCGCTCAATTGTTGGACTCAGCTTCAGGATTTGCGAAGTCGGTGGCAGTGGCTCTTTACTACATTTAGGTTCTTCAGCCGCCTGAGCGCTTTCTGAAAGGGCAAAGGGTGATAGGAGCGATCCAGTTCCTGCTAATCCAAGTTTGAGTGCTTCACGCCGGGTAATTTTCATAATGAAACTCCAACTTTCCCACTTTATGGTCAGGCTAGTTTGCTCAGACTGATCCGTCGAACTTTGACAATGCGTCAAACTTGACACCTGTTCAAATTTTGGCAGGTCATGGTTCAGATCTTCGAAAGATGGTAGAAAATTTAAAGTTTTGAGAGTTGAATCTTTACGGGTAGTGCCCATATTGCCAAAGTAGCGGCAGATCCATCTCCGATATCGTAGAGGCAAGAGCGATCGCCCCTATGCAGAAACGATCGCCGCAGTGCTTTATGTAGGTTAAAAATTTTCATTTGGTTATTGAGGGCGCGATCGCTGGTGCTAGTTTCATGGCAAGATTACTTATCAGAATATAGCTGTCTAGAACCCATATTCTAATAAGAGATGTCTACTAGCACCGTCACTGAGTTAGTTTTAACGACACCGCCATCGCTGACCCAGCATCCCGCAGCGGTGTATTTGGCTGGACTTAATCCGGGGTCACGCCCGACAATGCGGCAAGCCCTAGATGCGATCGCGAATCTACTGACCGATGGCAGAGCCGATTCCCTCACC
>JBGTJW010000067.1:0-34840 GCA_041744955.1 Stenomitos sp. | reverse complement strand
GACACGCATACTCCAAATATGACCTGGAAAGGCATGCATCCCATCGTCGTATTCAATCAAACCGCTGATGCAAAAGGTATCTCACTCTTAAAAGCAGCGGTGCGTGAAATTGAAACTCGATTGCAGCGCAATCCAGATTTACCTAAATGGGATATCCTGATCCAACCTACTAGTGAGTAGATTTATTCCTGGAAATCTCCGCTGTGTATGGCTTTCAGAGTTTAGCCCAAGGCACAGATAATTTTGTTGATTAGTTGCTGAACGGACAGTTGATGGCATGCCCAAAACTATGGTCAGAAGTTAGTAATCACCCTTACCGCTGAAAGCCTTTTGCGGTTGATGATGAGGCACAAAAACAGTCGATTCAAGTTAAATCAGTCAGTCTAAGTCAGTCGTTTTCAAATAAATCAGTCAAACAAAATCAGTCATATACAGTTGACAGTCAGTCTAAGTCAAGCTACTTTGAATTGAAGCGGTATGGTACAAAAATACCCTTAACTAAGCGAGAGAATGAAGTTTCAAACAGGTTTCGGTATTGATGCTAACTAAATAAGTATTTCTAAATTGAAATAACTATTTAGTTGTGAAAAACGAAATATCCTGATTATGCAAACTTAATACTCTCAATACTAAGGAGTATTGGAAAATAACTCTCTTGTTCCGCGTAATGTTGAGGTCATTTTGCAACGTTCAAAAAAGTGGCTTAGTCGGCTTTGTGTAGTGAAACTATAGACTCCTCAGGTTCAGTCAGATGCTTAACGAGGTTGCAGCCTGTGCATCTACTCAGTTTATTCATCGATAAGCTAGAAAGGCTGTTTGTCCGTGATTTCACTCTAAGGACAAACAGCCTATAGGAGTCGTATCTCGTATTCTCTCCATATAAGGGTTGCATCAGCAAATCAGTACTGGCTTAGGACAAGCGTACCAAAAGCTAGACGTTTAGAGAGACATAGGGTGGTCTTTGGACTGCTATCTGTCGAATGCTACATATAGCGCCTACAAATTCGTCAGGACGCTATATGGTTCAAGACATTAAAACAGAAAGCCCTCTGATCCAATTGAGGATCAGAGAACACACAAAATAACTCACGCATCATATGACTAAAACCAGCCAAAGTGCAATCAATCTCTCTCAGATTCCTCAATCTGCTTCTCCGATTGCTTCCCAGCCCAATTCCGCTCAAATGGCTCAGCCTCCTATTCCCTTGAATACAGAGACGCTGAAGACTTTTGAGCAGCTAGGTTCTTTTGCAATGGCATGTGTAACACTCTGCGTTGCTCTCTGGTTAATCAACCAAATTCTTAACAGCTTCCATCAACTCATCCGAACTGTTAAACGTAAGTAGCTAGAGCGGAACTTCTTCCGCTGGTTGTATCTACTCCTTAACCTCTATTGTGTTGGAGCACTAGCCGCTGTTGAAATTGGCGTAACTGGCAGCATTCTATCGTTTAGAGATAAAGCGGCTGCGGCGACTGTAACGGCATCTACTGGATTGTTGTTAAGAGGTTACTGTACCCACTGATCAATCTAACCGTAGTCTTGATCAACTCATTGAAGATTTTCTCGAACTGTTAGCAGTGGTGAAGGCCTCACTGTAAAGCAACGAATCATTTCTTTAAGTAGACGTGTGGGGGTGTAATAGCTCCCACATATTTCATCCACAGTTCGCACAGTTTGTATAGATGAAGACCTGTTTCTAGTGGATATACCTAAAATCTCTCTAGCTTTCCTCACGTCGTCGCAGTCATAGCCTGATTGACATGCACGTTAAAGCACTCTAAATTTGACTGTCTGACTGTGTGTATGTCTGACTGAGATGGATTAGTATTAAGAGGAGCAAACAATATTTACTACCATAAGCGGCTATAACAACGTTATCAGCCTCCAAACAAAAAATATCGGAAATAAAAACGGCTCTTAAAGCCAAAAAAATGACCGTTACAGCGCTAGCAGAAAAAGTGGGAGTAGCTCGGTCTACTGCAACTAATTTCAAAACAGGAAAATCAGTTGAAGTAGGAATATTTGCTGCTCTTTGTGGGGCGCTAGGAATAGATCCTCAGGAAGTCGTGGATCTTCATGACAATTCAGAATTTTCTTCATCCAATCAGGATGGAGGAACTGATAGTTCAGAAGTCAGCACTGTTATAGAACATACAATTAGGGCGACTCGCCAAGAGATTTATGCTGACATACAAGAACGTTGTGGAAGCTTCCGAGTTCTGAGCATGAACACCTCCGTCGAGTTGAAGAAAGTTTATGTTGAAAGTAAGACCCTAAGTGAAATTGAAAGAGATAAAGGGCAGGGTAGTCAAGAAATTACGGATCTCAGAAAAAGCCTTGATTTTGATAATCCTGACTGGCTTGGGCTAACAAAAGTTTCGAGAGGAGTTTCTTCATACCTGGATTCAGTAAAGCATGACTCTAAACTACTAATTTCAGGAAAACCGGGAACAGGGAAAACGGTCGCCTTAAAGAGATTAGCTCTCCTATGTATTGATGGTGAAATTTGGGAAGATCTAATTCCTGTCTACATCTCTTTTGAAAAAAAAATCAATGGCAGTGAAGGCTTAAATTTACTAGAAACGATAAATCATTCTTTGAGTACATCTAGGCTAACAGCTTCTCAGATAGATGAAATTCTAGAGCTAGGCAAGGCATTAATTCTAATGGATGGCTTGGATTTACTCGAAGAAGAGGATTTTAAGGAAATTGAAGATTTTTCTTCCTCAAAACATAATAATCGATTTGTTGCAACTTGCCGTGTTTCTGCTCATAAGTATATTCTTACTAAGTTCACCGAAGTGGAGCTTTCAGATTTTGATGATGAGCAAATTAAGGTCTTTGCAGAAAATTGGTGCCAACTGGAAAATTCAAACAATTCTCAAGACTTTTTAGAAGAGATAGAAAAAAATAAAACGTTTAAGCAGCTAGCCACAAATCCTCTGTTACTGATGCATTTATGGTTGTGGTATCAAAGGACAGATAGTGCCCCTATTTCTAATCGACCAGGTGAGTTCTGTAAAAAGACTATAGCTATCCTCCTCAGAGAATGGGATGAACAGCGCTTATTAACGAGACCAAGTATTGAGAAAGAGCTTTCGTCAGAACTGAGGTTAAATTCTTCCAGTTTGTCGATTTCAGTTGAGGCTCTACTAGGGAAACTTTCTCTGTTTATGTTTGAGCAGGGCTTGTTTATTATCGACAGAAAGTATCTAATTCAGAAAACATCTGATTATATTAAATCTACTTTGAATTGTCATGTAGATCCAAATACAATACGACGAATCAGCGAAAATGTATTAGGTCTTATAGAGGCAAATTATGGTTTGCTAGTCAAGCGTAGTGAGAGCGATTATTCCTTTTCTCATATCTCCATTCAGGAATATTTAGCGGCTCAGGAAATAAAAGATAACCGCTTAGAGGAAAAGTTAGCCAAACATATTAAACATAGCTCATGGAGAGAGGTCTTTCTTTTTGCAGCCGAAATATCAGAACCCACTGCCGATAACATTCTTTTGGCGATGAAGAAAGAGGCTGATCTCATTATTGCTGATGACGATAGGATTCAAAAGTTTGTTGAATGGGCAAGTAAACAACCAGTTCCGGCGAAGTTTTATGGTAGAGAATCACAGGCAAGAGCTACCTATCTTACTTTTGTCATCAAACTTGCTAGTGAAGCCAATATGGCTGATAGAACTTACGATCAGACCATTGAACTTCTTAGTAATTCATATCCGATTTCTACACTTTTGGATGACGAGAAAAAAATTAGGAACAATCTTCAAAAATATTTGGAAGATACCTTCCAGCTTTCAAACATTATTTCCAGCCAGGAAAATGTTGGAACTAATGCCGTTTCTGGTGTATTTAGCCATGAAATCAACAAACCTATTATTGCTGGCCTTGAATTTGCTTATACCTACCAATTAATAGTCGATTGTCTAAACAGTGGTTCTGTGAGTGCTGGCTTGAGACGTGATCTAGAAAATACTTTGCTTTTATCTACTCATCAGCTTGGTCAAATAGAATGGTTGTGGAAAATGAAAGAAAAAGCCGATAAGCTTGTAGAGTCAGACGAGGTAATACAGTACTTCTTACGATGGGCTGATAAGCAAGCTACCCGTACTGTTGGGCTCGGTAGGAAATCTGGAGATCGTGGTGCCTACCTGTCCCTAGTTCTTCATATTGCCTGTATCGGGAACGAAAATTACTGTAAAGCGTCTGAAGATCTTCTTGAAAAATATCCTCTCTCTATTGACAGAGATGGACTTGAGCGTCTCAAGCTTAATCTAGCTGATAACCTCGTTAAAGACTTTAGTGATAGGTTCGATAATCCAACTGATCTCACAAGGACTGACAACAGTCCTGAGGTTGTAGCTATTAAGAAAGTCTTAGGTGATAAGGGGAATGAAATTATTGAGAATGCTTTTAAATTTCATTCTATATACAGTTCAATGATGCAAGTTGTCGAGACTTGGGATTTGAATAGCGGGATAAGAAGAAATTTTGAAAGCATCTTTTTGTTGTCGAAAGAAGAGCTTGAAAAGCTTAAGGAAACGGATGCATCTGTATTGAATACTAGCTATACGAGTAGCAGAGCGATACTGCGTACTAAAGGTAGTTAGCAGATAGCACTTTAGGGAAATGAACGAGAGTAACTATGAAGTCTTTTACCGTTGCCAACATCTTAATATATCTGTCCAAGAAAAAAGTTGTTAATCCAGGCTACTCAAGCAATACTAGCAAGCCAACAATAGCAGATTTAGTTGGCTCATCTTGCTATGACGCACTGTCAGACGATGCCCTTAAAGACGAAGATAACGCTGGTTGGGTTATGGAGTTGGAGTCTGGCATCCGTGATGAATGGATCGAACGAATTGGTTGGATTCGCTTAGCTGATCGCTTTGCAGAGCAAAGTTTTTTATATCCTGAACATTCTGAGTTCGATCAATTTATGACTGACTGGCAGTATTTACGATTAACTGGCAATGTCAAGCCGAAATGTCTACACCAGGATGTTCTGAAACGTATGCAATTTTGTGGACTTGGGCAGCTTGATAATCCAATATCTCAATCGTGGAGCTGCTACATGGAAGCAATCTCGTGTTATCACGTTGATAATCTCATTATCGGTACATTTGATGAATACGAGAAAATGTTAGCTGACTTAGCAGGATCATTCTTTCAAGTGTTTCCCTTTTTGTCCGAAAAGCACCGCCAGGCTGCGAGTCACTTCGGTATCTTGGATCAGTTCTATAATCATCTACGAGATTTGCGGGAAGATACAGAGCGAGGGCTCTGCTATTTGCCAGAGGACTTGCTTAAGGATTTTAATGTGGATCGTAATTCAATTCTTGATCAAAGTGCTTGCCAAGATCCTAGGTACTTTGACATGATGACTTTTTGGCTAGATACGCGCTTGGAATACTTACGCCTTAAAGCTCGACAATTTATTACAGCAAAGGATCTCCATCCCTCCTGGAACACTTTACGAGATTGGTCAAACCATCGCTATCAACGTATTGAACAAGTATTCCGCGAATGTAATTTCAATTATGTTCTGTTTCCTGATGTTTATTGGAGCAGAGTAAAAGATGAATTGCCAACTCGTTTAGAGCAGGTCCGATCTGAGTACAGTCGCCCTAAAAGTGAGAAAAAGTTTATATGCTGTCAGTCCCTGCAAAAACATCCCTCTTGGACTAACTTACAGTTGTCGCCCAGTACCTAATTAGTCTAGTAAGCAGCTAGGACTAATTAAATGTAAGATGGCATAAATTCCCTAAACGGAGTTTTCTATCATTTATGCCTGCTCCCATCCGGATTATCTTAAGCGAAGCAGAAGACGCTATGTTGAGCGAGTTGCGAGTTACCCAAACGGTGCCGCAACGGACTCGTGACCGTGCCCATATAATCTGCCTCAATGCACAGGGGTGAAACGGGTCTGTTGGGCATCGTGCCGTCGAGTAGAGAGGACTCCTGCGATGTTTAGGCTTGCTTTGTGTTCCCCGTTGCTCTCACCTTTCGGAACGCGAGAGTGTCACAAGATTTAACCCTGCATCGTTGGGAGCCTCCCCCTCACAGAAGCCTGCCTGCGGTTTTCCCGCACAAGCCTCTTCATTCGGTCTTTTACCAGACAGGATAGAGCGATATCAATCGACCTGGCTTAGGGAGAGGATACCGGGCTAGGTAACACCGGAAAGTCTCCCAGGTAAAGCTGTGTCGCTGACTGCGGCGATTCAGCCATTTGAACAGCAGCTTTTGGACTGCTCGTTCAAAGCTGTACAGTGCCCGACTGTTATCGGTCACCCCAAAGTAGTTGAAATGTCCGCGCAACTTCCGCCCCATCGCTTGCCAGAGCACTGGCAGCTTGTGGGCATTGCGTTCCTGGCGCAGCCAGTGATTGATGGCGACCAGCGCGCGTCGAAATCGTTTCTTCGAGGTCTGACGCTTCAATCGAGCTTTCCCATTGCGGCTCTTACCCCAGTAATGAGTCAGTCCCAGAAAATCAAAGGTGGGAAGTCGTTCCCCATCTTTGAACGACTGCCAAGCTTGGCATTTGCCAAATCCTCGCAGTTGGGTCTTAGCTTGTTTGAGACGTAGTCCGAACTTCTCCAGCCGTTTTGGAAGGACTCGCATAAACCGCTGTGCATCATCCTCGAACTCGAGCACAGCGATGCAATCGTCCGCGTATCTTAGGATTGCACAGTACCCTCGACAGTGATGAGTGACCACTTGGGTAAACCATTGGTCTAGCACATGGTCAAGAAACACATTCGCAATCACAGGAGAGACGATGGAGCCTTGTGGACTCCCCAGTTCCTCTTGGACGATACCTCCTGGAGTTTGGACTCCGGCTTTAAGCATTCGCGCTATCAAGTGTAGAAATTTTCTATCCTTGATCCGCTCTTGCATCACGGTCAGGATCTCCCGGTGAGGCATCGTGTCGAAGAACTGAGCCAGGTCTATGTCTGCGATCCAGTTGACAGGTTTGGTCATCACCTCGCTGTTTAGTTGTCTCAATGCGTCGTGACAACTCCGCTTTGGGCGGAAGCCATAAGAGGTCTCGATAAACACAGGCTCGTAGATCGCTTCAAGAATCTGTCGGGTCATCTCCTGAACGATTTTGTCTTCCAGGCAACTGATCCCTAAAGGACGCAGAGTGCCATCCTCTTTGGGAATCTCCACTCGTCGTACGGCTTGAGGGCGGTACGACATCTGATGCAGTTTTCGGTACAGTGCCCGCAGGTTGTCCTCCAGATTCTGCCCGTATTCTGCTTTGCTCACTCCATCCACTCCGAGTGCCTTCTTTCCATCCAGCACCTCGAAGCAGGTTCGCAGGTTTTCCACTGTGTAGTGGTGCATCAGAGTTGTAAACTCCGATGTGGGTTGACTGCGCGCCCGTTTGGCTATCCGCTCGATTCCCGTTGTCGTCATCGTTTCACCTCTGAGTGTGAATAACGTTGCCATCGAGTGGTCGACCTAATGTGTCCCCCTTCGCTCCGTGGGCGTTACCCCAATTCATCACTACTATGAGGACATCCGACTTCCCATGAATCGTTGGGCTTCCTTCTGGTTGACCAGTTGTGCCACCCTACTCCCGATTAGAAGAATTCATGGGATCTCCCGAGTTCCCGGCTTTACTGTAACGACGTGCCACGGTCTTGGACCCCGGTGAGCCGCCAGAAGAGCATTGGCTGTTGGCTCTCTGGGTATTGCCTTCCCTATATCTCAGCAGGTCAGCACTCACAATTTCATACAATATCGGGGCTCGATCCCTTCACGCTTTCGCATTGCCGCCCATCGTCTCCCTGTGTACGCTTCGCCGGAGTCGTTACCGAAGCCGACGCAACACTCGGTACCTAGTGCCTTGCCAGGGCTTCTAGGACTAGGACTTGCACCTAGCTAGTAAAGCCGAGCTTCGCTCGGCGCACGAGATACGTGCAAAAGTTGATCATATGGGTGTTAAAGCCTTACACAGAGAGGCTTTCGCCGTTCGACTCAAAACAGGGCTTATTTGGTTGATTAGTTGCCGCGCCAGCAGAAGCGCAACGCTAGAATGCGGCTTTCAGGCGACGAATGAGGAACAAGTCAGGTGGTGTACTAGCTGTTTTCCAGTAGTACACAGTCCAGAAGTAGTCCAACCCTGTACTATGCAGGGCTTTCAGCGATCACGGCTAAAGACCAAAAGGCTAGAGTGCCTATTCAGTCTACGTTTCAAGGCGATATGATAAAAATTACACGTATCTCGGCTCAACGCCTTCTTGTTATCCTATATTTCCTACTACCACATTGAATTAACCCTACTCTCTACCTCGCCTGCTACTTTCGGTTCACTAAAGGTTCACTAAAACTGTGTAGGAGCCAACATCGCGTTGTAGAGCAAGCAGAATTGGCTCCAATGCTGCCAATCATCTACTCCTAAATCCTGTGCGCTACAAGCGTCAGTAGGGGCAGTTGAGCAATTAGCCGCTAGAATATAGGCATTTTTAATGCCGTTTAAATGCCTTTAGACGAATTTTGTCTTTTTTGCAGCTCACCTTTTTTCAAGTAAATTCATGGCTTCTAAAGACTTCTTAGACGAATTGGCTAAAAGATATGGGCTAAGTGTAGCTGAACAAGAAGTTTTACCTCTTGTTGAGAGAGGAGAATCGATTGAAACTATCGCAATCGAACTTCACATTAGCCACAATGCTGTTCGCAAAAGGTTAGGTAAAATTTATGAAAATATTGGAATCGGTGGATCAGGAGGTCCTGGCAAGCTTAAGGAACTAAGTCGATTTCTCGATTCTCAATATCAATCTCGCTTAGTACGAAGAGTATTAATTTGCAAACTAGGTGAAGACAGGAGGGGTATAGCTATAAGGTTCGAAGAAACCATTTTTAATGTCCCTCAACTTGAAACGGAAATATTGGATATAAGTTCAATAGGAAACTGGTCTCGCTTTTCCGAGGCGATAGAACAGCTTTCAAAAGACTTTGATTTTATCTTAGGTTTTTTGTCGCAAGACAATCAAAGGGAACCATTAATTAATTGTCAAATCGCTTTTTTATCTGGACGCAGTCGTAATTTCAAATTGATCCGCTTTAACGAAAGCTCTCCTTGGTTTTTGGGAGATTTTCCATCGATTAATGGAAGTCGGCCAGAAGAAATGTCTAATCTTCTTCAAGATATAACTAATATCAGTAGTGAAAAGGCAAAAGAATGGGTAGACTTCTGCTTTTTACGTTTAAATGAAACAATTAACAAACCGAAGCAAAAACACAACGAGAATGAAAAGATTGATGTAAATCAAGTAAAAGATGAGACCACTAAGATGACAAAGCAAATAGAAGAGGAAATCAAAAGCAAACCAAGCTATGAAGAAAACCTTTGGCTTCAAATAGTTATTCTTATTTCTGTGGCAAAAACTCTTAGAGGGGTTAGAGAAGCTAAGAATGATTACACTATTCCAATAGCTATGTATACACAGTATCTTATTGATCTACAACGTACTTATAATGCCAAAGTTATTGCGATTAGTACTGTCAAAAACTCAGAGCTTTTTTGGTCGAGAGAATTAAGCATGGCGATTGCTACGACATCCAATAGAGAAAGTCAAAGAGTTTTTGTTTTTATGGAGGAAAGAGATTTCGATTTTCGTTTTCAAACATTATTATTTCACGCAGAAAAATACAATGTTTATGTAATGAGTTATGCAACATTTACCAACATAATGAGAGATGGAATAGGCGGCATCTTTTTACCCACTTCCCGTGATGATTTTGCAATTTTCAGCAGTTCTGATCAAGGCGAAGACAGGCTTCTTGCTGAATACCTAATTGAGAAAGACGAACATGGAAGACAGTGCGGTTTTGTGAGGTTTTCGGCAGACAACAGGAAAACTAGTGGGTATATCAATAAGTTTTCTGAAATTGTCGACCGCGCACAATCAATGAAGTTAGTTGAAAATAGAATTAAGAGTAAGGTTGAAAAAGCCAAAATTAATTTTGACGACTTTAGCTATGCTGAGAGTGTAAAGCTTAGCGAAATTGAGGAAGAGATTCGAGTAGAATTACGTGATCTCATCTTTAAGGAAACCGAGATAGAAAAACTATTTAAGATTATAAAATCGTGGAACAGGCAACATTTAGACAGGTCTTTCGCAATAACGAGAGAACTATTAAAAGAAATATCTAGTGAAACACAAGAAGAAATAGACGACTTCTTTGAGAAGTTTAATCAATCGATACAAAGCCATCATCAATCTCTTGGCATTCAAAACGAAGATGAGCACAATAAAGGAAAGCAAGAATTTGGAGAGGAGTTGAAACGATTTATAAAACATATATGTTCTAACGACATATACTAGCTCTGATTCAAGATCTATTTGTAAAATGTTAGCCAGCGGCTTCATATCTTTTTAGCGAACAGCTACATAAAGAAGCTCGCCTTCTACAGGAACTCGCTTTCGACCTTTTGTGAAGGATGGGCTTTTAACAGTATAAGACTCAATCTTGTGAGACTCTTTACCCAGCAGAATGATGCCAAATAACATCTGAAAGAAACATTCAGTCCTCAAATTTATTACATTCAGAGGCTCGAAAAATGTAGTATCAATGATTGCCAAGTTCATAAGTAGTATTGGCTAGCGGAGTCAATACGATTGTCCATTGTTTAGGTTGCCTTGGCTCTATAAATGCACTGTTACTCATTGCCCTTTTGTCTCTTAATAAGCTCTTTGGGCTCATACTCACTTTTGCTAAAACTGGCTGTACCGCCCATTCTTCTCAGACGGAAGCAGGTTTTCAGGCTGCCAAAAACCTGCTTCACCAAAAGAGCTTAAGAACTCGACGTTGTTAAAATGCAGCACAGTTGACACAGCAAAAGCAGTTCGAGGACTAACTCGGCTCCTATATGGGGCACTGAAGATCTTTGGAAAGAACATCAAGGCTAGCTTGATCCAAAGCGCTTATACTCCACTTATAGTTTTCTCCCCAATTTACTGTATAGTCAACGCCTTTTTCATATTCTTTTGGAGCTTCGGCAAGGCAGAAATTGCCTATGCTCAGTGGCAGGGTTACGTACCTAGATTCACCAGGCTTCAGATTTTTTAATGGTCGGAAAGCCATCAGTTTACTGTTTCTGAGCTCTTCAGGAGTAATGCTCATCTTAGAGATTTGGATTCTCAAAAAGACTTTATCAATTTCACTTTTTCCCGTATTTACAACTGTTCCGTCAAACTGCGGAACATCGCCATCCGAGGGGATTGGTTTTAGCTGAAGTTCGATATTATCTAATGAAACACTCTGGTCAGACGGAGTTGCAGTCGCAGATGAAGCCGATTGTTCTGAGGGCACAGACGATGATGTAGTAGTTTTGTTTGGTTCAGATGATGGTGTTTTCATACAACCACCTAAAGCCACAATGCCAATTGAAAAAAAGGAGATCCAAAGATGAAGAAGATCCGAAGATGTTTGTTTTTTCCTACAATCCTGACTTAAGTTTCTACCAGCTCTACCTTCTTGCATTACAGCGCTTTGAATCTCAAAATCTTGTGACGGCTCTTCATTAGATAGACGACTTGTCATATTGTAATTCTTGATACAGGTTGCCGACTTGACTCACTCAAAATTGAACAATCTCTGCTACATAATTCTCTCTACATGAGAACACCCGCCTAAAAAAAGAGAGCAGGCTCCTGCTAGGGCCAAGCTTTTACCGTCTCCGGTCTAGCGTTAGAAAGGACATTGCAATCTACCCCTGTTGTTTGAAATATCGCCCACGCACTCCCAGTAATCTAAATGCGTCTGCACTAGTGACCTGCGTTTCCATGTCCAGCATTGAGCATTTAATCTGTTGCCATCGACAGTGAAATTTTGACAAGTCAATCGGTAGGACCCAGCAGGAGGACTTACAGTCACATTTTGCATAGAGCCATAAGGCATCAGCACATCGCTGCGGCTTCCATTGCTAGAAGTTGTAAAGAACTGTACACCGTAATCATTAATATGGGTCACTTGTCCACTGACCCGACGTCCGTTGTTATTAAAGGAAAATTGATCACCGACGCAGACTTTAACGTTGTTTTGCCAACAACGATAATCTTTGGCAGCAACTGGTGTTGAGAAAGATACAAGAGACAAGCCTGCAGTAACTGTAAAGCCAACAAACATACGAAACTGACTCGATCTAAACTTCAGCATTGGGTAAAGCCTTCTTTAGGGGAGTGAGCGTTCTAATTTTTGAGAAACTTGAGCAGCCTCAAAAAATGCGGCATTTAGTTGCTCACTTATAGATTGCAGGCATTTTTAATGCGTAACATCTGCCTTGAGATAGATTCCATTCTTTTTCAGCTCCGATTTGCCTTCATAAGCAAACCCTTGACTGACCAACACGGGGTATGGCAACGATTCGTATAAAAATGGGCCATTTGCCCCGGAGGGGTATAAATCACCATTAGCATTGCTAATGAAAGGCTTAACTCATCGGCTTTGCTAATCGCCTTGTAAGGCTTAATTAGTTGCGCGGGGCGCAGAAGTGCAGCTTGAAATTGTGCAAAGCGGAGGAATGATCGATAGTTAATTGCTAAGGGAGCAAAGGACCCTTTTTGATACCCCTTTCAGTTCGGCAACAACTGCTGCTATCAGTCGGTTTCAGAAGCTTGCAATTTATACCCCTTATATCTTGAAGGAGTGGCAGACCGTTCCCCCTTCGGTTGGTTCAAACCGTAAAAAAGCTTGGGTCGCCACACTCCTCGAAGTGCTGAGAACTCGTAAAATCGTGTGAGTGTACAGATTATTTGGCGCCATGAGCAAATGAGTAGCGCCAGCCGTAGAACCTCTATCCTTGCTGCCATGCCACGCTTTGACTCACGGCTACCACCGGCTGACGGGCTTTAGTACCTGATGCCTTTAAGGTTAGCTGGGGCAGTGTTGTAGCGCTTCATGTACTGCGCCACTCATTTGCTCATTCGCCTTTGTATAGCAGCGGGGACAAAATGGTCGTTAAGGGTAACTGTCCCATTTTCGATGCTTTGATTGTAAGCAATGAGCAGGCTATACCGACGTAAAATCAGACTTTTTCGGTATCGACTGTCCCGTTTACAGTCCAAAATGGGACAGTTCGACCAGTTAAGTGCCTAATCAAGGCAATTGCTAGAAGCTCTACTCTGTAAGAATTTCAGCCTTAACGACCAAAATTTCTTCATTACTATACAAAGGCGAAGTTCGGTGAGATTAGGGTGCCGAAGTTGGTGAGAATACCCTGCCGAAGTTGTGAAAATACAGCAGATGTGTCCCTATTGGTTCTAAGGTGCCCATTGATAAGCATGGCTAACGCTCAACTGGCGCTTCTAGCTCTGGACTAGCTCAAAACTGGCACAATCCTTGAAAGCACTACACAGCAGTAGTTTTGCTTTTCCGCCACTTTGCCCCGTTGCGGCCGGTGCAACTATACAAACAGATGAAAGAAGAGGCTTAAAAGACTGTGAATATTGAGTTATCAGTTTTATTTGTAGTCAGTTTTTGAACTATTGGACTAGGTTTGGACTAAATACTTCCATTGTGACAGTTGTGAACTGGAGCGCTTGTGCCAGTTGCGAAGCCATGATTAGCCTATGAGCTGTTCAGGTTTGCTTATGAATCAGTGAGCAAATCTTACAAACCCTAGACCGGAGAAGTTGAGCCGAAACTACCCGAACTTTTCAATCATCGTTTGAGCGCGTTTGCGGTTCGCTGCCTGAAGTCTTCGATCGTGTCGCGCCTGGGCAGCAGTGATCACTGAATCCATTGTTCTAGGGTCACTCTCACAATGAAGCAGTAATGCTTCAATCAACACCTCTCTGCTGATATTGTGCGAGCGGCTCAAGTCTTGAATGCGATCACTCACAGTTTGTTCTAGTCGCATAGTCGTTTGCTTGGTAACAATCTCATCATGATAGAAGTCTGGGTTTCTAGATGTCGAGATACCTGGACTCGCTGGGGACGCAGGGGCACTTAAGTTGCTAGTCTCCTCTTTCTTAGTATGTAGTCCAGGTATCTCGACATCTAGACTTGTCGATTGCGTTGGTACGTTAGCCAAACTGGCATCACGGCTGGGGACGGCTGGACGTGTTCTTTTAGTGAGGCGTTCTAGCGCATCTTCAGGCATTAAGTGCCTCCAACAGTTTTTCAAAGGGGTATTGCAAGTCTGGGTAGCCAAGTTCTGTCAGCAAACAGCCCTGTCTGATCGCTCGCTTAAATTGCTCTGACTCACGGATTGAGGGCAGGATGGGCACAGCTTCAGCAAGCTGTTGCATCGCTTCGATGTTCTGCCGTGATTCAAGCGCCTGACTCTTACCTGTCCATCGATCCCGAAAGGGGAGAACGCCGAGAATGCATCCTGAAAAAGCGGTGATCTGCTTCTGCTCATTCAAGAAGTCCAAGGTATCTAGAAGGCTATTTGTCCCTTTGACGTTGGCTTCTGCCGGAATTACCACAAACGCAGCCGCCCCTGTTGCCGTTAAGCAAAGCTGCGACCGCGAGGGCTGAACATCAATCAGACAGTAGTCAAACAACTTGGCAACTGCCTGCAAACGCAGTTTGAGGATGAATGCTCCGGCTCCAGATGAAGCGAGAAAATCATTCACCTTAAACAGTCCGCGATCGGCAGGGATAACAAATAGGTTAGGGTAGCGAGTCGGGTAAATGCCGTCTTCTGGCGTGACTTGGGCTGTAATGACCTCTAATAGCGTTGGTTGTGTGGGCTGGAGTTCTTGCCCCAGATAGAATGTCAGGTTGGACTGTGGGTCCGCATCAACTAACAGCACTCGATGCCCCTGAGCAGCCATAAGCAAGCCCAAGAAGAAAACGACCGTCGTCTTTCCCTGTCCGCCACTGAGCGAGATTGCAGCGCACGTCTTCATAGCCCTTTACGCTTGAGTGATTGAGCTAACGCTACAAGGTGTTATGCAATATGTCTACTTGTGTAAAAATCCAGATACTCAGGTATACAGAAACCTATAATCTCAGAAACTTAGAATACTAGGTATCTAGATACCTAGTATTCTAAGTTCTCTAGATGCCTAGACTCTAAGGTATCTAGACCTCAAGGTATCTGGTCTATGTGAACTAAAATGGTGTTGAGTCTTTTAATATATTTGGGGGCATGCAAAGAACCCAAAATAGCGCTCGGGCTTTGCATTGACTCGGTGAGCCGATTAAAAGTTAATTCTGTTCTCGCTGCTGCCGGATAATGCGTTCGACAGTCGGCACATCGGTTTTCAGCTTTTCGGCAACCTGCTCAACAGTTAAGCCCAACTCAAGGAAGCTAGGGATAGTGAGGGAAAGCATCCGCTCACGCTCTTCTTCACGCCCTTCAGCACGTCCTTCAACCCGTTCTTCTTCAGCAATCTCTTGATAGAACCGGGTCTGTTTCAGTTCGTCTAATCCCAGCATTTGCCTGATCGCCTCCCGCTCAAGGGTTGGGAACTTATAAACCAATGTCGCTAACACTAATTCTACGACGCGCTCACGCTCTGCGCCAGCCGTAACCTCACCTCTCACTCGTGCAACTAACTGTCTTGCCCTCGCTGGAGTTATGTCATCATCTAAACCAATCAGTTGCAGTACACCCAGTTCTAACGACTGCTCAGCCAGCTCGCTTGGCAGCTCATCTAAGTAGACACGCTGAAAGCGGGTACTCCTGGCATAGTCCTGAAAGTGGGTCGGTAGCTGTGGGTCAAGACTCCGCCTGGTGAAAATGAGGATGCCGAGCCAGTCATGCGGCGGTTGGTAGTCCCGCAAATACAGAAAGATTTCAGCAAAGAAGCTGTGGTAAAGCGTCTTCTTTTGATCACGATAGCCCTGCACCTCGACAAAGACAACGGGCAAGTCGACGGCAGCGGGCGCTGGATTCAAAACGCCATCAATCCGGAAGGAGAGTTGCTTCACCTCCTGAGAGCCAAACTCATAGGAGCCGGAACGAGGAGGGTTGTCACCAAGCAACTGAAACACCAGATCCGGGTGGTTCTGAAACAGGCGATAAAACAACGAATCCGTTTTCACAAGTCGCTATGGCATTGGTAGGGCGGTTTTATTGTAAGCGGTCGGCGAGCAACGGCGCGGAAGCAGGCTGAACCGACTGGCGGCAGTGCCAAGCGAAGCAAAGCAAAAGGCAGGCTGGAGGGGAAGAGGGTTCTTGGCACTGTCTTCCCCTCCAGCCTGCCTTGCCAGGTTTTTAGGCTGGTTCGGTGCCGGCATAGCGAAGCATTGAGACATAAACAATCGCTAGCTCTAGACGGAACCAATGCGGTTGAGTGAGTGAGTAGGCAAGACCGCCAGCCAGTGCAGCCCATCCGATCGGACCCAGTACCAGTGCAATGGCTTGACTCATGCCTACGTAAACCGTAAAGGGCAGAGCAATGCCCAAAGCATTTGTGAGGCTACCGAGGACAGTGCTGGCCAGCAGATAGACACCAAAGCCGCTCATCTTGGCTGCCAGCATGGTGCCCCCACTGACCAGAAAACCTTCGAGGTGAGGCTCACCACTGTCTTGCCGCCACTCCAGCATGATCTGCTGCTGCTGTTCTGGCGTGAGCGTCTCCAACAGGCTCGCAAAGAGCTGCACCACAACCGCACGCTCAATGTCTTGCGTCGCTAGGTCAATCCAGGTACGCCCTTGCAAAAGGGCAGACCAATCCGGGGTGAAATGAGAAGTGGAGCAGAAAGTAGTGTTAAGCCTTTGCTGCATATGCGTCAGGCGTTCTACGTATAAACCGACCCTCCGATAAGGCTTGTACCGTTGCGGAGACGGCAGCAGTGCAACGAGAGAGTGAGGGTTTCAACCGCTATGGAAGCAGCGAAACTACCTCTGTACTAATGTTTCGTTGTACTAGTTGAGTCCAGACTGAGTCCAAACGTGTACTATGCCTGCAATCATTAACCTTCACACAATGATCTACCTGTGACTTTTAGTCTAAGTAATGATTATTGAGGAAGGGACGTCATGCCAGTCAGTTTTTTAACCCAAGCACAAGTCCAATCATATGGGCGCTATCACGAAGCTCCAACCCCTGAGCAGTTAGCTCGATTTTTTCATTTGAATGAAAGTGATCGCGTCTATGTGAGGGAACGGCGTAGTGATCACAATCGGTTAGGAGTCGCCCTTCAACTCTGCACCGTGCGCTTTCTGGGTACCTTTCTCACCCCTCCTACCGAGGTTCCTGATAGTGTCATTGTCCATCTGGCTCAACAGCTAGACATTTTGGATTGCACTTGTCTACGGCACTATAACAAGCCTCAAACCTGGTGGGATCATGCTGCCGAAATTCGCCAACGCTTGGGCTATCAAGATTTTCATGAGCAACCTGGACATTGGCGGTTAGTCCGTTGGTTGTATGGACGAGCCTGGTTTGGGGATGAGAGTCCCAGTGTACTGTTTGACTTAACGACTGCCTGGTTGGTTGAACGCAAGCTTCTACTTCCAGGTGTAACAGTCCTGGAACGATTGGTGGCGCGTGTCCGCGAGCAGGCCACTCAACGGACTTGGCGCATTTTGGCGCAGTTGCCCAATAGCCAACAGCGAGCCAGCCTGGAAGCTTTACTGATTCAACCTGAGAAAAGTTGGTACACGCCGTTCGACCAATTGCGACGCGCCCCAAGCCGCTACAGCGCACCAGCACTCGTGGAGGCACTACAACGTTTGGTCAAGATTCGAGCCCTGGCGGTGAGTCAGCTCAATCTTGCGCGCATTCCACCCAGCCGTTTGAAAGCCCTGTCCCGCACTGCTATGAGTCTAAAGGTACAAGCGATCGCACGGATGCCCTTGGAGCGTCGCCTGGCCACCTTGTTGGCCTTTGCACATGAAATTGAAGCCAATGCTCAGGATGATGCCCTCGATGTGCTGGAATTAGTCATGAAAACCCTGCTGGCAAAATCAGCCCGTGAAGGGAAACAGGAACGACTGCGGACACTGAAGGACCTAGATGCAGCGGCTTTATGCCTCAGCACTGCTTGTCGTGTTTTGCTCACCCCAGAGCCGCCTCCAGATGTGCGCAAGGCAGTCTTTGATCGAGTCTCTCAGGAGCGTCTGGCACAGTCCGTTGCCCGAGTAGAAGCACTTGCCCGTCGACCTGATGATCAGTACTACCCAGAGGTGCTCTTGCGTTGGCGCAGTGTGCGGCTGTTTCTGCCGCTCTTACTGGAAACAATCCACTTTCAAGCAACGAAAGCTGGCCACTCTCTGTTAACAGCCATTCAGTTTTTGCAAACACTGGAAGGAAAACCCAAGCCCAAGATGGCAGGAGCGCCGCTCGGTCTTGTCAAAAAAGGCTGGCAGCATTGGGTCATCCTGGCCAAGGATGAGGTTGACCGTCGTGCCTACACCTTCTGTATCTTAGAGCAACTGATGGAAGGACTCCGCCGTCGTGATTTGTTCGTTACTCCTAGTGTGCGTTGGAGCAATCCTCACAGCAAACTCTTGCAAGGGGACACGTGGGAAGCCGCGCGTACGCAAATTTGCCGCACCCTTAACCTGGAACCATTGCCAAAACTAGAGTTAGAGCGTTTAGGCGAGCAACTGAATGAGGCGTATCAACGCACCGCTAAAAATTTGCCGACTAATCCAGCGGTGAGCATTGAAATGAACAATGGCCGTGAAACCCTTACCATCAGCAATTTGGATAAGTTGGAAGAAACTGCTAGTTTGCTGCTGCTCAAAGAGCAAGTCGCTTCCCTGCTACCACGTGCTGATTTGCCGGAGGTGCTTTTAGAAATCCATGCAAAAACCGGCTTTCTGAATGAGTTTACTCACGTTGGCGAGGAAGATTCACATGCAACTGATTTGCCGATTAGTCTTTGCGCCGTGCTGGTTGCGGCTGCTTGCAATATCGGCTTGCGCCCCTTACAACGGCAGGATGTTCTAACGCTGACACGCCATCGTCTACTGTGGGTGCAACAAAGCTACATCCGTCCTGAAACGCTGATAGTAGCAAATGCCTGGTTGGTCAAGGCTCAGTCCCACATTCCCTTGGCGCAGACTTGGGGGGGTGGAGAAGTCGCCTCTGCCGATGGGTTACGCTTTGTTGTGCCCGTGCGAACAATCAATGCCGGTCCGAATCGCAAATACTTTGGCAAAGGGAGAGGGATTACCTACTACAACTTTACCTCCGACCAATTCACTGGGTTTCATGGTCTGGTGGTGCCAGGTACTCTAAGAGATTCGCTCGTGGTGTTAATGGGACTTTTGGAACAGCGTACCAGCCTGCGTCCCAAGGAGTTAATGACCGATACCTCTGGCTACAGCGATATCATCTTCGGCTTGTTCTGGCTCTTAGGTTATCAGTTCAGTCCTCGACTGGCTGATACTGGCGAAGCTCGCTTCTGGCGGCTTGACCAGGAGGCTGAATATGGCGCACTCAATGGCTTAGCACGCCAGCGAGTGAAGAGCCGGTTGATTGAAGACCAGTGGGATGACATGCTCCGGGTGGCAGGCTCTCTTAAGGTTGGCACAGTCAGTGCCTTAGAAATTATGCGAGTCCTCCAGCGCTTGGGAAAACCTTCCACACTGGGAAGCGCAATCGGTGAGTTAGGACGAGTGGCCAAAACCTTATACCTGCTGAACTATGTGGATGATGAAGCCTACCGTCGACGGATTCTCTTGCAACTCAATCGAGAGGAAGGGCGACATAGTTTGGCAAGAGCGGTCTGCCACGGACAAAAAGGGGAAATTCGCCAACGTTATCGCGAAGGGCAAGAAAACCAACTGGGCATTTTGGGCTTGGTCGTGAATGCGCTGGTGCTCTGGAATACCCTTTACATGGATGCAGCGCTCGATTGTCTACGGGAACAAGGCTATGAGGTCAAGCCAGAAGATGTGGCGCGCCTATCCCCGCTCGGTTACCGCCATATCAATATGTTGGGACGCTATCACTTTAGTCTGCCTGAGTTCCTCCAACACGGCGGCATGCGCCCTCTCCGGAACCCAAAGAACCCGAATGACTTTGAGGACTAAACGACAAAGGGCGCTTTGCATCTCAGGTAAACAAGCTGCGTAGACTAACACTACTTTCTGTTCCACTTCTCATTTCACCCCAATCCAGACCAACGTGATCAGCAACATCGGTCACGATCTGCTTCCAAGAAGGACAGCCAAAGAGTTGTCCGATACTCCCACCTTTCAAATACCGGATGTGATTGCAAAGCGTTTCGGGGGCACTGCCAAACGACGAATCAATGGCTGCCGCTAAATTTTGGCGTTGCTCTTCTGTGGCTGCACTCACCAGCTCGTAAAACTCTTGCATGCTGCTAACCAACAATGATCGTTGAGCTAGAGTGCCCTTAAAAACGCAGAAAACGAAGCAGCCTGAGACGGCTACCAACTTGGGCAGTGGGCAGGCGGCACCAGGGCGTACTACAACGCTGGGCTAAAATCGGTCTAATTACGCTGTAGTACAACGGCTGCAACCCCGATTCTCTCGTGGTGCATGATCGCTGTAATGCCCATGCGGTGGTAGGACTTCTGCGGTGTTTGCAGTAGGTCAACCTAGAGAAAGCTTATGCAATCGTTGTTTACAATCCAAGCTATCTAGTTTTGAAGTCAGCGCGCTCTTCTGCCTGGACAGGTTGTTAGCGCAGCAATTCCTAGTATTTGGAGAGAGTGATGAGGTCTAGCATTGTGGAAAGTTACAAAGCTTTTGGTGAGCATAAAGAAAGAAATGAAGAAATGACGCTTTGCGACTTCATGAGAGACGATTGATGATTCAGATGCCATATTAGAACAACCGTATCGCTGTTAGAAGTTGGGGTAATGGTGGATTGGTTATTCGTTTGGGGAGTCACGCAAGCTGCCGGGTTTGTGTTTAAACCGATTTTGGAAGATTTAGCAAAAGAGTCTGCTAAAGATTACGCCAAAGACTTTTTCAAGGATTGTCTCAAAAAAGTAATTCACTTACCTGAGAAGAATGCTCAAAAAGAGGCTTATGGCAAGGCTCTAAAGGAATTTCTGCAATTTGTGCAGCAAGAGTTAGAGGATGCTGATTATCAAGATATCCAAATTAAACAGTATATTCGGCCTCTCCAAAAGTTTGTTGAACAGGAAAATGCGGCGGCGGCGTTAGGGCAGGCCTTTGAGCCAGACTGTTCAGGATTAGATACCCAAACATTAGCCAGTACATGGAAAAACTTAAATTCACCTCTTTTGCCAGAAGTATTTAACTGGGAGCGGGTGAGCAAACGCTATCTCAAAAAAGTGAAGGCTATCGTTCATGAATCTGAGAAATTGCGACCGATCTTTGAAGCTCAGTCCCACGGTGCTATGGCCGAGGGTATGCAGGAGATCGTTGGAATTATCCCAGATTTTGATCTGGGTCGCTATGCAGAGGGACTGCGTGAGCGGTATGGCAACTTGAACCTGGAATCGCTTGATACAACAGGGGTCTATTACAGCGAACTAAGGCTTTGGAACCTTTTTATTCCGCAGAATGTGCGGGAGTGTCAAGATTTTTTGCCGCAGCTTTACGAGATCCCAAAGGAGCATGGGCGCAGATTGCGAGAGCAGGGGCAGATGGATGAGGCGGAACTTACTGAGGCAGAGTTAGAGCAGCATCGCAAAGTGTATGTGGAGCAACCATTGAGATCGGTTTTGGAAGCCGTTGGTAATCCAATAGCTGCTGCAACGCGAAACGCTATTGCAGGCTTTCCACAGGCGATAGCGCCTTTACAACATGTGGTGGTTTTGGGTGATCCAGGTTCAGGGAAATCAACGTTATTGCAATATCTAGCACTAGTTTGGGCAGAGCAACCGTTAAGTGAGTTGCCGTTACATCCTATTCCTCTGTTAATTGAGCTACGTACTTATGCCCGTGATAAGCAAGCGGCTAAGTGTAAGGATATTCTTTCGTTTATTCACTCTGGTAATGTCACCTGTCGACTGAATCAGCAGCAGCTTCACGACAAACTAAAGGCAGGTCAGACGACTGCTCTGTTTGATGGTATTGATGAAGTATTTGATCCAGCGTTGCGGGATGAAGTAGTTACTGATATTCATCGTTTTACCAATGAGTATTCAACCGTGCAGGTGATTGTGACCTCACGTTGGTTGGGTTATAAAGCGCAGCGATTACGCGATGCCGGATTTCGTCATTTCATGCTGCAAGACTTGGAAGCAGACCAAATTAAGTTGTTTATTCAGCGTTGGCATGACCTAACGTTTGTAGAGGGGATAGATAAAGTACGGAAACAGGAGCGATTGCAGAAGGCAATTCAGGATTCAAAAGCCATTCGAGAATTAGCAGGCAATCCGTTGTTGCTAACGATGATGGCAATCCTGAACCGTAATCAAGAACTGCCGCGAGATCGACCAGAGTTATATAACCAGGCATCGCGAGTATTGCTGCATCAATGGGATGTGGAAACCAAGTTGCTGGAAGACCCTAAATTAAAGGATTTACGGATCACCGTTGATTACAAAGATAAACAGGCAATGCTGCGAAAAGTTGCCTATCATATGCAGTCGAGTAAAAAGGGATTAGCAGGCAATTTGATCAGCACGGCTGATCTGGAAAACATTTTGACAGACCATCTAAGGGCGATTGTCGAAAAGGGTGAACCGAGGATGGTTGCCCGAGTCATGATTGATCAGCTTCGCACCCGCAACTTTATTCTCTGTTTCCTGGGTGCAGATTCCTATGCGTTTGTTCACCGTACTTTCTTAGAGTATTTCTGTGCTGGGGAATTTGTTGATCAGTTTGAGAAGCAACGAACGTTAGATGAGGTTCAGCTAATGCAGAAAACATTTGGTGAACATTGGCAGGATGAAACCTGGCATGAGGTTTTGCGGTTAATTGCCGGTATGATCGATGCTAAATTTGTTGCCAAAATCATTGATTTTCTGCTAGAGCAGAAGGTGAATCGGAGCGCTTTTTTGGAGGTTAATAGGCAGAAAAAAGAAGGTTTAAGCAATCTCCTGTTAGCGGCAAACTGCTTTGCTGAAGTCAGAAATAAGACTGCGATTGAGGCTAACTCAACTCAACTGCTGAAGCTGTTGCAGCACGATATTGAGCGGGAGTATCCCTATCAGCTTGATTTTGAAACAGCAATTGAACTAATCACTCTTGTTGCAACTATTGGACAAGACCGTTTTGCAATTTTACATTGGCTAAAAAAATGTCTTCGACTTCGCTTTTCTTCGTTTGTACCAGAATCGGCTGTGCTGACCATTGCTCAGGGCTGGAAAGATGACCCGGACACCTTACCTCTGTTGAAATCTTTAGCTCAGCCTAATAATGCTGGTTCTGTTCGCGGCTTTGCCGCAGATGCAATCGCTAACTACTATCCAAATGATTCTAACTCCTTACCTTTGCTTAAATCTTGCGTTCAATCTGATGAAGACTGGCAGAAGCGAAGGGAAAGAATTCATAGAATAGCCCATCAATGGAAAGAAGATCCAGAGACGTTATGCTGGCTCAGTGCTCGCTTTGAGTCTAATGATGACGGATTTGTACGAGGTTCGGCTTTGGAGATGATCGCTAAGAATTGGAAAGATCATCCGAGTACCCTACGACTACTTACAACAAGTTTATATCTTGATCGAGATTGGCAAGTGAGATGGGCTTCAGTAGAGGCTCTAGCTAGAGATTGGAATGACTTACCTGATTTCCTTACTTTATTATTGAGATGTGCTACTAACGATCCTTTTGAGAGGCAAGGAGACTGGGAGGAAACTCCAAGAGAAGCAGCAATCAAGCAAATTGTATTCTACTACCCGACTAGCTCTAGAACTAAGGAGCTACTGATCGATCGCGTCAACAATGATCCTGATGAAAAAATACGAGAATTTGCAGAACAAAAATTAGCCCAGTTGGAAAAGCAGAAATGACGTAACTGTGTTGATCAAGATAGAAGAGATCGCTTCTTGAGCATGTTCAAGAGAGTTGCTGATTGTGTAAAGAACCCCAGGATCAGTCCTGATTGAAAATCCCTTCAATGTCCCGTGAACCATGCAGTACGCGAATGACATCAATGCCGTTTGCCATTGCTCGGTAGAACACCACATAGCTGTTGATCGGGAAGCTCTGCAAACCGGCTGACAGTTCCTCACGCCTTCTGCCCAGACCCGGATTCTGAGCCAAGGTTTGCAGTTTGACCTCAATCCGGTCGAGGAACGCATCGGCACGATCAATACTGTCGTCTGCAATGTAATCCCAAAGATCCAGCAAGTCTAATTCAGCACGAGGGCGCTTAACGACGATCGCCATTACTGCGGTTGCCTCTGCCGACGGCGCTGCCGCGCTTTCTCTTTCACTGCTTGCATATTCAAGGGGGTTGGCTCACCGCTATCCAGACCTGCTTGAATATCTTGCCGCAGTTCCTGCAACCGAATCTGCTGCAGTTGCTCCCGCTCCTTCATTAACCGTAGTCCTTCGCGAACCACCTCGCTAGCGGAGTAATAGAGTCCGCTAGAAACCTTCTCCTGAATGTAATGTTCCAACTCCGGTGTGAGAGACACATTCATGCCTGAGTCCTCGTGTAGCTTGGGTCTCTCTATTGTCACCGGAATAACAGCAAGTAACAACGGTTGTTATTAACTATCACCACCCACTGAACGCCAATTTCAAGCTTTATCCCTCTCTACTTGAGGAAATAGCAGTAAGAAAGCGTAAAACGCTGTTTTTAGACTTTGAAGTACTTAAAATAGGCAAAATCGGCTGTATATGCTTGATATAAGACCATATAACGCTATGTTATACAGCGTTATATCAATGAAAACCTTTAATGCTGCTAGGAAAGGGTTGTAGCGGTTTCCCTGTCTCTGACTACCAAGCTGCTCCAACAAGAAGTTGCCGAAGTGTTTCTCTAATTAGCTGGTGTGATTATTTGCAGGCTGATGACCGTAATTCATCACACAATCGATTGCACCTGTTCCGTTGCTACTCGACCCCTCTGCTCTACATTCCAAGGCGATATGATCGAAAATCGCCCGTGCCTCGGCTCAACCACGATCAGCCCAGCGCACACACTAAGGCTTCAGGAAAAACAGTTTCGTCTGTGCGGAGTATCGCCAACCTAAAAACTCTGGGTCTTTCCGTTTGGACCATTGGGTAAAAGTTGACTTCTTTTTGTTTCTACTCATCGTACTCTCCCTGACCCGCAGTCTTTGAGCCAGCTCAGCTTGAGTAATCCCGTGACCCTCTTCAAGCTGTGATTGTTTATATTGCAACGCTAATTCCGACGCAGGCTTGTTAATCAGCGCATCAATGGCAGCGACGACTTCAGTCAACTGCCCCAGACCCTCCTCAAGCGCACCAACCCTTTGGGAAAGTGGCGGACTAACAGATGAAAGTGGCCCAATCCCAAAATAATCTTCCAAGACTAGAGTCACAGCCTGAGAAACTGACTTGAGGCGATGAGTTTCTTTAAAGTCTAAAAGTCGATCGTAGACTGTTTGCCGCACATAGCCAGTGACTTTGGCACCCTCAGAAGACATGGTAAAGCTCACAGAGAAGGTTAGTTTCACAAGCCACAGCTTACAACAACTGACCGGAAACGATTAAATAACTTGTTTTTGCAAGCGTTTTACAAAAACAAGTTATTTGACTTTTAGTCCAATTCTAGTCCAGCTTATAAAATTGGTGTACTACTAGAGAGCAAAACCTCATCATAGTAGTACATTTGAACCTAAGTATATATACTGATTAGTTGCTAAACGAGCAACGGTGCAAATTCGCAGTTAAAGGGGCTGAAACGCTGTGTTTTAGGCAGGGCAATTAAAGAGCGGCTTTTAACGGGCAATCCAGTTTTAACTTGTTTTTGACTTGTTCTTTGGCGAACAAGAAATAGCAGCGGCTCAAGAGGTTGAACCGACGTACGAATAAAAAAGTGCAAGATGGGCTGGAAAGCCTGATCGCGCTTAAGTTTTAGAGGTTCTACCAAAGTGAGGCTCAACACCAGAATTTCTGCTAAGAAGTGCAGTAGTACAATGAAAGCAACAAGTGTACGAGGTTAGTCCAGAACTACTAGTAGTACACTCCCTTAAAATAGTGCTCTGTTCGACTGCTCTCCTCAGCCTGGATAGAGTACTGCCGCACCACCTGACTTAACCGTGCCGGGGCCTCTAGAAACGTCGTCACGTCCGATCGCACATACCAGTCGGCTTGCTCCAGCGCAAAGTCTGGTGGTGATGCTGTGAAGTAGATAGCATCCAGTTCATCCTCTACCAACAACCAGCCCATCAGTTTCGCTAAGCGCAACCAGTCTGCCTCTGCCACAGTGAGAGCACGGGCATAGGTAGACTCCATACCTGCCAGCGGGTTGTACACTCCAGCCGACCACGCCAGGGCAAGCGCTTCTGGCGTGGTCGGCTGGTACTGGGTAAAGAACGCTTCGACTTCTGCTTGCATAACCAGGTTTGCTTCAGGCTCCTGAACTGGCTGTTGCGGCACTGCTGGCAACACGGTCTGCACTCCCCGATGCTGCGGTTGCGCTCGTCCAAACCCACCTGACAAAGACACTCCTGACATCAGACCACTCACAGGCTGCTCCGGCTCCACTGCATGCCCCTGATTCAGACAACCCTGCTCGTTCGGAACCTGAGCGGCAAAGTACTGCTGCGCTTCTGCCACCAGAATCGGGTCGCCACTTTCTAACCATACTTGCATCTTCGCCAGGTGCTGCTGTGCCCTCACAGCCTGTAGAGTTGTCAGCTTAGTTACAGGCGCTGTGGAAAACCCCCCAGACCCCCCAACAACTGAAGACCCATCCGCCTGCCCAGGGAAGGCGGCGGGAATGGGCACAAGCTTATTGGTCTCCAGGGTGTGGTCTTGCCCGTCTGGTAAGGGTTTGAGGTTATCTGCAACGATCGGTGTTTGCTCCAGGGTGTGGTCTTGCCTGTCTGGTAAGGGTTTGAGGTGGTTGGGGTGCCAGAGTGCTTTGTATTTATCAAGGGTGGGGTTCCCGATGCCATAGGCTCTGATGGCCTGTTTGCGGGCTGTGACTGCTGTCGGTAAGGCATGCTTGGTCATTAGGTCAGTGACTGCCTGACAGATGCGATCGCGGGCAGCCTGCGCCTTCTGTTGATTCTGGTTGGGCAGAGTAGCTGCGCTGACAGCTTCTGGTGGGGGTGCTGTCTTGACCCGGTGCTTGGAGCCAAACGGGTAGTAGCGGCTGGTTTGGATGGAGCGAGCATAGAGGAGGGCGCGCTGTTCCAGGTCTGCCTGATGGCTGCAATACGTCTCAAAGCCAGGGAGCGCTCGCGCCACTTCACAGATGGCATCGACTAAGGCTTCGCCGGTGAGGGGCTCGGAGCCGCGCTGGACGTGACCGAAAATGTATTCCCGCATGGCAATCCGTCCCAACAGATA
Organism: Stenomitos sp.; assembly: GCA_041744955.1. Lineage (GTDB taxonomy): Bacteria > Cyanobacteriota > Cyanobacteriia > Leptolyngbyales > Leptolyngbyaceae > Stenomitos. Next base: position 7,525 of record JBGTJW010000067.1, on the reverse strand, counting down.
GTTGGTCTGTCCGGCGTCGGTCCACCCGGTGAAGACTTCGATGGTCAGGTCGTGGAGAAATTTCTCGGCTTTGCCGGAGAGTTTGTACCGTTGGCGCTTGGCCTGTTGCAAAACCCGTTTCAGGGTGCGTGGGTCGATGACGTTGCGCTGCTGGGCGAACTGCCAGCGCTGGACGAAGGTGGCTTGTTCGCCGTAGATGGGTTGGAAGTCGCTGTTGAGCAGGTAGGAGCCTGCTTGCAGCGGGAGCCGGTGAGCGGCGTAGAGGCTGGGCGCTGCGCTGTAGGGTTTGGGGTTGGGGAACAGTTCGAGCTGTCCCGGTTTGAGTTTGAAACCGGCATTTGCTAGCAAAGTGCTGACCGCCTGGGCGATCGCCCAGGTTTCTTGCGCCGTCTGGAAGGGCAAGTAGAGGTGGAGTCCGCCCCGGTAGCTACTGGTCACGGCCACGGTTTCGACCAGTCCTAACGGCTCTAGAGCGGACAAGAGGCGGAGGATGGCGAAGCGATCGTGGTGGGGATGGTAGAGACTACCGGGGTCGATGTCGAGCATCAGGTAGTGGGTCTGTTTGCCGAAGCGGACGCCATACAAGTAAGCACCTTCTTGGAGCAGGCGATCGCTCAAGGGGTGACGGCTTTCGGTCTTCCAATCCGGGCGATCCCCGGGGTCTGGATGTTCAGCAGAGATGAAATCAAACCGGTGTGGCCAGAGCGCCAGGAAGGCATCAGCTCCTTCTGGCACAGCTTGAAATTGGGGGGAGGGGGCTAGCTGCATGGGCAACCCTCCCAGTCTTCATCATTTTTTCGATGCACAATACAACTCCCTATGCCTGTAGTGGTGGCAGATAGGAAGCCATGCAAAAACTAGAGCAATTTGTCAAAGTGGTTGCACCTTTTGACAAATTGCCACTAAAATTGGCATAGCAAAGCTAGGTGACCTAATAACCTGCCGGCGAAAGCATCAGTTAGAGTCCCTGCTCCTATCCTTCAATTCAATAACAAGCCTTCTAACCCCTTCTGTTTCGCGGCAGTGGGGGTTTTTGGCTTCTAGCCTTGCCTAGAACATGACGGATACTCCTCTCGCTGCAAACGTGGAAACTTGTTGCCTCACCGACCACTCGCGCTGATACATGAGTTTTGCTGGGGTGAGTATCAATGATCTAACCGCAGATCCTGTCCCTTGGCACAGTTTTTCCAAAACTGCTGGTGCGGCTCTGTCAGTAAGCCTTCCAAGCATCAGTTGCTGGTCAAACGCTACTCGTCCCGACGCAGTGACCGTTGCTTGCCGTTGGTGCACAGCGCTCGCTCCTAAAGGCCCTGGCGAAAGGCTCTGGCCGCTTCCAGCCTGGAGGTTTCAGCTAGCAAGACGCAACGTGAGAGGTGAGCGAAGTCGAGGGTAGCTAGGGCTGGTATGGCACTGCGCTCAAGACGCTCGTAGCCGTGCTCGCGCAGGTGATAAAGGCTAAACACCCCATCTTCCCAAAACCAGACTTCAGGTACTCCTAGTGCTTGATACCGTTGCAGTTTCGTGGCGCTGCCACTGGTAAAGATAACTTCGATCGAGAGGTCGGGTGGCGTTTTCGGCTGTCCGATGCAATACGACTCGTCCGCTTGCGCTGAGACAACATTTTCACGCTCCTGGGTCACAGAGCCAGTGGGAGCAAACTCAATCTCCTTGGCTAAAAAAAACAGCTCCAGTAGCATCCCAATCACTGACTTGAAAAATTCGTGGTCGAGACCTGGCATGAGAATTTCGATCGTCCCTTCGTAGTAGAACAGCCTGACACCTGGGGAACCTTCAAAGCCCTTTTGAATGTGCTTGAACTGTTCCCATGAGCGATCATGCTGCACGAGGCGCGGGTCACTGGTTTTTGAGAGTACCTGTGTCATGGCGATCGCCCTCAGTTAGCCTTTGTTGTTTTGGCAGCGGGAATTTTGCCTTGCTCTTCTGCCTCCTCTATGACTTTTTGCAGCAGATAAGCTGCGAGATTGGCCACAGGACGAGCCTCCGAATCAGCCCATGTTTCGAGCTTAAGGAAAACTCCATCTGGAAGCGTGACGTGGATTCGTTTACTCACAGCATCTTGTGCGTCGTTGTTGCTTTGATGATACATACGAAACCCCCTAGGTGATCGTTTGACACAATTATGACCCATAAACAGCCCAATTAAGCTACAGGTTGATACAGATTGTGCTAGTTTAATTTTGTCGTCGCTATGACATGAGTACAACGACCTCATGACAACCACTACGACATGGGTACGACATCCCTACGACACATACTTGTTTGAGGTACGACACCATGCCACAAAGCAGCCTACGATCGCACACCCTAAGAACCATTGCACTGCAAACCGATCGCGACAAACGAACCGTTCAACGCTGGTATGAAAAAGCTTGTTCTGACTGTGCTGACGAGCTTGGAGCAGTAATCGACGGCACCCGCTACTTCTCCGATGACGAGCGGGAAATGATGATGGCGCACATGGGTGAGAAGTCTAAAGCCGTTGAATCAGCGCCAGTTGAGACCGAAAAGCAGGTTGTCACTGTTGAGATTGGCAATCACCAAATCGTCCTCTCGCAGCCAGAACTGCCACAGACCTATAGTCTGGAATCACTCCGACAAAGCGAAGTCATTGCCTTTGATGACCCGTTGGCGATCGCCGCCCAGTTTCTTGAAACTGCTGATGTGCTGACCGCAGAGATGCAGCGCGATATCCGAGTGCGGGAACACAAGCTGCAACAGACCCAGCAAGCGAAGACTGCGATCGCCGAGAAAGCCACCGAATTCAAGCTGGAAGCACGGCTCTACCGCGAACGCACCGCGATGCTGGCCACAGCGCAAAGCCAGGAGACACAAAGCTTACAGCAATCGCTCACTACCCTGCAAAACCTGGGAAAGCCTCCAGCGGACGCCTGACACGATTGCTGCTGTCAATCATGCTCATGGTGCTCGCTTGGGCGCTCTTGAGAGCCAACACACCGACGGCTGCCCCTAACCCCTCAACAACAGAAGCCAGCGCTCACCATCCAAAGTAAACCGCTGGCTCTGGACTCCCAACCTTCCAACCAGGAGTAACTCCCATCATGACAAAACCTGTGCCCGGTGAAGGGCAGTTTTTCACCCTCAACCCGGTGCCACCGCCCCAGCCGCCAGCCTCTAAGAGTTGGGGCTTGCCGATCGCGTTCGGCTTGCTGACGATTCCGCTATTAATGTTCGGCTTCGGTTTCTCGCAACAGCAGCTACCAGCCACAACCGCCGCCAGTCCCACCGCTACACCTTTCGCCTCGCCGCTACCAACCCCGTCAGTAGCATCCCAGCAGGATGCTATCACACAACCGCCCGAAACCGCTGCAAAACCGCCTCTAGAGGCTTTACCGCTGGCGACAGCGACACCCGTGGCAGCGCTGCCTGGTGATGCGGCAACGCTACCGATCGCCCACATCCGCAGCCCTGGCATAGCCGCCAACTTCCGCGCCGCGCCCAGCTTACAGAGTCCTGTCTTAGGCGTACTCATGCACGGTGACCTGGTAGAACTGTCGTCCGAACGCCGCGTCCAGCAAGACGGTGTCGTGTGGGTGCCCGTGCGGTGGCGGGGTCAGACCGGTTGGCTAGCGAGTAACTTTCTTGGAGTCTCCACCTATGCTCAACCCTAAAGTCTTACCGCCTGCTGCAGCCGCCAAACTGGTTGTCTGGTCAGATCAGTCTGGCACGCCCTATGTGGTGCAACAGCAACCAGACGGCAGCACCACCTTTACCCCACTCGAAACAGCACTGGCGCAAGCGCAAACACCCGCTGAACGCATCAACACCGATCGTGATCCGCTCAACACTGTGCTGCTTGGTCTTGTAGCCGTGCTAGGCGTTGTGTTGCTTGGTTACGGCCTCGGTTTTCTGGCTGGGTCCTCTGGTCAGCGGGTCGTGGTCGTACCGCGCTCCCCCCTCTGCGATACCCAACGCAGCAGCTTCCTGTTCTGGTCTTCTGAAACTAAGGAGTGTCACTAATGTCCGCACCAAGAGCCAAAGGCTACAACAGCGGTCCCAAGGGTCTACAGTCACACATCCTGCCCCATGCTGGCGCACTGACCGAACGCGCCAACCGCTACTTCGGCATTGACCTAGCACGCTTACCGCAGATGAGTGACCACGAACTGGCTTTGTTTGCGGATCGCGCCACCGCCATGACGCGACTGAAGGACGTACTGCCCATCCTGGAAAAGCATTTCACCACACTCATCGACGGTCAAGTCGAGTACGAGCAGTTTGTCCAACGCGTGCTGAAGCAGGTTGAAAAAGGCTCTAAGCAAATCGACAAAAGCCTGCTCGATGCGTGGCTCCTGAGCAAAGGCTACGACAAACACCTGCAACTGCTGAATCAGAAAGCGGGACATGGGATGCAGAAGCTCGAAGCCGAATACCGCTCGGAGTATGACTTGAACCGGTTGGACTTCCAGAGCGCGGTCAAGTTAATTCACTTGCGACACCAAAACCGCGCGAAAGCGATCGGTGAGAAAGTGCCCCAGGCACAGCGTCAGCTGCAAGTGCAGGAAGCGTTGCGGCGACAGGCCGAAACCCGCAAAGAACTACTGACCTATGGCACCACTGGCAAGCCTGGGAAAGGCTTCTGGCATGGTGTCAAAGACTTCTTTCGGGTGTGAGGTGAACTATGTTTGACCCCTACGACTCACCCCTGATGCTCCCACCATCCGATGGCTACTACGAGCCAGAGGACGCACCCGAACCGGATCGCATCGACTACGCCCTGGAAGGCATCAGCCGCTTCACGGGGCTGTTTGCCCTGGGTATCACCATCACCTTGATCGCCCGGTGGATAACAGCGCTGCTGCCCTTCTATTGGATTGGCGCGATCGCCTGTATCCTGTCCCTGGCGTTGCCTGCCTATCTATCTCGTAGTGCCCGTTTGTTAGCCATCGCGATTGCTCTCGCTGTTGCCATCTTCACGGGCTGGTTTGACCAGCTCGCCCATACTGGTCAGCAAGTGCAACAGCAAGTGCAGCAGCAGGTGCAGGAGGTGTGGAAGTGAAAGACCCGTATCTCCCCCAGATTGTCGGTCTCTTAGCCGCTGGAGTGACCAGTACTGCGCTCGCGGTCAGTGGCTACCTGCATCAACCAGAGACGTTTCGTTTGCTGGGCACGCAACTCACCTATCAGGCAGCCTATCGCAAAATTCCGCTGTCCTTGATGGGCACAGGTCTTTGCGTGTCAGCCTGGTGGCTCACCCAAACGCGGCGCGATTACCGTCGCCAGTATCAGGAGTGGGAGCGCCAAACGCTACTGCAGCAGAGCCAGCTACAGGCGATTCAACAGCGGTCTGATTTACAGGGCTACAGTCAGTTGGCGCAACTGCAAACCGCCGAAAAGTTTTATCCCCAGTTGGCACCCTATCTGCCCGATGAGTACGCCGAGTACCAGGAAGTCCCACCAGTAACGTCGCCAGCAATGCCACAAGCGTCCCCACCAGTTACGGCTGCGTCGGGACAGTCAGCCATGCCGGTCACACCCGCGTCTGAGCCCACAGCTGACCCGACGGCGTACCTGCAAAACTTCCTCGAATATCCAGGGCTGTTATTTGGTGGCATGGGTGCGGGGAAAAGTTGGACCGCGCGTTATCTGGTCATGGAAAAGGTGCGGGCGGGTCATCAGGTGATTTTGCTGGACCCTCATGCTGCCAACCACGAGTGGAAAGGGATACGGCATATCGGTGCTGGGATGGACTACCCGGCGATTGCGGAGTTCTTGCAGTGGTACCTCGACGAAATCGAGCGACGCTATCAAGAGTTCAACCGCTCAGGTTTGACCGAAGAAGACTGGCAGCAGTCGTTACGGCAGCAGCAACGGATTACCAGCGTGGTCTCCGAAGAGATGACGAACTGGGCGGACCGACTGCCCGGTGATATTGGGAGTAAGTTCTTCAAGTCCGCCATGAGTGATAGTCGCAAGGTGCTGATGCCACCTTTGTTTGTCGCGCACGATCGGACGTTATCCGCCCTGGGAGATGCGAAAGGCATTGCCCGTTTGCGCGATGCCGCCCTGCTGGAATTGGAACTCATCCCCACCATTCACCCCACCACGCGCAAGCCGGTCTCCAGTGGTCAAGGCAAATTGAAGCTGCCGGGTCATGCGGAGTGGTTGCTGGTAGCACTGCCGCAGATTGAGCGCAAAATCACCGACTTTACCGTTTGGTCATCACTGCACAGTCAAAACCATCAGCCAGCCATGCCCCCACCGCAACAAGCACCACCGTTTGATTTTCGCGCTCAGGTGAACAACTGGCTACAGGACTGCTGGCAAGCTGACGCACCAGAGCCGGCACCAACGTCAAAGCCTAGTCCCATAGAGGCACTGCCCGCTGGTCAGCTCAAAAGTCTCGCATTGTATCTCCGCAAGAAAGGGTCAATCGCGGTGCGGGACGTGCGGCAAAATTGGGGCCGCAATCAAGGCTTAAACAGTGAGCAGGTACAGGCGTTGCTGTTGGAATTGATCGCGTTGCACCTGATCGAAACCTTCTCACCCCTCAACTCCAAGGCGGCATGGGTGCGCTGGGCTGAAACCTAGACGCAGTAGAGTCTACAGCTAGTGCTGTATGCTGTCACAGCGGTCACACAGCACCTTAGACAGCAGCCTTCACATCACCGACACATCACCGCTTTGCGCCGCTACACATCACTGTTTAAGGAAGCCTATGTTCACCAACGCCCACCCTGCCATTGTCCAGATTCGTCGCGATTTAAGAGGCCAATTACCCGATGAATGGCTCGAAGAAGTGGTCTCCATCTTGGAGTATCAACTGACGTATCAAACGTTGGACGAGCTGGCTACCAATGACCTCCTGAAGCTCAAGCTTGGTATGAGCTTGAGCCCGGCACTGAAGCAGTTGCTATCGCAAGCGATCGCGCCGGACATACAGGCAGTGGATGTGACGATCGCACCGCCTCAAACCTTGCGGCTGCCCTGGCAATGAGCGTAGATGGTCTCAGTTTTGAGGGCAAAAGTCCTCGCTACCCAACACTTCACCCTTTTCAGGGTCGGGTAGTCTAGAGATACCCTTTGCTAAACTGCTGATCCTGTGGCTAGCTCTTCTGCTCCCCTTGCGAATCATTTGACCTTTTACCGCTACAAGCGCACCAACAAGAGCTATACCAAAACCCTGGGTAATGGTGTGTCGCTGACGCTGATGTTGATACCAGCAGGCGAGTTTCTGATGGGTGCATCGGCATCGGAACCAGAAAGTGGGGATAGGGAACGACCGCAACATCGGGTGAAGGTGCCACAGTTCTTAGTAGGGCGCTATGCCGTCACCCAGGCACAGTAGTGCGTAGTGGCAGGTTATGACCCTAGCGACCGAGATCTCGACTCCGACCCATCACACTTCAAAGGGGACAACCGCCCGGTTGAGCAGGTGAGTTGGGACAATGCCCAAGAATTTTGCAAACGGCTGTCAGCAAGGTTAGGCAAAACCTATCGCTTGCCGAGTGAAGCCCAATGGGAGTATGCGTGTCGGGGGGGGGGG
>JBGTJW010000066.1:0-16706 GCA_041744955.1 Stenomitos sp. | reverse complement strand
AGCGCCCGATTTGCCAGCACTTCATTCACGTTCATGTGATGCGACGTGCCTGCACCTGCCTGATACACATCCACCACGAACTGATCGCGCAGTTTCCCGTTCAGCACTTCATCCGCTGCCTGCACGATCGCCTGACTAATTTCGGGCGTGATGCAGCCAAGCTCACCATTGGCGATCGCGGTTGCCTTCTTGATCAGCACACAGGCATCCACATAGGTTGGCAAAGGCTTCAAGCCACTAATCGGAAAGTTCTCGATCGCCCGCAGCGTCTGAATGCCGTAGTACGCGGTGTCAGGAATCTGCCGATCGCCCATCGAATCTTTCTCGACGCGATACGCTTCTGGGTTCGTCATAAGGTTTTCTGGGGATTCTGGTCTGCTTACTCTCTCCACCAATATTCCACAAGTTAGCGCTGAAGCACTGCCTTGCGATACTCTCTCCCTAAACAAGACGATCGCTACAGCAATCTCCAATCAGCCAGTCGCTATGCTCAATCTACAGCTTTCAGCGCTCCAAGTTTAGAACAGAATCATACAGGTGGCATCAGCACTGGAATGATCTGCTTTCGATGCTTGCGATAAATTTGAAAATCACTATCGAGCGTTAGCAACAGGCTGTTGTTGTACTGCTCTGACATCCGTACCAAACATGCATCAGCTAAAGATATGGGTACTGATCGATAGCCAGTCATAAGCTGCCTAACAGCGGTAATCTCTGCCTCTAACTGAAAAGGAAGTTGAATATAGGCATCTGCAATCAAGGAAAGCACCGTTTCTTCGCCTGCATAGGTGTTACGGAGCAAAAAACAGGCTTCGGCAATGACCGCCTCACAGATGAGTAAGGGCGGTTGGATCGTTGCCAGTTCAGTTGTCACCCAGCGATAAAACTGATCTTGAGGTTTAAGGAAGGCAACTAATGGTCCTGTGTCCAGTAAAACCCGTCGCCTCATGCGTCACCAAAGCCTTCCATATGCATCTTGTTGGTTGACAAGTCGGCTGGACCACCTTCTAAACAACCAACGTATTTCCTAGCAGCGTCCAGAAAGGATACGGCTGTAGGGTCTATTTGCTCGTTGTTTGCCGTTCGCTCACGCTTGCTTTCAAGAAATTCTGCAAAGTCTAAAACTTCTTGCTGCTCCAGTGGAGATAGATGTTGTAATGCTTCTAACACTCGCTGTTGCACAGGCTGCATAAGTCTCTCAACTCCATCTGCCACAATTTTTAGGATCGCCCTAAAGCAATAATAGCCTCGTATTTCCTATCATTTCACCGACACCCCGATACACTGCTTCGATCGCCTGTGCTTTAGTCATGCGTTTAATCTGATGGACGATGACTCCAGTGTAGCGATCGCGCTTGTCACCAATCGGGAGATCGGATGCTGCTGGGTTCCGCTGCACTTAATAATTTGTAGGCAGAGATGATAAGACTTAACCCAACCGACAGCGAACTGCTATTGTGCTCGTTGGCTAATATGATTTGAGGTACAGAGCGAGATTATGAAACAACATAAACTTGTCAATAGACTTCAATTAGTACGCCGCGATCTCGGAAACCTGCTTTTCCATTTCACGCGCGCGACCAATCAGAGAGTTTCCATTAGATGCAACAATCACACTATGGATCTAGGTTCTGGTGCTTTATCTACACTCACTAAGATATTGATGGAAGAAACCCTATGTGGGTCATCTCAAAATATTAAAGGAGCCTATGAATGCATTTGTTTTACAGAATCACCCATCAGTGAATTAGTCGCTATGTTTTCAATGGTGGAGCTAGCTTCAAACCCTACCGAACATACAAGATACGAACCATACGGGATTGCAGTGCCAAAAGAATGGCTATTTGCTAAAGGGGGTCGTCCCGTTATTTATCAATCGAAGTCTGATTTTGATCTGCTGCCAGAACATTTACGTTACAGACATGTTCAGTATGATCCTATTTCTGGAATTGATTTTACTTGGGAACGCGAATGGCGTATTCAAACAAAGAGTTTACGACTTGATCCTCAACACACCTTAGTCATAGTACCGACAGCAAATGAAGCCTTTGATTTGATGCATAATGATTCGAGTCTAGAGTTAAACAGCGTAGATGACGAAGGCAATCCGGATAGTGTTTACCACAAGCCGAAATGGATGGCTATTTCACTTGAGTTATTCGGCTTCAAACAAGGTATTTTTGATACTTAGTGAATGCATCTAATATAATGTTGGAGTGGAGTGTGTAAAGCAGGTCTCTCAACATTCTTTCGGTGTTGTTCTCATACCCGATTAGCTTATCGGTAGTTGTATCATGTTAATAGCGTATTCATCAGTTATTCATTAGCTCCCTGTCAATGTTTGGAAAGATTCGGTGCGATGATTTTATGCAGTCTCATGACAGGCTTCGAGAGCTTGTCATTTTGAGGTTGCGCCATAATTTGTGCGAAGATGCCAAAAAACATATTCAACGTGGGCTAATAATCAGACTGGGGATGATGGAAGAAGCTATTCTAAGCTTCGACAGTGAGATGGGTAAATCTAATGAGCCGCTTAATCATTATCTTGTGATCAAGCTGACGCTTTTTCTGAATGCTTATTATCTTAACCTTGCAGGCTCTCTCGATAATTTGGCTTGGGCTTTAGCTTATCAACACGGACTGATAGATAAGATTGACGAAAACAATGGTGAGCATCGGAAGCTTATAGGGTTGGTCAAGGCAGATTTTCTAAAACTACTCCGAAAACATAATTTAGAATCACTGTGTACTCTGCTAAAGCCAGCCCACGCATGGTACAAGGACATTCGAGAGTTTCGAGATCCAGCCGCTCACCGTATTCCTCTGTATGTACCACCTGCTGTGTGGTCAGAGGAGGACGCAAAACGAGCACAAGAATTGGATGAACAAGCTGCTGTACTTATTGCTGAGGGAGAGCGGGAAAGCGGAGCAGATTTAATGCACCAGTCGCACAATGTCGGGCAGCACCTACCAGTCTTTATAGCCGAAGTACCAAAGATTCAAGTTTATGACCTTGCTGGACGCATTGATCGTGATCATGAGCTATGGCTGGAAGTGGTCAATAATGTACTTCAAAAAGGTTTTCTAGCTGAGTCTTAGTTAAAAACCATAAGTCAGCCAACACTGTGCTAGATATTTCGGTCGAGAGGGGTAGTCAAGCCATTGTGGAGTGCAGCTACAGATTTAGTGGCGATCGCTTCACTCAAAACTGAAGCCATGCGACAAGCCCTTTATCATGAAGATAGGTAACTCTTCTCGACAGGCTTCGCGGTTTCAAAATGGCGTTTTCTTCTATCACTCGTGCGCTGGGGCGATCGCCCCTCACCATAGATTGAATTGTCGTTAGGAAACCCAAGCGGTGAGTCGGTGTGGTGGCGATCGCGATCTCTCGGTTGAGCCGACTGTTTGCATAACAGGTAAGCTTGAAGCAGCGATCGATTTCTGCACATTCTTTCGGTTGGGACTAGTCGTACTAGCGGAAAAGTTTATGGATCTGACCATTGAGCTTGAACAAGAAGAAGACGGGCGCTGGCTTGCGGAGGTGGTAGACCTGCCAGGAGTGCTTGTTTATGGGCAGAGTCGTGAAGATGCAGTGGTACGAGTCAAAGCATTAGCGCTTCGTGTTCTGGCTGATCGCCTTGAACATGGTGACAGCGCAGCCAAGTTTGATCACGTTGCGTTTCTGGCAGCATGAGACAGTGGAAGTCTGTCAAAGCAAAGCAAGTGTTGGCAGCTTTGTTACGCATTGGTTGGAGCATTGAGCGCACAGGCGGCTCTCATAGAGTCCTGTCGCGTCCAGATTGGGCAAAGGTTGTTTTTGCCTTTCACGACGGTGAGGAAATTGGTCCAAAAATGTTGGCGCGAATTGCCAAACGCACAGGGCTAAAACCAGAGGATTTGTAGCTTAGTGTCTTTAAGCGTGCGATCGACTCAGAACGGGCGATCGCTCGACTCAAAACCGAAGCCATGCAATAAGCCTTCTATGATGAAGATAAGTAACTCTTCTCACTAGACTGCATAGCTTCAACATGGCGTTTTCTTCCATCACTCGTGCGCTGGGGCGATCGCCCCTCACCACCGAACTCTTAGCCAAACTTCAGCAGCATCAACACCTGAAGTTAAACGGCTTGGCACGGTTGCCCAAAGGATTGGTCAGTTCTGCACTGGCGCAGGCGCAGTCCCGCAACCTGCTGGTCGTCACCGCCACGCTCGAAGAAGCCGGACGCTGGACTGCCCAACTCGACGCAATGGGCTGGCAAACCGTTCACTTCTACCCCACATCCGAGTCATCACCCTACGAGCCATTTGATTCTGAATCGGAGATGGTGTGGGGGCAGTTGCAGGTGTTGGCGGATTTGGTAAGGGGAGAGGGGAGAGGGGAGAGGAGTCAGGAAGAAATAGAAGCAGACGAGCAAGAGGACGCAAAAGAGAGCCACTCAAAACTTAAAACTCTTACCCCTTCCCCCTCACTCCTCACTCCTCACTTGCCCCTAGCGATCGTCACCACCGAACGTGCCCTTCAGCCTCATTTGCCGCCTGTCTCTGCCTTTAAGCCCTACTGCTTAACGCTGAAGCGGGGCGCAGAGTTGGACCTGGAGACATTAGGGCATGAACTGGCGCGGCTGGGCTACGATCGCGTCCCGCTGGTCGAGACAGAAGGGCAGTGGAGTCGGCGGGGAGACATTATTGACGTGTTTCCAGTTGCGTCTGAGTTGCCGATGCGGTTAGAGCTTTTTGGCGATGAGTTGGATCAAATTCGAGAGTTTGACCCGGCAACACAGCGATCGCTCGATCGCATTGAGCAACTTGTTCTCACGCCCACAAACTTTGCGCCCATCATTCAAACCGCGCTCACAGGCAGTAAAGCCGATGCCATAACAGCGTTTTTGTCGGAAGAAGAGCAGGAGAAGTTTGACCAGGGGCTAATGCCGGAAGGCTCCCGTCGCTTTTTGGGTCTTGCGTTTGACAAACCTGCGTCGCTGCTAGATTATTTGCCCGAAAACACGCTCATTGCGATCGACGAACCTGACCAGTCGGAAGCACATGGCGATCGCTGGTTCGAGCACGCGGAAGAGCAGTATGGGGAATTTGGGAGTCAGAAGTTACCGCAAATTCATCGAACATTTGCAGAGTCGTTGGCAGAGGTCGAACTGTTCGATCGCCTCTATTTGTCAGAACTGGCGGAGGAGCCGAAGGTGCGTACCGCGCAGGATAAAGGTGCGGCTCCGATTAATTTGGCGAGTCGATCGGTGCCTGCAATTCCCCATCAGTTTGGCAGACTGGCGGAAACCTTGCGGGATGAGCGCGATCGGGGCTTTTCGATTTGGCTGGTGTCGGCACAACCGTCGCGATCGGTGTCATTGCTGCAAGAACACGATTGTCCAGCGCAGTTTATCCCGAATCCGCGCGATTTTCTGGCGATCGACAAGCTCCAGGTGCAGCACGTTCCGGTTGCGGTGAAGTACTCTGGCTTGGCAGAACTCGAAGGCTTCATTCTGCCCACGTTCCGGTTGGTGGTGGTGACCGATCGCGAATTTTTTGGGCAGCATTCTCTGGCAACGCCCAGCTATGTTCGCAAACGTAGGCGGGCTGCGTCTAAACAGGTCGATCCCAACAAGCTGCGTCCTGGCGATTACGTCGTACACAAAAATCATGGCGTGGGTCGCTTCCTCAAGCTTGAAAGCCTGACGCTAAACCACGAAACCCGCGAGTATTTGGTCTTGCAGTACGCCGATGGTTTGCTGCGGGTAGCAGCCGATCAGCTTAGTTCGCTCTCTCGCTTTCGGGGGGCAGGCGACACCACGCCTGAACTCAACAAAATGTCCAGCAAAGCCTGGGAACGAACAAAGAGCAAGGTTCGCAAAGCCATCAAAAAAGTGGCAGTGGACTTGCTTCAGCTTTACGCGCAACGGGCACAGCAAACAGGCTTTACCTACCCCGTTGATATGCCCTGGCAGGAGGAAATGGAAGAGTCATTTCCCTACCAGCCTACGCCCGACCAACTGAAGGCAACGCAGGATGTCAAGCAGGATATGCAGAGCGATCGCCCCATGGATCGGCTCGTCTGTGGCGATGTCGGTTTTGGTAAAACAGAGGTTGCCATTCGCGCTATTTTCAAAGCGGTGACAGCTGGCAAGCAGGTTGCCATGCTGGCTCCCACGACCATTCTTACCCAGCAGCACTACCACACGCTGAAAGAACGGTTTGCGCCCTACCCTATTCAAATCGGCTTGCTCAACCGCTTTCGGTCTCCGCAGGAGCGCAAAGACATTATTCAACGTCTCAAAACAGGTGAACTGGATATTGTCGTTGGCACCCATCAGTTACTTAGCAAAGACGTACAGCCAAAGGATTTAGGCTTGCTCGTGGTGGATGAAGAGCAGCGCTTTGGGGTGAATCAGAAAGAAAAAATCAAATCCCTGAGAACGCAGGTGGATGTCCTCACGTTAAGCGCCACACCGATTCCGCGTACCCTCTACATGGCGCTGTCGGGTGTGCGTGAGATGAGCCTGATCACGACTCCGCCCCCCTCTCGTCGTCCCATTAAGACTCATCTGTCGCCCTTCGACCCTGAAGTGATGCGTACCGCTATGCGGCAAGAACTCGATCGCGGTGGGCAAATCTTCTACGTGGTGCCCCGTGTAGAAGGCATCGAAGAAATCGGCACGCGCATCCGTGAAATGATACCGGGGATTCGGATTGCGATCGCCCATGGGCAGATGCCCGAAGCTGAACTCGAAACGACCATGCTGACCTTCAGCGAAGGCGAAGCCGATATTCTCCTCTGCACCACCATTATCGAATCGGGGCTGGATCTTCCCCGCGTCAACACCATTTTGATCGAAGATGCGCAGCGGTTTGGGTTGTCGCAGTTGTATCAGTTACGGGGACGAGTCGGACGGGCAGGCATTCAGGCGCACGCATGGCTGTTTTACCCCAAGCAAAGCCAGCTAACGGATACCGCCCGTCAGCGTTTACGAGCCATTCAAGAATTCGCGCAGCTTGGCTCTGGTTATCAACTCGCGGTGCGGGATATGGAAATTCGCGGTGTGGGCAACCTGCTAGGTGCAGAACAATCGGGACAACTGGACGCGATCGGCTTTGACCTTTACATTGAAATGCTGGAAGAAGCGATCGGCGAAATTCGTGGGCAGGAAATCCCCACCGTCGATGATACTCAGATTGACCTCAACCTGACTGCGTTCATTCCGGCTGATTACATCCCTGATCTCGATCAAAAAATGAGTGCCTATCGTGCCGTTGCCTCTGCCGATGGTAAGCAAGAATTGACGCAGATCGCCGCCGACTGGAGCGATCGCTATGGTGCCATCCCCGCTGCTGCCCTTCAGCTCATCCGCATTGTGGAACTCAAGCAAGTGGCTAAAAAGTGCGGTTTCTCTCGCATCAAACCTGATGGCACCCAGCATATTATGCTGGAAACACCGATGGCAGAACCCGCCTGGAATCTACTCAAAGCTAATCTGCCAGATCACTTACATTCGCGCTTTGTCTATACGCCAGGGAAGGTGACAGTGCGAGGACTGGGCGCGTTGAAGGCAGAACAGCAGCTTGATAGTTTGCTCAACTGGCTTGGTCGGATGCAAGGTGCGTTACCAGAACCCGCGATCGCCTGAAGCCAACTTACGTCTGCGTTTCCACCCCAACGCCAGAGTACGTTTGACAAAAAGGGCGCTCTTTCAACTGACGACCCTCACTACGAGTTACGATGAACACAGATCTTTGGGAACCATTACTGAGTGATCTCGATCGCAGACGAAACTCTCAATTTAATGTATGTCTAATAATCTGAAGGATGTTAAAAGCTACTTGATGCGTTCACTTGTTGAGGCTGCAAAAGTTTAAACGTATTAATTTCAAGAGCTAGAGCGATTCGCGGAGTGCTACATGGCACGCGAAATATTTGTGTTTAAGCGCCGTGCAAGCGCAGCAGTGGCGCGTAGCTGCTTACAACGTAACTCGAACTTATGCATACAATGATTGCTGCTCCGATGTCCCAGTTAGACTCCAGTATCCGCATCTTACTGATTGAAGACAACGACATCAGTCGTCAACTGATGCATGATTTTTTGGGGCATTGTGGCTATTGTGTGCGTGTTCTTTCCCATGGCGCAACCTTTGGTGACGTAATGGCACAGTTTCGACCGCATCTAGTTCTGTTAGATCTAAAGCTGCCAGATGTCGATGGCTTTACGCTACTCGAGCAGGCTCAACAAGCCTCAGAATGGTCACAGACACCCATTATTGTTGTTTCGGCGTTTGCTTTCCAGTCCGATCGACAGCGTGCTTTAGCGTTAGGTGCACGGCAATATTTGGTTAAGCCGGTGGTGCTGCCCCAAATTCAGCAAGCAATTCATGACGAACTAAAGTACCTCAACCTTCCATAAGCCGTTCTACCAAAGCCAGCTTTTTCTCGATCGCCATGCTAAAGAACGCTTCAAGCAGAACGCTTACCAGTCATTATTGACCTTTTTGTTGAGAAACAAAGGCTTCGACTCGTAGGCTGAGGGCTTGCATGGTGTTACCTGCTTGGGAAACCTGAGCGGAAAGCTCCGCAATCAGCAAGGTTGCAGCTTGAAGCTGGTTGAGGGCTTGTTCTAGTTCTTCACGGGTTTGTGATTCAAACTCTTCGAGCGTCATATGACAACAATCAGTGTACAGGTGTTTAATTAGATACACTGCAATCTTAGCAATTACGGAGGCGATCGACCTTAGTTGCGTTTGAAGTCTCGATAGATTCATTTAAACTAGAGATGAAGTCTCATCTATAACCATTGCTTGTGACCTCTGCAAAAGTTCTGACCCTGGTTAAAGATCCAGATCGCCTGGAAAGTCGCCTCAAAGAAATTCCAGCGGAGTCGGGCGTTTACTATATGCGCGATGCGAATGATCAAATTCTCTATATTGGTAAATCAAAAAAGCTGCGATCGCGCGTCCGCTCTTACTTCCGCGATAGCCAGGGGCTGAGTCCTCGCATTGCGTTGATGGTCAAGCAGGTTGCAGAAATCGAGTTTATTGTTACGGATACCGAAGCCGAAGCATTGGCGCTAGAAGCCAATCTGGTCAAGCAGCACCAGCCTCATTTCAATGTGCTGCTGAAAGACGACAAAAAGTATCCTTATCTCTGCATCACCTGGTCAGAGCCGTATCCCCGCATCTTTATCACGCGCAGGCGGCGGCTTGGCAAGGAAAAAGACCGCTACTATGGTCCCTATGTCGATACCGGGCTGCTGCGGCAAACACTGCATCTGGTCAAGCGGATCTTTCCCTTGAGGCAACGTCCCCAACCGTTGTTTCGCGATCGTCCCTGCCTGAACTACGATATTGGTCGCTGCCCTGGTGTGTGTCAGGCATTGGTTACGCCTGAGGAGTACCACAAGATTGTGCAAAAGGTCGCGATGATCTTCCAGGGGCGATCGCGCGAACTCTCGGATGTTTTGACGGTGCAAATGGAAAAGGCGGCAGAAGCGCTGAACTTTGAGCAAGCAGCAAAAATTCGCGATCAGATTGCTGGGCTGAAGTTGTTGGGCGCTGACCAGAAGGTTTCGATGGCGGACGATACCATTTCGCGGGATGCGATCGCCCTTGCGGCTGATGACCAATACGCCTGTGTGCAGCTTTTTCAAATTCGTGCAGGGCGACTGGTCGGACGTTTAGGCTTTGTTGCCGATGCCCAATCCGGTTCACCAGGAGCCATCCTTCAGCGCGTCCTTGAGGAACATTACCAAACGGTGGATGCGGTCGAAATTCCCGCTGAGATTATGGTGCAGCATGACTTGCCCGAAGGTGAGATGCTGGCAGAGTTTTTGAGCCAGACGAAGGGACGCAAAGTGGCGATCGTCACCCCGCAACGTCAGGTCAAAGCTGAGATGATCGAGATGGTGGAGCGCAATGCTGGCTACGAGCTGGCACGGACACAACGGTTTGCCGATCGCAATGCTCAGGCAATGCTTGACCTTGCCACTATCCTGGATCTACCCGAACTACCGCGTCGCATTGAAGGCTATGACATTTCGCATATCCAGGGTTCCGATGCCGTTGCGTCGCAGGTTGTCTTTATAGACGGGCTACCCGCCAAACAGCACTATCGCCATTACAAAATCAAAACGCCGACTGTGGTATCGGGACACTCCGACGACTTTGCCAGCATGGCAGAGGTGATCCGTCGTCGCTTTCGTAAGTATGCCGCGCTTAAAGAGAAAGGCGAGTTGGTGAAAGCAGAGCAGGATTCTGTCCTGAGTCGCCATGTGTCAGCGACGGCTGATTTTCCAGATTTGGTGATGATTGACGGCGGCAAGGGGCAGCTTTCGGCGGTCGTAGCGGTTTTGCGAGAACTCAACTTGCTGGACGATGTTAAAGTCGTCAGCCTTGCCAAACAGCGAGAAGAAATTTTTCTACCGGGAGAATCGTTCCCACTGAAAACGGAGGCAGAGCAACCGGGAGTGCAAGTATTGCGTCGGTTACGCGATGAGGCTCACCGTTTTGCCGTGAGCTTCCACCGTCAGCAGCGCAGCGAACGCATGCGACGATCGCGTCTCGATGAAATCCCTGGGCTGGGGCACCATCGCCAAAAGCAACTGCTGGCTACGTTTCGGTCGATCGACTATGTGCGTGAGGCAACACCGACCCAAATTGCCACCGTTCCCGGCATTGGTCCTCGTCTGGCGCAGCAAATCTACGACTATTTCCACCCGACGCAAGATACGGCAGAACCAGAGGCAGTTACGAATTAGCGGTCAGCAGTCCTTAACCATTGCTTCACAATTCAGTATGTACTGATAATTTTGCGTTCTTAAGCAACGTCTGGCTTTAACCCTGCCGAGTTCTGTGTTGTACTGGAAGGCAGCAAGCAGGTTGAGGCAAGCTTGTAAACTTGGAGTGAACACAGTGTTCGTTTTGGGCACTCTACCCTTAATCATCCTCTGCAAAGTTAAGGGGCATAGTCTGAAATACTGACTGGGCACAATGGGACAACGATGGAGCCTTGCAATGGTAAATGCTGGTGTTGGCAGGAGGGTGTGTGACTAGCTCACAAACGGTTGGAGTCGTGGTGATTGGGCGGAACGAAGGCGATCGCCTGGTTCGCAGTCTGGATTCGGTCGTGGATGGCTTGCGTCCCGTCGTGTATGTGGACTCTGGCTCGACGGATGGAAGTTGTGAGGCAGCCCGCGATCGCGGCGTAACGGTCGTCAATCTCGATTTGTCCCTTCCTTTTACAGCCGCCCGTGCCCGTAATGCTGGCTTTGAGCAGCTACGTAAGCAGTCCCCTCAAATTGAGTACGTCCAATTTATCGACGGTGACTGCGAAGTTGTGGCTGGTTGGCTTGAAGCAGCCGCGATCGCGTTAGATCAGAATCCTACGGTCGTTGCTGTTTGTGGCTGGCGACGCGAACGCTATCCCGATCGCAGTCCCTATAACCGGATTTGTGATGTCGAGTGGCGGATGGGTCACGTTGGCGAAACCACTCATTTTGGCGGTGACGTGATGCTTCGTGCCAGTACCTTCGCAGCCGTTGGTGGCTACAACAGTGGTGTGATTGCGGCTGAAGACGATGAACTGAGTGTCCGCTTGCGACAGGCAAATGGCGCTATTCTGCGGATCGATCACGACAGTACTCTGCACGATGCCAATATCCATCGGCTGTCGCAGTGGTGGCAACGAGCAAAGCGCTGTGGGTACGCCTATGCTCAGGTTTCTAGCCTGCATGGTGCGCCGCCAGAACGCAAGTTTGTGAAGGAGATCCGGCGCACCTGGCTGTGGGGCGTACTGGTGCCATTGGGTGCGATCGCTCTCACACCCCTCACGGCTGGACTTTCCCTCCTGGTCTTGGGACGCTATCCGCTGACGGCACTGCGAACGATTCTGGGCACACGTAAACGTGGTTTTTCCTGGGGCGAAAGCATTCCTTGGGGTTTGTCCTGTGGCGCGTCCGTGTTTCCAGAAGCCTTTGGGGTCATTAAGTTTACGGGCGATCGCCTGCTCCACAGACAGCACGAAATTATTGAATACAAGGGTGCTCAAACGCCCGTCGCCAATACCATTCAAATCACAGGGAGATAGCCTATGTCAGCCAGTAACGGACAAAGCAAACCAATCGCCGTCGCGCTTCTTGGGGCAGGCTACATTTCTGACTACCACTTCGCGGCACTGCGTCAGTTACCCAACGTTGAAGTGCGTGCCATCTGTGACCTGAACACGCGGCTAGCAGAGCAATTTGCCCAGTCAAAAGGTATTCCAACTGTCTACTCTGATCTCGGCAAGATGCTGTCTGAAGAGCGTCTGGATGCCGTTCACATTCTCACGCCGCCTCATGTCCACTTTGCTACAGGCTGGCAGGTGGTCGAAGCAGGGGTCGTTGCCTTTATTGAGAAGCCGTTGTGCCATCGGGTCAGCGACTGTCAGGAACTCCGCCGCCGTGCTGAAACGACGGGGCGATCGATCGGTGTCAGCCATAATTTTCTCTACTTCCCAGTTTACGAAAAGCTGGTTGCGGATCTGCGTAGTGGGCGGCTCGGTCGCGTCGATCAGATTGATATTGTCTGGAACAAAGAGCTGGGGCAGTTATCGGGTGGACCCTACGGTGCGTGGATGCTCCAGACACCGAAGAATATTTTGTTTGAAGTGGCACCGCACTCCTTTACGCACCTGGTTCACCTGATTGGACAACCCGATTCGCTGTCGGTGGACGTAAACGATCGCATTGATCTTCCCCGTGGGTTAGAGTTTTACCGCCGTTGGGAAGTGCGCGGCTGGAAGGTCAACACTAGCATTCGACTGCGGTTTTCGTTCATCGACGGCTATCCAGAGCATTACATCCACGTCCGTGGCACGAATGCGGTGGCTCATGTAGATTTTGAAAACAACACTTATACCTGCCAGGAACACACGCCGTATCTGCTCGATGTCGATCGCTTCGCCACGGTTGCTACGGTTGCTCGTGATTCTATGGCGCAAGCGACTGGCACCTTAGCGAACTTTGTCCTCTCTAAGGCGGGACTATCAAAGGTTTCTGCGCCCTTCTCTTACAGCATTGCGCGGACGGTTGAAAGTTTCTACGCTACCCGCACTATCAAGCTTGATGAGCGTATCGATCCATCTTTGGGAGAAGGCGCGATCGCCCTTGCCGAGTGGATTGCCCGTGAAACCCATTTGCCAGAGCCTCAAACAGAAGCCTTTGCGCTGCATCAGACTGCTCCAACGGAGGTGCCGAAGTCTAATGTGCTAGTCATTGGTGGCACTGGTTTTATCGGTCAGGCACTGGTGAAACGCTTACGGCAAGATGGGCACGGGGTTCGCATTCTCGCTCGTGATCCTAACAACTGTTCACCCGCGTTGCGTAGTCTGGGTGTTGAACTGGCGAAAGGCGATTTTGCTGACGCAAACGCAGTCAGTGCAGCACTAGAAGGCATTGAATACGTCTACCATTTGGCACGCGGCAATGGCAAAACCTGGGAAGACTATCTCAAAACCGATGTGGAGCCGACGCGCAAGGTCGCGGAACTCTGCCTGGAGCATGGTGTGAAACGATTATTCTATGCATCGTCGATCGCTATCTACTACGCAGGCAACGGTGCTGGGACGATTACCGAGGCAACAAAACCCCATGAAGGGATGCTGCGGGTGGCTCCCTATCCGCGATCGAAGGTCGAAAACGAACGAATCTTACTTCAGCTTCAGCGCGAAAAGGGTTTACCGGTCATCATTTTCCGCCCCGGTGTGGTTTTGGGTCGCGGCGGAAACCCCTATCACTGGGGCATCGCAGCCTGGCCCTACAACTCCGTGTGCCGCCTGTGGGGTGATGGCAACAGCAAACTGCCGATCGTCCTGGTGGATGATGTCGCTGACGCAATGGCACGTGCGATCGCGGTGCCTGGTATTGAAGGCGAGTCCTATAACCTCACTAGCGAACCTCAGGTTTCTGCGAACGACTACCTGGATGAATTTGAGCAACGTGCTGGCTTAAAGCTACGGCGTATTCCCACCGCTAGCTGGCGCAACTATTCGGAAGCGTTAGTGAAATGGGCAGTGAAGAGCCTCGGACGTGACCCCCATGCCGCATTCCCCAGCTATGCCGACTGGGAAGGTCGCAGTTTTGCGGCGGTCTTCGACTCCTCCAAAGCGGAACGCCAGCTTGGCTGGTCGCCTGTCAAAGACCGCATAACCCTCATTAAAGAAGGCGTTCACGTCCCGGCTGATGAGTTCTTCGCCTAGTAAAGTAAGTTCTTTGCCTAGTAACTCGTCTGCGGTGTTCTAAAGGGGGCGATAGACGCGGTAGTTAATGTTGGGGAAGATGTTGTCGATCGCCTCGACCTTCTCCAACCAACCAGCATCCACTTTACCCTGCTTAATTTCTTCGTAGAGCTTGTGAAAGCGCATTAAGTGCGATCGTGTCCGGCGTACGGCATAGGGCACCATTGTGCCGGTACGCATGATGAATGCCCAGTCAGAGGACTGTGCCAGCAGTAGTTCTCGTGCTGCCTGGTTAAGCGATCGCCAGCCCAGTTCATCTTCTGGCTCATTTTTCGCCAGTTCAATCATCCGCTCGGTTGCTTTGTGCAGGTGGGGATAAATCCAGGAGTTGGTTTCATTCAGCCAGTACTCGTGAAACCCCTTGTACCCCCAGCTTGATTGAGAGGGGTGGGATACCTGCTGGGTTTGATTTCCTTGCAAGTAATCTGCCAGATGCGTCATCTCAAAGGTGCCCTGGTCAAACCACGCCTTGCGGAACAGATAGTCGATAAACCAGGGACCTTCGTACCACCAATGCCCAAACAATTCGGCATCGTACGGCGAGACAATGATGGGCTTGCGCTGCATCATGCCGTAAAGATGCTCAACCTGGCGCTCCCGATTATAGGCAAAGTTGCCAGCATTCTCTGCTGCTTTTTCGCGTGCCCAGTAGGGATCGTAGAGTTGCTTGTCGCCCAGCCCTAGACCTTTTCCAGTAATTTTGTGATATTTAATACCCACATTCTTACGCTGCCCGTTGGGCATCACGTAAGGCTTAATGTATTCGTACTCGGCATCCCAGCCTAAATCGCGGTAGAACTCACGATATTCGCTAGCACCGGGATAGCCCACTTCCGACGACCAAACCTGCTGCGACGATTCGTGATCGCGCCCAAAGGCAGCCACGCCAGTAGGGGTGAAGATGGGCGCATAGGTGCCAAAACGGGGACGGGGACGAGCGTAGAGAATGCCATGTCCATCGGTGAGAAAGTAGCGCAAGCCAGCATCCGCCAGCATCCGCTCAACCCCTTCATAGTAGGCACATTCGGGTAGCCAGATGCCCTTCGGAGCGCGTCCAAACGTCTCCTCATAATGTTCGCAGGCAACTTTGATCTGCGCCCACACGGCTTGCGGGTACATCTTCATTAAGGGGAAGTAGCCGTGCGTTGCGCCGCAGGTGATGATTTCAAGATTATTGGACTCGGCAAACTGGTTGAAGGCTTTGATAAGGTTGCGATCGTACTTCTCCCACATCTGCCGCACCTGGTTGAACTCTTTGGCGTAATACTCCGCCAGGTATTTAAGGTGTCCATTGTGTGCGTTGCGATCGATTTCCATCTCTGCCAGTTCTTCAAGCTGGGCTAAATGCTCGTCATAGCGTTCTTGCAGCAGCGGATCGAGCAACATCGACACTAGCGGCGGTGTCATGCTCATGGTGATCTTAAAGTCAACGCCGTCTCGCTTTAACCCCTCAAAAACCTGTAGGAGCGGAATATAGGTTTCTGTAATGGCTTCGTAGAGCCACTCTTCTTCCAGCACGTAGTCGCTTTCGGGATGGCGAACAAAAGGTAGGTGGGCGTGGAGAACGAGGGCGAGATATCCAATACTCATAAGAACGTCGAGTTAGAGGGTGATCGGGTGTTGCGAGTCAACTTGCCAAGCATTGTAGAGCGAAATGGCAACTGAAAGATGGGTTACTAGTCTCTTTAGACGGTGAGAGGTAGGAGGTGAGGACTTATTCTATGGCGATGCTAGGTGTAACGTCCCTACTGTAGTCTCTAGACGATAACAAGGTTTGCCCAAAGAACTGTTCTGAAACACGGTGAGAGTCTTGCTGGGGGCTTCGTTGACTTTGTGCCCGATCGTCGGTTTGCGAGTATCCTGATGCTAAATGATTTGTCGAGTCAAAATTTCCCCCTTGGTGCTCTGCCATGACTCAGCCGCATCTACTTGAACTTGCAAAACAGGGTGATCCACAGGCGATCGCAACACTCATTAATGCCGCGCTAGAGCCACAGGGCGTAACAGCAGAGACGTTTGTTGAAGTGGATTGTCTCCATGTGGTTCTCAATGCGGCTCGTCCGTTGAATGCCCAAACATTGGTAGCGTTTGTGCGACGGGGCATTCTCCGTTTAGCAGTGTCGTCAATTCAACAGGTGCAGGTGTATGGGCAGCGCCTCGGCGAGGAAGAGCCTCACTGGGTTGAAACGTTTGCAGTGCCTCGATCGCCAGTAGCTGAAAGACCAGAGACACCTGCTAGCGCTCCAGATTTTAACACCTCAGATTCTAGTGCTGTGACGGATTCTTCTAGCGATCGCTCAACCCAATTTGCTCCGTGGAAGCAGCGCTGGACCAAGCTTAAAGCAGACATTCAAGCTTTACGTTTTCAAGCTTCACGCTCTCAAGATTCATCTTCTCAAGCTTCACAGCCTCAAGCGCCTTTGCCTGATGTTTTGGC
>JBGTJW010000065.1:0-13009 GCA_041744955.1 Stenomitos sp. | reverse complement strand
GAGTGCATCCCAGTTTTGTAAGACTCATTTTGAGAATTGACCATTCAGGTAGGCACAGCGCTGCTTGAGCACCTGTGATACGTTGTCCTTTTCCCACTGCGCTCCTGTGATCTTGATACGCTGCCCGACTTGTTTGACCGTCGATTCAATCGCACCAGAACCAATCGAAATGCCTTCGGCTTGGTAATAGCCGTAGTTAACAATCCGCTGTCGATGCTTGCTGAGGTAGCCAATGAACGTCGTGACGCGCTCGTGTTGCCAATCCTCAAACTGGGCGATTGCTCCCTCGACATCGCCCTGCCACAAGCAAGCTTCTACTGCCGTTAAGCGCTGCTGTGACCCTCCAACCTTGCCCAAATTCTCGACCAGGTGATACCAGTCCAAAATCTCCCGTCTTTGAGTCGAGTTGCCAATCTGGTGATAAATATTCCAGATGCCATCGTGCCCATCCCCCAAGCAGGTAAGCGGCTCAGACAACGCCTGAGTGTTAACCCAGTGGGTCAATTGCTCATTGTCCTGGAAAAAAGCAGCAACACAGCATTCGTGGAGATTTACCCCCTTGTAATCGCGCCATTCACTAGGTTGTCCTTGAGGAGTGCGCAAGCGCACTTTGCCACCGTCCACACTCATCTCCTCAACCGTTCCTTCCACTTGCGGTAACTCAAAGGTTTGACGATGCACTAATCGTTGTTGCGTGCTGTGAGCCACCTTTACCCCAGTCAAGACTTCGATGTCTTCTGCGGCTCGCTCGTATGACTCGTTGGCACTCACCAACAAACAACACTGCTCCAGGTACGGACTCCACCGCGTGTAGGCTTTCACCTCCAGAATCTGCGCCTGTTTCTCACTCAAGCGCAGTCGTCCGACGATACTGTCGAGGCTGCGCTTTCGGCCACTTGTGGTGCCGCTGCTTGTTGCAATAAAAAATCCCCGATCTCTGGACCGACGTGTTCCAGCAGATGCCCTCTCACTGCGACCTCAATCCCTGCCAATGTTTGCACTTGCTCCGGGTCGGTTTCCTCGTATAGCAAGGCGGCAAGGGCACGAGCGTGGGCTTGAATTTGGGCTTTTTTCTCAGCGTCCATAGGAGTTGTTGACCAAAGCAGGAATGCTCAAAGTTTAGCGCTCCCTTCTAAATAACCTGAGTTCGGGATAAGCTGAAACCCTGATTCTGTCGTTGCCTGAAAAGGCGATTCTTTCGTCGAAGTCATGGCAAAATCCCTTTAACCCGAACTGACGTTAAATACAGTTCTAAGCACTTATACTCATCGCAAAAGTGGGATGCACTCACAGCAAGCCTGCTCAAGCCTTGCGCTATGCTCTAGAAAATGGAGAGATAATACTATCACTCGATTTACTGGAAGAGTTGAATGAGGTTTTGGAGCGTGAAAGATTTAATCGGTACGTGACCAGTGAGGAGCGAGAAGAGTTTCTAGACGTGTTGGTAGAACGGGCAGCTTTGGTTGAAATTATTGAAACTGTGGAAGAGTGCCGCGATCGCAAAGATGACAAGCTTCTAGAATTGGCATTGATATGGACAAGCGCAGTACATCCTCACTGGCGACAGAGATTTGCTTGTACTGCATCCATTTCGTGGCATTGCGGTGATTACAGTCGATGAATTCTTGAGGCAGCATCTATAAGCCCCGATCGCGCTCTAGATCGTGGATGACTTTTTCGTAGATCCACATTAAGGAGCGATCGGGATAGGTGTCTTGTGCTTGTTCCACTAAGTGTGTTGCCAGCGTTTCATTACCGTTGAGCAACATGACCAGTCGGCGACGTAAGGGTGCAACCTGCCAGTCAGTCACGTCAGACGATCGCTGGGTTTGCGTCATCACCTGTTCGCCTCGTGCAATCAGTTCATCTACCGTTTGCTGCACTTCGGTCTGTAGCACTGAGACGCTTTCATCCAGATGCTCGATTTTCTCGATCGTATACGCTACTAACCCTGCCCCAAAATAAAGGGTTTTCTGAAACAGATCATTCAAGCTATCCATAACTGCCCATTCGCTGAGTTGCAACCTCCTTATTCTGCCTTCAACTTGTAGTCGCGTCATCCCCTGTAGAAAGACAAAAAAGAGCCAAAACAGCGCCTTTCGACAGGGGACGGGACGATCGACACTATTTGCCCATCAAGCTAGACAGAATTTGTTGCCAAAAGGGACGCGCATCGGCTCGTAGCTGCGGCAGCTTTTTACGAATGTCTTGAATGTTCCATCCAGTCAGCCGTGCCAGATTTTGCGCCTGTTGTTCAAACTGCCGGGGCAGCGATCGACGATACTGATACGCTGCCTGACATTTTGGCTCGCCCGTAAAGGCATGACGCAGCACATAGCGACCCTGGAAAAGGTTGCGGTTGCCCGTTTCCTGAAAGACCAGATCTTCGGGAAATTTGTCGCGGGTATAGCGGACGTGCAGGCGCGTCATAAAAACGTTAGAGGATGGAAAGCGACGTGGACGGAAGCCGCCTGATGGCTGAGACATCGCATCGCCATCTGGATTGTCGAGCCAGAAGACCCCCGCTTGCTTCAACTCTGCTTGTGACAACGGTTCTGCCGAACAGGGGTCGCAGTTGCCCATATCCCAGGCATATTCCATAAAGGCAACTTTGCGGTCTTCGCGATCGTATGCCCTCTGAAACATCGCCCTGTAAAAATCGCTAAACTCATTTTTGACAAACACTGGAATCTCGGTTTCAGACGGCACTTTCACCGTGCGATAGTTGGTGACTTCTGTTTGCCCTTGTGGAGACAGCACGTAGATCAGCAAATCCTGCGCCGCATTTGCATTAATCATCCCTAACCGAATCGGCAGCATAAAGCGTGGCGACTCGTAGGCAATTTGGAGTGGGCGCAGCGATTGAAAGCCCGTTTTGTCGTATTCAGCCAGATTGACCTTCGCCACAAAAAACTTCAGCTTTTGCCGAATGTACGGCTTCAGCAGTTGATTTGCCCCTTGAGGAATTTTGTAGCCGTTTTGGGTCAGCCAGGTTTGCAGTCCATCCGATTCCTTGGCGCTCAAGAGCAAAATGTCATATTCACCGATTGTATAACGGGCTTCTACGGTGACACCCAGCGAATCTTTACGTGCTCTGTTCGACTCTTGAGCCGCGCCTGATGTCCTAGCAGAGGGAGCCGACGCAGTCCGAGGATACCCCCCTTGATCACACGGATCTTCGTCAAAGTACTCTACCAACCGTGGCGCACTGAAGGCATCCAACCGCTCAATAATTTTGGGGTCAGCAACTTTGATCTGATCTTTTCGCAGCACCACCGGGACGGGCACGACGATCGCAAAGTCTTTCACCTCGCCCTGATAGTCATTTGCCATCGTCAGCACGGTACGCTTACCCGCACGCGCGATCGCCACCTGTGATGCCTGGTTATATAGCCTGGTATCCGCTTTAGCGACATAAAAGCCGCAAAATGCCCATGCTTCGGGAGCCACTACCAGGCAAACAAGACAGGTGAAAAACAAAGTAATGAGAAGACGGAAGGGTTTCGTGATCATAATTTTGAGTTTTGAGTTTTGAGTTGTTGGAATGGAGGCAGGAGGCAGGAAGCAGGAGGCAGAAGGCAGAAGGCAGAAGGCAGAAGGCAGAAGGCAGGAGTTAGTAAGAGAGTTTTGAGTTTTGAGTTGTTGGAAAGGAGTCACGAGTCAGCCGACGGGAGGCAGAAGGCAGAAGGCAGGAGTGAGTAAGAGAGTTTTGAATTTTGGTTCTCAGCACTGGCTGATGGCTGATAGCTGATAGCTAATAGCTGCACAGGTTTACAAGCTTTAAGTGACAAGTGCCGTCATTTCTCGCTCCTCTGCTTCCCCTGCCCCCTCCGCTTCCCCTGCTCCATCGCTCCAGACAAAGCGATCGCCTGGAAAAACAGCATCAAGCAGAAGGCTCAACGGTGCCAGCGCAAAGAGTGCCCAGAAGACAGCCGTTGAAAGGAACAGGTAATTGCGGAGGAAAAAGGTGAGAAGGGCGATCGCCACTGCCCAAAGTAACCGTCCCATCCGAGCATTAGGAATCGTGCGCGGGTCAGTAATCATAAAGAGGGAAAACATTAGCAACGAGCCACTCATCAAGCGATGCGCCCACACATCCCACGTCCAGCCCAGCAAAACATTGCGTACCGCCTCAAGGACGGCATAGCTACCCAAAAACGCGACCGTCGTATCCCAACGTCCAACTCGCCGCAGCACCAAACCACCACAGCTTAAAAACAGCAGTGCATACCAACCTTCTTCACCCCACTGCCCTGGCGATACCCAGGCATCCGGTGTCAGCAGGAGTGCCGCCACAATGCCAAAGTTGCCAGGATTAAAAATATGTTTGCCCCGCACCCGAAGGAGGAACTTGCTGCCGATCGCCGCCACACACGCCAAAACCATCGTGCTGTAGTGATCAGCGCGCACGAGAATGCTCAGTCCCAGGGATGTGACAAGGGCACTGGGGAGAGAGGAAAGGAAGGACGGAGCAAAGATAAAAGATAAAGAAGGAAAGGTTGCTTCTTCTGATTGCTGACTGCTGACCGCTAACTGCCGACTGCTGTTTGCCACCATCACCCACTGAGTGATCACACAGGTTGCGATCGCAACGGCAATCATACCCGGTTGCAACGTCCAATCGCGTGTGCCTAGCCCAATAAACAGAAAGAGCGCCAGGAAAAGAATTTGATACGTGCGGGCATCATGCCATAACAACATCGGCAGCCTTTGGTAAAGAATGTTGGATGGCTGCTATTATGCCTTTACTGAAATGAAAATCTTGAATCGTTACAAATTGTGCAACCAAAAAGCCCTTCTGAGTTAGACAGGTTGTTGCTGCTCTTACGGCAGTTTCAACTGTAAATACGTTTCTGCTAACCACAAACGCCTTCCCACCGCTGGCGCAGCCAAAGTCTCTAGTTGTGGTAATGGTCAGATTGCTTAAGACGGGGTGCAGGGAGTCCAGTGCCCTATCTATGGCAACAGCTACATAGAGACGGTGACTATGGCAACAGCGATACAGAATCTTTATGTCAAGCTTTAAGCAACTTTTAAGGATGACGTTGTAAATCTGTTTCTTTACTATCCGTCTTGGGCACATTAAGCACAAGAAACCATTGAGATACTGAACTTATGAGCCATATTCAGGATGTAGAAGCCGCCTTCCTTTTCCAGAAAGGGCTATATCTGAATAAGCAGAAGGACTTTAGCGCGGCAGTCAGTAGCTACGATCGTACGTTGCAGCTTCAGCCCGATCATCCCGATGCCTGGTACAACCGTGGGAACGCCTTATATCATCTGGGACGCTATGAAACGGCGATCGCCAGCTATGACCAGGCGCTTGAGTATGAACCCGGCTTTCCGGAAGCCTGGAACAACCGGGGTAGCGCCCTAGACGACTTACAACAGTACGAAGCAGCGATCGCGAGCTACGACCAGGCAATTAAGTTCAGACCAAACTACTACTGGGCTTGGTACAACCGGGGTATTTCACTCCGTAACCTGGAGCGGTATGACGAAGCCGTACTCAGTTACGATCGTGCGATCGAGTTCAAGCCAGACTACTACTGGGCCTGGTACAATCGCGCACTCGCACTCCGCCGACTCAATCGCATTGAGAAAGTCGTTGCCAGCTACGACAAAGCTCTGGAGTTTAGACCCGATTTTGAAGAAGCCTGGACTAACCGCGGGAATGCTCTTTATCACCTGGGCTTTCTAGAAGCAGCCATTAAAAGCTACGACAAGGCTCTGACGCTCAAACCCAACAGCCCCTATTCTCTTTACAATAAGGCGTGCTGCTATGCCTTGCAAGGCGACTTTGATCTAGCGTTTGAAAACCTACAGCAGGCACTAGAGCTAGACCCGAACGAGTATCGTGAAAGCGCTCGAACCAATTCCGATTTCGACCTTTTGCGCCAGGACAAACGGTTCTCGGCACTGCTGAGTAAGCAAGTGTCGTAAGTGAGTATCGTAAAAGGTTGGTATCCAGACACCAGCCTTTTTCTTTACAGTAGCCTCGTTCTCTAGCAAGGGTTTTACAGTGAAGTTGCTTCTGTAATCCCTTGATCTGAGGGCGAGGCTCAACCATTGGCTTGATGGAAATCCGCAAAGTGGGCTATTGCAGTCGAAGAGACCGTGAGGACAGACAGAAACCTTGAAACGTCCTTTGAGTAAAGGCTTCTATTCATCCCTCATCCCCTATCCCTCATCCTTCATCCTTTTGCGATACATACAGTTTCCTCTTCTTTAGATCGCCTGTACTATAAAGGCAGTGATCAAGAACTGAATGCATGGCAAACCTGCTGCTGATTGAAAGTCCGGGTAAATCAAAAAAATTAAGTCAGATTTTGGGTGCTGGTTGGATGGTGAGAGCCAGCATGGGTCATGTGCGAGAGCTGGCAAACGATGGTGAGGATGCCCTGGGGTTTGATCTGTCCGGCGATCGCATTGAGTGTCGCTATGAACCTCGAGGCGCGAAAGGCAAAAAGGTACTGGCAGATTTGCGTCAGGCAGTGAAACAAGCGGATCTGGTTTACATTGCCACTGACCCCGATCGCGAAGGCGAAACCATCGGCTGGCATTTGCAACAGGAATTGAGGCTCAAAAACCCGCATCGAGTGGTCTACAGCGAAATTACGTCCCAGGCTGTGAAAGCCGCGATCGCCCATCCCCGTGTTCTCGATCAGTCCCTCATTGCCGCCGGACGGGCACGGGATTGTCTTGACAAGCTGGTGGGCTACAAGGGCAGTAAGCATATCGTGTGGCGGCTCAACCTGGGTGCCAAGTCGATGGGACGAGTGCAAAGTGCCACGCTGCATCTACTTTGTGTGCGAGAAAAAGAAATTCAAGCCTTCAACCCCCAGGATTACTGGAGCGTTTGGGTGGAATATCAGGAAGGGTTCAAAGCGTTCTACCGTGCCAAATTGAATGCCAAGCCAGGTTCTAAGCCAGCCGCCAGCGAAGCGCCCGATTATGCGACAGACGGGAAGGAAGCCCAGGAATCGGATCGAGTGACCAGTCAGGCAGAAGCCGATCGCTTAGTGGCGATCGCCCGTGCAAATCCCCATCAAGTTGTTACCGTTGAAGGTAAAGTCGCTCAACAAGCACCGCCACCACCGTTTATCACATCATCTTTGCAACAGGCAGCGGGTGCCAAGTTTCGCTTCAGCCCTGACAAAACAATGAAAGTAGCGCAAGCACTCTACGAAGCGGGACACATTACCTATATGCGAACGGACTCAGTCTCCCTGGCAGAGCCGTTTTGTGCCGCTGTGCGTCAATACCTGGAAGCGCATGATCCAACCAATGTACCCAATAAAACGACGCGGCATCGAGCAGTGAAAGGCGCACAGGAAGCGCATGAAGCAATTCGTCCCACAGATGTGAAGCGGGTGCCAGCGCAATTACAAGCCAGTGCCGATGAGACGAAGCTGTATGAGTTGATCTGGAATCGAGCGATCGCTTCGCAGTGTTGCTCTGCCCGCTTGCGAAAAACGCGCGTTGTGACAAAATCCGGTGCAGTGCAGTGGGAAGCAAACGGACAGGTCGTAGAGTTTGCTGGCTATACCCGTTACTGGAACAACCTGAGCGCCGATAGCCAACTGCCTGCATTGCAACCGGGACAATCGCTGACCCTGAAACAGGCAGCCGCAGACAAAAAGCAAACCCAACCGCCGCCTCGCTACACAGAACCCAAGCTGGTGCAGTTGATGGAACGCAAGGGCATCGGGCGACCCAGCACCTATGCACCTACCATCAAAACATTGAAGGAACGGGAGTATGTACAGATTGAAAAAGGCAAACTCCAGCCTACTGTATTGGGAATGGGCTTAGATGGAGCGCTGGAAAAACTGCTGCCAGAGTTGATTCAACCAGAGTTTACGGCACAGATGGAAGCCGCGTTGGACACGATCGCCCAGGGAAAGCAGGACTGGCAGGGCTATTTGACTACCTGGCATCGCACCTATTTTGCGCCTGCGTTGGAGAAAGCGGGTCAATTGCTGAAAACCAATAGCGCTCAGGCGGTGAATGTGGATGGAGCGCAAGGCTCTCAAGCAGGCACTACGCGATCGCCCAAGGCAAACCAGCTCAAACCACAGGCAACGGTCACGAAAACTGCTTGTCCTAAGTGCGGCGAAGCAATGAGCAAGATTCCATCAAAATCAAAAAAACTGAAAGCAAACCATTTTCTCAAGTGTGGTGAAGCAGGCTGTGGCACGGTGATGTTTTGGAATCCTCAGGGAAAACGATATGAAATGCCCTATGCTCAACGCACCCCTGACCCCGAAGCCTTTACCGATGTTCCTTGTCCCGTCTGTGGAGCGTTATTGGAGCGCTACTGCTACACGAAGGAAGGAAAAGAGAAGCTGATGTTGCGCTGTTCACTGCTGGAAAATCGACGCGGCAAATGCAAAGAGGTCGCCTTCTTTAAAGGACATGATGGTTTTTGGTCGCCAAAGTTTGGCACGCTGAAGCTGGATTTGGTGAAGTAACGGGGGTGGGGAAACAGGTACAGACTAAAGGTGATCGTACACATCTGGAACTGTCCTGACACATCTATGTCAAATCCTTGATATTTCGTGAAAACTAATTTTCCCCCGTATGGCAGATCAGAGCTTTCAGCCGATTAAGTCATGTCTAAACAAGCTTTTAGCCGTAGATGGCAGATTGCTTATAAAGTAAGGCTTTGAGGGATTAGTGTGTCAGGATACAGGCAATGCTTGATTGAGCTTATGCCGTCTGCTCTCTCGACGATCAGTCTCCATAAAGTTCTTTCAAATATGCCTGGATGTTGACTTCCAGATCCAGCAGTGCATCATCCAGGGATTCGTATTCATCCTCACCTTCCCACGGCATCCCGCCCATGTCGATTGCTCGTACAAATGAGGCTAAGGAACCATCTGGGTCATTGCCAATTTCGATAATGCCTTGATGTTCGTAGACCCATCGGGCAATATTGGGGTATTTATCTTCAAAAGTTCTCTTTGTCATCGCTTCAAATTCAGGCTGGGATACAGTTAAAACACGACCTGAGGGCAAGTGTAGACGAAAGTGCTGATTGAGAACATTACATCACAATACAGATGATTCAGGCTGTGTTTCCGCTACCCGAACAAACGATTCAAGCTTTCTGCGATCGCTGGCAAATTACCGAACTTGCTCTCTTCGGTTCTATCCTGCGTGACGATTTTTGCCCCGCTAGCGACATCGATCTGCTTGTCACCTTTGCCCCAGAAGCCGATTGGAGCCTGCTCGATCATGCCAAAATGCAGCAAGAACTCGTCAGCTTGCTCAATCGATCGGTGGATTTAGTGAGCAAACGCGCGATCGAACGAAGCCACAATTGGATTCGTCGCCAGGAAATTCTCAATACCGCGCAAGTGATTTATGTCCAGCAATCGTGATGCTGCAACTCTCCTCGATATTGCTAAAGCAGCCCAAAAAGTCCTGGAGTTTAAGCAAGATATCAACAAAGCGGCTTTTCTGGAAGATACTAAAACCCAATCCGCGATCGTCTATCAACTTCTGATTATTGGCGAAGCTGTTAAACGGTTATCCCAAGACTTCCGCAGGCAGAATCCTGTCATTCCCTGGGTACTAATTGCCGGAATGCGGGATAACCTCATCCATAATGACGATGATGTTGATCTTGAGGAAGTTTGGAAAACTGCCAAGCAAGACATCCCAGCTTTGTTGGCGCTCCTGGAACCCCTTTTACCTTCTAACTGACCCTATGAGTTTTGTGTTCGACAACATTCGATGATGAAATGATGAAACCGTTATGACTCTAGCAGTCAACGTAAAGTTTTCTAAAAAGTTTTCTAAGTAGTGGTATTACCTGTTGTAGCAACTTGCTGTTAGCCCTATAAGCCATACATCAGGAGTTGTTTATGCCCCCCTTCTCCAACCCAGCCACGATCGGCGTTGCCTGCTTGTCGTTAGGTGTTACCTCTGCCCTCTTGATTTATAGAACTCAGGCTCAAGTACCCCCTACTGGCACCTTTATAGCAACGCAAGTCTGCCCTGCAACGCAAGCCATCAATGGTAAAAATCCTGGCAACATCCAGCTAACAGTCGGCACTCTGTATACGACTGAAGGTTTCAATAGTCCGCAGCGTCAATTTGTTTTGCTGAGGGTGCCCCAGGCTACACCCGATCGACGCTGGGTAAAAGCAACCTGTGGTGATTTTCAAGCATCCGGAGAGGTGAACCCGTCGCCTAAGCCGTCGCCAATGTCACCGACCCCCAGCCCAACGACCCAACCAAGTTCATCGCTCCTGCCGTTCTTTGATACAGAAGATAACCCTGTTTCAGTCGATTTTCCAAGCGGTGCTCAGAAAGACATTTCGCCACCACCACCGGAGTTAGAGACGTTCGATCGGAAGATTCTGGCACTCTGCGGAGCCGGGTTTAATGCGCCCGTTAGCAATGTTAAGTTCCGGCAGTTGATGACGTTTTACCCGGATGTGGTGCTTAAGCTTAAGCAGGCAACAGGCGGAGAGCTAAAGCCCAATCGTCGCTCTAACAGTCAATTTTTGGATGATTTAACTGCCATTTGGTTTGAGCAGAAGGGCTTTAAGCACATTTTCTGCGGCGAGCAGGATGGCAGGAGCATTGGCGGACTCCATTTTGTTGGTCGTTATCTGGAGTTTCAGCAGAACGGTGTTGCCGGACGCATTCTTCGTACTAGCAACGGTAGAAAGGCAACGCAGGAAGTGGTAGATGGTGAAATTTATACGTTTGGTGTGGCGATCGTGCAAAACGGTCGGGTGATTGCAGAAAATCCCATCAAAGGCTACCCCTATACGCTCAATGCCCAGGAAATGCTTCTGGAAGCGACACGCGGGTTTAAGTTGTTTAAATCAACCGCCAAAGAGTCAAAGGGTTGCCTCCTGACGATCGCAATACCGGGCACTACGCCCCATCAAGCCGTCTTTGTCAAAAAGGCGGGTGCCATTCGCACGTTTTATCCCGATGCTACGCCTGACACCAAACGCAATGCCTCGTGCGACCAACCCACCCGGTAAAAAGCAATGCGAAACAAAAAAACGAATGGCGCGATCGCAGTGCAGGTGATCGCTGGCTCCTATGTTGTCCTGCTAGGTATTGATCTGGCAGAGTCGAGTTGTGCGGGTGTGCTGGGGTTTGCGATCGAGCGCATTGACCACACCGAAGACGAACGCTACTGGCTCAAAGGCTTTCGCACCTTTGAAGAAACCGATCCCAGCTTGCCCCCTGGCAGCCTGGTGTCGTCGCTAGAACATCCCATCCAGGCATTTTTGTGGGGTGACTTCACTGCCAAACCAGCCCACGACTACACCTACCGTATCGTCGCACTGCGTGGCAAACCCAAAAAGTTGGAGCAAGGCGAAACGGTCGCAGTCAAAATTACGACTGAAGATGAGGCAACAGGCAATCATGCCGTTTACTTCAATCGAGGTGTGGCAGGGTCGCAAGCCTATGCTCGTCAGTTCAAAAATCTGCCGCCCGATCAAGTGCCTAAAGGTCGTGCTTGGGCGTGGCTCTCTCGTGGGTTAGTCGAAGCACTACTCACCTTTATTCAGCAGGCGAAGGGTCGCCAATACGAACTACGGGCAGCGCTGTATGAATTCCACTATCTGCCCGTACTGCAAGCCTTTGGTGCCGCACAAAAAACGGGAGCCACTGTCAAAATTATCTTTGATGCCAAACCGAATGGGCAGAATTACCCCAAACGGGTAAACGAGGCAGCGATCGCCAACGCCAACATCGAAGCCCTCACGCTTCCTCGCCAAGCCAACCCCAGCTATATTGCCCACAACAAGTTCATTGTCTTGCTCAAAGACGGCAAACCCCTTCAAGTCTGGACAGGTTCTACCAACATCACCGATGGCGGCATCTTTGGGCACTCCAACGTCGGACATATCGTGCGCGATCCCGCTGTTGCCGCCAGCTATCTCGATTACTGGGAGGCGCTGAGCCAAGATCCCACGGCTGCCAAGTTGCGTCCCTGGGCTGAGCAGCAAACGCCCGTAGCAGAGGGCTTACCACCCAACGCAACCACTACAATCTTTAGTCCCCGTCGTTCGCTGGCGGCATTAGAGTGGTACGCCGATCGCATGGAAGCAACGCATACGGCTGTTTTTCTCACCGCTGCCTTTGGTGTCAATGATTTATTGGCAACAGTGCTGTCAGCAGACAAAGATTATTTGCGCTATGTCTTACTCGAAAAAGAAGGTGGCAACATTGAAACCTTGCGTCGTGATCCCGATACTCGCATTGCCGTGGGTGCAGTGAAAAAAGGCGGTACCTTCGATCGCTTCCTAAAAGAAAAGACCACCAACCTCAACACCCACGTCCGCTACATCCACACAAAATATATGCTGATCGATCCCCTCAGCGATGACCCGCTTGTGATTACAGGTTCCGCCAACTTTAGCAATGCCTCAACCAAAAATAATGACGAAAATATGCTGGTGATTCGGGGCGATCGACGTGTTGCCGATATCTACCTGGGCGAATTCATGCGGTTGTTCAACCATTACTACTCCCGCTATGTCGCCACTATGCAAGCAACAGAGTTAAAGGAAGCCAAAGCCGTGTACCTCAAGCCTGACGATTCCTGGCTTACAGGCTATTACGAACCTGGTTCACCAAAACAAAAAGAACGTCTGTATTTCGTCAGTTGAGACGGTCTAAAAAGTAAGGACGTGACATGGAACGTCGCTACTACAAGTTTGCTACGCTGATAGGCATTGGCAGTAGAACAGGTGTTAGTCATGGCTTCGGCTCAAGTGTTTTCAGCTCAAGACCCAGCGATCGCACTATCAGACGCAGATGTGCTGCTGCCACCCTGCGATTTATGCAGTGATGAACCACCGTTGGAAACTGACCTTCACTTTCAGCAGATCGTACTGTTTTTAGACTGCCTTAACTGGCTGTGGCGCGATCGCACCGATTTTTACGCCAGTGCTAACAGCACCATTTACTTTAGCGAGAAGCAACTCCGCAGCCGTGATTTTCGTGGACCCGATTTTTTTGTCGTTTT
>JBGTJW010000064.1:0-3421 GCA_041744955.1 Stenomitos sp. | reverse complement strand
ATTACCTTATCGAGCGCTTACAATTCTATTAACAGTATTCTCGAATCAACGCTTAGATTCCCTAAGTTTGCGTTCAATACTTTGAATAAGTCTGAGAAGCTGTGCTGCCCGACGCATCAGCGCCCGCAGCGCCCGGTAGCTCGTATTAAAAAGCTGTAAAACTACTTTATTTTGAGAGCATCCCTTACGTATCAACTGCTTGATATCAAACTGACCGTAGGGAGACATAATCTATTATTCATTTTCCGAACGATACTTACTTTTACGAAAATGAATTTCTCGATCCGGAAAATTTCAAAACCTCAGCAACAGTATGAACTAGTGATCGGCTTCTGAAGATGATCTTTCTTTCCGCTCTTTTTCCTGACGTTCTTGCAGTGATTGTTTTGCAGCTTCTACTTGATTGCCATAGTTGTTTACAAAGTTTTTGGCTTCGGGGGTCGTCTCATAGCCCTCTTGCCGATATCGTTTCAAAGCTTGCTTAAGCCAGTTAAAGGCACCCATATAGCTTTCTTTGCATT
Organism: Stenomitos sp.; assembly: GCA_041744955.1. GTDB lineage: Bacteria > Cyanobacteriota > Cyanobacteriia > Leptolyngbyales > Leptolyngbyaceae > Stenomitos. Next base: position 2,900 of record JBGTJW010000064.1, on the reverse strand, counting down.
GCTATCTACACAGGATCTTTCAAAGCTTTGATCTCCCCATCAGGAAGATCTAAAATCTGAGAGACATCCTTCAATAGTACAAAAAAACTACTTTAAACTCCCGTCAATGAATTGAGTGCCGCTAAGGCTTAAAGATGTCGAGTCCATGCCCGGTCGCTATGGTCTGCCCTTCTTAGGTGAGACAGTGCCATTCTTTGGCGATGAAGAGCTGTACTACTGGCAACCCTCTCAGCAGTATGGTCCCGTCTTCAAAACCCGCGTGCTGGGACAGAAGTTGGCGGTTTTGGTCGGACCTGAAGCCAACCGTTTGGTGCTGATGGATCAGGCAGACCATGGGACCACCATGTTAGGGTGGTCTTTCTTAAAATCACTCTTTGGTAACGGGTTGCTGTTTATGGAGGGCGACGCACCACTCGATGCGCTTCGCCTCATGTATCCAGCGTTTCATGGTAAGGCATCGCCCTCATCCCATTTCATCAAAACGTTCTAAGCCATTGCCGAAACTGCCTTACCGAACTATTTTCACTCACTGGCGATCGTGTCTCATCTTGGGAGAAACACAATGCGACGCGATCGCACTTCACTTCCGTTCTTCTAACATGGCAGCAAAATGCTCCATGAGTAAGCGATGGATGAAGATGTAGCCGCCGCCCACTCTTTGGAGGAAGATGCGATCGACTGCATAGTCCAGAAACCGCGCATAGTTCCAGGGCATCGCGTTGTGCAAACAAAATGTGCTTCGGAGACTGATGTGAACAATGCAAGCGCTGCCTCCCATCAATAGCCCCAGAAATGCCCCATAAAACACTCCCCATTCTGGAGAAACCACTAGCCACTGGCTCAGCAGATAAATCAGCAGGGAAAAGCTCGTTGAGACAATCACTGCCACTGCTACAGATGTCTTGATCGATCGCCAAATGCCTTGATTAGGGATAGTACGAGTTTCGACTTCAGCCCCAGCTCGAAGACCCACTAAAAGCCCAAAAACTAAGTCTGCCAGCAAGATTAGGAGCAACCCTTCTACCCAGCTACGACCCAGAACGCCCGTTAGCCCTAGCAAGAATCCCAATGGAGCAGAGCCAATGATGCTAAACAAAAGATATTTTTTGACATTTAACCAAGACCACCTCAAGGCTTCCACAGGTTTGAGAAAACTCATACCAATGACTCCACCCACCCACCAATCCATGAAGCCAACCAGTAGTCCTGTTAACAAGGCTACAATCCAGCCTATTTGGGAAGTTTTGGCAAGTCCAGCCACCAGACCAAAGAGCAACCCAGTCACTAGCCCATCCCAAACACTACACGTCAGCCGTTGCAAGAAAACTTGGCGTGCACTGGGAGGTCGCCGCTCAATTGCCATGATGACCCACGTTCCGGCGATGTTGGCGAAGCTGTAACTTGCCCAAACAATTAGTCCAACAACGCGCCAGTCCTGCTTAGACCCAATACTGAAGGCGATGGCGACTCCAAAGGCAAGTCCGACGATGAGTGAGGACAGGACAATATACAGCCAGCGCTGTCGGGGTGTTTGTAGCCAACTGCGATCGAGCCATTCAATCAGGAAGATGGTTTGGGAAGACTGAACGAGCTGTTGCGCTAACCAGCTTAACCATCGGATCGTTTGTGTCGGTGAGTATTGCACTGCTACACCGCGTCGCTTTAACATACGATCGATATACACATCGAATAGCCGTTGTCGATGGGCTTCCGCACTCATTTGAGGGAAGTCTTCAGGAGCAATGCCCTCATACGCCAACACCATGATGTTCAGCATGAGGGGCGATCGCGCCAGCTCTTGCAGCGACGCATCGGTTGCCAGTAACTGCCTCAAGCCTCTGAGATTCCCATTGAGATCGTTTAAATAGCGATCGATTTGGGCGGGTTGTAGCGATCGCACATAGATCGCCTGTTGCACCACAAGGCGTTGGGAAAGCGCTTCGTAATCCTTGATGCGACTACAGACGACCATTTCGGTGCCATACGTCTGCTGAAATTGATTGAGAGCAGCAACACACGCCTCTCGCTGTTCTGCCCGCACTTCATCCAACCCATCCAGCAGCAGGAGCAGTTGTTGTTCTCTGATCCAGGGTTGCGCGATCGCTTTGGGCACCTGATATTTTGTGGTTAATTCTGCCACCAACCAATCGGCAATGCTGAGCGACTTGCTGCCCCAGGAGGAAAGATTGAACACCACCGGCATGAGCGCTTCCGTATCTTGCTCGGCGCGGGTAAGCAGCTCACGCGCGAGTTGGAGCAAGGTAATAGTTTTGCCTGCTCCCGGTTCGCCTAACAGCAACAAGGTGCGTCCTGTGCCCAGTTGGTCAAACAGATCAATCACAGTAGTGCCTTCAGGCAGAATGGATTGAGCCGCACCCACTGGCTCTAAACCTAAAGACCAGGGAGTCGCCAGAACCTGCGATCGCTCTTCTAAACCCAGTTGCATGACGACCTGGTGATGCAAAGAGGCTTCCAGCACACCCTTGACCCAGAAGTTTTTGACCTTGTTAAGTAACGCTTGTCGATTCCGGTATGCCTGGGGTGTCAGGGGCGATCGCGCAAGGGGCTGTTGGAGAGCAGCTTGAATCACCGTTTTGATCGTGTCGGCATCAATACCCTGATAGATGCGATCGCCCACCTGAATCTCGCGACCCTGACCCAGGTTCACAGTGTACTTGCCGAGTTGCACCACACTCTGATCGGCTTTGTCTTGGAGCAATTGCCGCAGCACTTGTCGATCGCCCTCAGTTTCTTCACCGTTGGCAATACGATCCAGGAGTTCACTGAGGTCATTAGAAGCAGCCATCGTCTAAACCTATCCTGCTGGTCTGAGCGCTTACCCTCAGATTACACATCAGTTAAGGCTATTCCCAGATTTGTAAGCTTCGTAAAGGCAAAAG
>JBGTJW010000063.1:0-11300 GCA_041744955.1 Stenomitos sp. | reverse complement strand
GGCTTCAACAATCGCAAGCGTTGACATAGGAAGAAGAGTCTTTCATGCTAGGGATGCTTCGACTCTACCAAGCCTTCCCCTAGAATGAAATAGCCCTGGGGCAACAGCGTTTTCCACAGTATCCTCTCCTCCTTGGGCAAGTGGTATTCTATGATGGACTTCTAAGAACGGTGTTCTGTCTGATTTGCGAATAAATGGAGCAGCTTTTTCGCAATATTCGCAAGTCCCTTTTGCTCTTTCTAATACTTCAGCAATTACATCAGGATTTCTCCTGAAAACCGTATGAATGATTTCCAAAGTATCAGGTTTTTTAGATGCGGTTTTTAATCGTTCTTTCCTACTTAAGGTATCAAGCTTTGATTGGTTAACTTCTTTTTCTAAAATCTGATAGTATTCGTGGATACTTTCATATTTGTCAGCCTTTACTCCTGTTTTTTCATTGTCGAATTCTTCACTTTGCAATAAATGTAATTCTTCTCTATTGATTCCTGCAATGCCCAACAAATTATCTTCAAACTCAATTAATGCCTCCTTCTTTATAATTCCTCTATTATAAATATTTCTGGACTCGTAAATATCGCTCCAAGAAATTAGGCCCGAATAGAATAGCTCTTGAATAATTTTTGAAGCCAAAAAAACTTGATACGTTACATAAATTTGGCGTACTGTTGTCCCTCCTATACGCCGACCGCTGGCAGTAATCCTTTTTGCTGCTTCGGTGTTACCAAGTTCTTCTCTAAGTTCACAAACTCTAATTTCCTCTTCTAGTTTTCTTTTGTTGATTACTGATTGCTGCTCTATGTCGTGTTTTCTTATATTTTTCTTCACCATAACAACACCTACTCTCAACTTCAAAGGAAAGCTTCACTTGAGAAATCGCTTGAAATCCAGCTCCTTTGATAAATTCTTTTTAGATCCGTTTAAATCATAATCAAATTCCATATAAAATCTATATCCTGTCCGATAATCAAGTATTCTGCCAAGAAGTGTAATAGAACGTGGCATATCTTTTTCTAGAATTAATTCCTTAAGCTGAATAAAATTTCTAAATCGACTTTCATATTCAAGAATTTTTGAACAATCATACTCAACCAATAAGCAGCTTATAAATTGAGCAAAGTCATCCTCGCTATACTTTGTCAAATCTCCTTCAATGCTTGTAGCTTTTTCAAAAATTTCTAATTTTTTCCTACTAAACCATTCTTCTTTGCAAACCAATGAAACTTTTCTAAGACAAATTTTTTCATTAATTGCTTGAATCTTAAAATTTATTTGGAAGTCGAGCTTCTGATTGCTCCGCTCATTCAGCTTGAAAGCATCATTCATTATTTCAACTTTAAGCCTGGAAAAATATAATTTCTCGCGATTGATAATTAGCGTAACAATAAGTCCTAAAAAAGCAACAGAAAACATTCCAATTTTAAGCAGAAAATCACTAAGCATATTGTTTTCATCTGATTTACTTTATGTCAATATTTTACAACAGCTAATAGGATGCGTTGGTGCTAACGTAACGCATCAATCTCCCAAATAGTTAGTAAGGTGTGTTAAGCTTCTCATCATTCAAACTCGACATTTTGGAGGCTGAAACCCCTTGCTAGCTTGAATTGAATCGAAAATTTAAATGCACAACAGCTTAGGGCGGCTACTTTAAGATTTTAGGAGTTGCAAGTAGTTACTCCCAAAGCAAACATTCTACTCCATACTGGATTTTTAACTGCTTCTTTAAGTTTTCTAAGCCGCCATAATGGTTGGCATGAGCAGTAGTTGCTTTTGCGTATAAACATTCGTCTCCACGGTATTTTGTTATAGCTAAAGAACCTACCGGAGTATCGAAATTTTCGGTTCGTTCAACAGCTTTTACTTGAGATTTCGATGCGGAACTAGTTGATGGCTCAGATTCTGTCTTTGCAAAGTTGATCTGTAACCAATTCTGCATACTTTGCCACCATTCTGGCTTTGGATCTCTACTGTCTACATATGCTGCTGCAACAGTAACAGTTAGCAGGGCTACGATGATCGTGTTCTTAATTGCTTGCGAATTCTTCTTCAAAAAAGACATCTTCTTAATTTAACTATCAGCTAATTAGTAGGATACGTTAGTGCTAACGTAGCGCATCAATCTCTTGAACAGCAAGAGTTTCGCTTCACTAACTCGTCCTATAAATACTTCAGCTTTAGACATTCCAATGTCATCGACATAAATGGTCACAATTCCGACATCGCGTAACAATGCTGCGGCAGAGAGTGGAAGTCCCTCATCAAGCAACGGTTTCATAGCAATTCGGTAACTCAATGATGCCATAGTCATTTTCATTGCTTGATCAAGGATCGTTGTAACTGGGTTTCGTCGCCATGCGCTTTAATGCGGTGAGGGAAGGATACTTGTTCTGTTTGATCAGCAGTTGACGTTCCAAAAGACGATCGCTGTCGTTAAAGCCCAAAATCCTGGCAGTTACTTCACCAATGGCAGTCAATGGTTGAATCGTCGTGATTTGTTGATCAAAATGTTCTGACCAGCGATCGCTACGGGGATTGTAAAACCGGGTGAACTCTCTGCTTTGCCAAATGATGGAGCCAATATCGCTACCTTTGAAGCGGTTACAAAAGACGCAGGCATAGGCAAGATTATCGGCATCGGTTGTTCCACCGTGTTTGAGGCTGATGATGTGATCAACCGCGCAACCAAACGCGGTATCTTCTTCATGAATCAGGCAGTACTCGCATAGTTGCTCGGCACGGGCAATGATCAGCCTACGAAGTTCTTGACTGATGTAGGGACGCTCCATACAACTTAGCCTCTAGGCGGTCGGTAGATATTGATGGGCGCGCGCTTTAGTGAGCCTTAGAAGATGTTCGAGCAGCAGGTAATGATCAAGCTCTGCCTTTTCATCATCTGAAAGAGCCTCATTCTTCTCTCGAAAAATCAGGTCAGCGACTCGCTCTTTGACGATCGCGGACGGTTGGAAGTTGATCAGGCTTTCAGGGGTTGTTCCAGCCGCAAAAAAATCGATGATTTCTTCGTAGGCTCTGGTCATCAAAGGTGGAGAAGGCATGAGATGGGCTTCCACAACAAGTTTCTAGTTCAATCTTAGAAGACTAACCTTTAGATTGAACAACGCACGGTAGGTGACAACTGCGAATGGATGGCTGTCCATTCATGCGCTTAGGATTACTGGTGATGCGATCGAGTGTTATGACTCTAGCTCCTATTTTTTATCCCACTGAGAGACCACGATCAGCTTGACGATCGCGGATTCGCTCCAAACTACTCACTGGAATGGCGGAAATGAGTTGGCGTGTGTAGTCTTTTTGCGGTTCGCGGTAGATGCGTTCGGAGGGACCAATTTCTTCGATTTCGCCTTTGTTCATAACCATAATGCGATCGCTCATGAACTTCACCACGCTCAGATCATGGGAGATGAAAATGTAGGTGAGGTTGAATTCGCTTTGGAGTTCTTTGAGCAGGTTTAAGACTTGCGCCTGTACCGAAACATCCAGTGCCGAAACGGATTCGTCGCAGATGATGAATTTGGGGTTGAGGGCGAGCGATCGGGCGATGCAAATCCGCTGACGTTGCCCACCCGAAAACTCGTGCGGATAGCGGTTTAAGGCATCAGCATTCAAGCCCACTCGTTCTAGTAAATAGACGGCGCGTTTCTGCTGCTCTTGCCGTGCTTTGGGCTTGGCGTGAATTTGCATCGGTTCCATTACTGCTTTGCCGACGGTCATGCGAGCATCCAGCGAACCAAAGGGATTCTGGAAAATAATCTGCATTTCTCGCCGCAACCGTCGCATCTCGTTCGGCAAGAGCGTGGTGACTTCCTGATTTTCAAAGCGTACCGAACCACTGGCAGGTTTGATCAGTTGCAAGATAGCGCGTGCCAGCGTCGATTTGCCGCAACCAGATTCGCCCACCAAGCCCAGCGTTTCACCGGGATAGACATCAAAGGAGACATCCTTCACTGCCACAAAGTAGCGTTTGGTTTGCCCAAAGGCACCGCGCACAGGGAATTGTACGCGCAGGTTTTGGACAGACAGCAGTGGGGTTGCTTGCTGGAGTAAGGCTAGGCGCTGGTCGAGTTCATCCTGGCTGACTTCGCGTGCCAGATGCAGTGCCCGATCGACATCCGTTTCGCGTTCTTCAATCAGCAGTTCGCCGGATGGTGACGTGCTGACCTGCATAAAGTCTGAGACTGTGGGTAACAGATTGAGTCGGCGATCGAGTCTGGGTCGGCAGGTCAACAAGCCCTTGGTATAGGGGTGCTGCGGATTCGAGTAGATCTGCAAAACGGGTCCCGCTTCGACAATTTTGCCCTGATACATGACGGCAACATCATCAGCAATTTCGGCAATTAGCCCCAGGTCGTGGGTGATGAACATCATGGACATGCCGCGCTGATCACGCAAGTCCCGCAGCAGATCCAAAATCGTTGCCTGTACGGTGACATCCAGCGCGGTGGTCGGTTCGTCGGCAATCAGCAATGTAGGGTCGCAGGCGATCGCCATCGCAATCATCACCCGCTGCATTTGCCCGCCTGATAGCTCGTGAGGATAGCGATTGAGAAAGGCAGCCTTTTGGCGAAACACCTGCTGCTCAACTTCTGAAGCAGGCGGCAACGACACAGCCGGATTATGGCGCTGGCGGTCTTCCAGATAACGCTGTTTCATCGCCCCATCGTCTGGCAGCAGGCGCACTTCCTGAAGGCGGGCGATTGCCTCGCGTTCGGCTTCTTTTGGCGTGACTCGTTTGTGCAGACGGATTGCTTCCACAAGCTGAAACCCGATCGTGTAAACCGGATTCAGCGAACTCATGGGTTCCTGGAAAATCATCGAGATTTCGCCGCCCCGGTAGTCTTCAAGCTGGCGACTGGGGATTTTGGTAAGGTCGATCGGCTGCGCTCCCCTCTCAGCACCCCAAAACAAAATTTCGCCCTTTGTTACTTTGCCAGGAGACGGCACCAAGCCCATCACCGCCAGCGATGTCACCGATTTCCCTGAACCCGATTCGCCTACAATGCCCAGCGTTTGACCTCGTTTCACTTCAAACGAAATGCCATCCACTGCCTTGATCAATCGTCCATCCGGCTGAAACTGAACTTCAAGGTTGTTGACTTGTAGGACTGTGTCGTTCATGGGATACCGAAAGAGCTTTTCTAAATCTTATGTACTGCATCTTAACAGCCTCTCTGCTTGGATCGTGTCTCAGCTCACACTGTTTCGATGCCTGTGCTAGGGCGCGTCATCAATTTAGCGCCGAACCTTATCAACATGATCGCGCCCGTTCTAACATACGAGGCTACGGGCTGGAACCCTTGCTGAAAGTAATGTGTAGTAGTAATTGATGATCGCCCCTAGCCTGTAGCCATCATTGGCGATCGAAATTCGCTATTGTTCAAATAGAGCGATCGCCTCACCCCTCACCCCTCACCCCTCACCCCTCACCATGGTTCAGCTTCAGCCTAAACTGTTAACGGATACCTGGGTCACTGCCACCTGGGACGAGTACCTGAGGATAATTGACGATCCTGCCTACGCCAAAGCGAAAGGGTATTACTTCAACGGGCAGATGAGGGTGGAAACAATGGGAGTCGGTCCGGATCACGCCAGCGAAAATACGATTATTATTTTGGCGATCGGCTTATTTTGTGGTCTTAAAGGCATTCCCATTAAAGGCTTAACGAACTGTAGCTATCGCAAAACGGGTGTCCGTGAAGCACAGCCAGATGTTTCCTACTACGTAGGCGATCGCACCACACTTGCCCCCCAAGGAAGCACGATTACGAACCTCGATGAAACGCCTGCCCCTGATTTGGCGATCGAAGTAGCTGATTCATCACTGGACGCTGATTTAGGTAAGAAACGGTTGCTCTACGAAGAGATGGCGATCGCAGAATATTGGGTAGTCGATGTGGAAAACGCCCAAATTGTAGCGTTTCAAATCGCTAGCAATGGTAGCAGACGCATTGACCAATCTCAGGTTTTACCAGGGCTAGAAATAGCAGTACTATGCGAAGCCATGATCCGACGGCGACAACTGGATGACAGCCAGGTCGTTGCCTGGTTACTATCCACCTTTCAGCCATAAGACTTATAGCATCGACAGTTCGCCTGCGACTTCGAGCCGGGTGACGTTGCTCATCGTCATAAAGTTTTCCGAGAGCGTTTCTGACACAGAGGGACTAATCCAGCCCATTTGCTTCAGCAGGTGGATCGCAACGGCATATTTCGCCCGTTTTGCACCGTCCATCACCTTAATGGCTAACCCCACCCCTTCACCCAGGCGACCAATGCACTGAATGCCTTCGGCTCCAGCCTTGCTGACCAGTTCGTCTTCCGTCAGGCGCATCAGTTCGGTATCAAATTCGCCCTCGCCTGACACCATAGCTGGATGATGGGTCATCGCTCGCACAATCCGCTCCATGTCCAAACTTTCACCCGAAGCAAGGCGGGCGTAAAGTGAGGCAATCTGCCCTAGCTGCATAAAGTAAGTCGGGGCACCGCAGTCATCACGAGCGCTAATAAACTCTTCGGCAGGCATACGGAGTAGTTCGGCAACCTTTTGCAGAATCAATTGCTGTACCGGGTGGCTACGCTGGAGGTAGCTGCTGAGAGGGAAATTTCGCTGTTGGCACACGGCAAGCATACCAGCGTGTTTACCAGAGCAGTTGTATTCCAGGCGGCTACGCTTCCCAGTCGGTATAGGGCACTGGAGCACAGTCGGGTCAACATCTGCACGCCAGAGAATGTTGAATGCCTGACGCACCTGCTCGATCGTGCCCTTATGTGAACTACAGATAATCGCCAGGTCACGATCGGTCAAGCCATAGCGCTCCAGTGTGCCTGTCGTCGTTACGGCTAATGCCTGAAAGGGCTTTAAGGCAGAGCGCACGAAGGTTGCGGTCTCTGCACTCCCAGCCACCAGCAAATTTCGCCCCCGGTTGTCGCAAATGACCGCCTGGACGAAATGCCTGGATTCGATAATACCTTCGCGCAGTAAGCGGACTTCCAACTCTGCGGCTTGTGTGCGTCTTCCCCTAGTCATGCGTATGACTCTACCATTTGAAGGGGACGAAGGGCGGAAAAGTTTTGAGTTTTGAATTGGGAAAGGGGGAGTTGGGAGTCGGGAAGCGGGAGTGGGAAAGGAAAGAGTTTTGAGTTTTGAGTTGAAGAAGTTGTTGGCTATTAGTTGTAAAGCCTTCGGCATGGCTTCGCTAAAGTTGTTGGTAATGGCTTTTCGTTCATGCCGACTCCCTACTCCCTACTCCCTACTCCCTACTCCCACTCTTCACAGCAATTGCCAAACCAGTAAACCAGCGACAAACCCGATCGCCAGGATGCCAAACGTTCGCGTGAGGCGTTTGAGAATGGGCTGAATCTGGTAGGTGACCACTAATTGATCTTGAGCAAGCATGGCTGGTGGTTTTGCCCACAGTTGACCGTCATACCAACCTGATTCTTCATAAAAAATGGTGGCGGCAGACAGGCGCGATTGAATGTATGTCCAGCCTAAATACAGGCGCAAAAGCACCAGCGAAAGGCAGAGGGCAGCGCCTGCTGTACCAGCGAGGGCAAACTGAGCCGGATGTTTGGCGATCGGAAAGCTAGCAGCAGCGATCGGTCCAGCGAGTAGCCAACTCCAACCCCAAATCCAGAGCAGCTTGCGAATATATTGCGGCAACTCGAGTGCTGACCACCGAAAAAACCAGGATTCTTTTAACTCCTGGTACTCGTTTAACGGTTGCTGCTCGAAGGGAACCGGGCAGAGAGAGACAGAAGACTTCATGACTACGCCATCCGGTAGCAAGCTGGCACACTTCACACTATAAACGACTTGAGCCAGATGAACGAGTGGCAAGCGGTGACTACCTTGCTTGGGGCTTGCAGAGACATCATTACTCTGCGCCCCTCTGCGCCATTGAGGGCAAGACCACGCTGCTCGTTTTGTCTGGTTTGCGCGATCGTTTTGAGCGATCGTGCTGTGGGCTAAAACAGGGCAAGGGCTGCAAAGGCGAGAGGCATTCTTTGTCACTCAACAAAAAAAAGATGGCTGGTTTAGTTAAACCAGCCACCTGACACGCCTTTTCACTGTCAGTGCTCCAATTAAATGGACTGAACCATATCCCTATCAAGATCGGTTGCGATCGAACCCTGCAAATTATCCGGATCAACGTAATGACAAACGGCATCATTCATACAGATGAATGCCCAGCCAGCACGATCGATATTGACTAACTTATAGGATGCCTCTTGAACGAAACAGCCTCTATGATTGCGAGTTTCTGGCTTAACTTGAATGTTATCGAGATCATCAAAAATCATGGTATCCAACTCCTTAGCTCTAAAAAGGTTTTACTGAAGAGCGGGGAAGGCTCTGTTAATTAAGTAAATAAATACTATCACTGAATTCTTAAAGTACTCGTTACGTTATGTAGGTAAATATAACGACACGTAAATTACTGGAGGCTTTCACAGCCTAAAAACTTGATTTTTAGCATTACCTTTGCAAAGAAGTGTATCGATTCAGCTTCAACACATTCAGCCATTGCTTCAGTTAACTTTTCTTTGCAAACCCTCTAATCTAATTCAGGCTGCTTCAACGACCACGTTCATTGAGGCTTGAATGTGAATTGCGATAAGCGTAAGAGGCGCTCGATGCAAGCTAAACGGCTGAAAGCTGACCGCTGGCTCAAAAACCTACATATAGCAGTCCTAAATGATACGTGAGCACAAGATCCCCGACTTCTTCGAGAAGTCGGGGATCTGAATAGATAAATCTCACAACTAAAATAGGATTGCTATACAGTTTTTTACAACCCGTTCTTAACTAATTACAGGCGCTTGTACGAGGTCTTCAAAAGTAGTTTGGCGTTCGCGATCGAGGTCTTGAATCCGCTGATCTTCAGCACAGATCTTTTTCTGGTAGAAGTGTCCTAATTCCGGTGCAGTCGCGCAGTCAGTCTTTTCCCAGAGGGAGATGAAATGGCGACGACGTTTTTCGCACATCACTTTTTCCATGGAGGCAACGGCAGCGCGGATAACAAGGGTCGATCGCAGCACATTAATGTTTCCCGTTTCGTCAAGCTGAAACAGGGCATAGATCTTGCTCATGTCGCTGGGGAAGTCGGTACAACGGTCTTGCAGCAGTGTGAGCAAATCCAGCGAAGGATCGGCTTCGACATCAAACCCTTCTTCTTTTAGTGCCAGAGTTTGTCGCCACAGAAAGCGGTGATGGGACAGGCTGAACTCTAAATCGCGGGCTTCCAGCGCTTCAACGATCGCCGCACGGTGCAGCGGTTTATGCAGGTAAAGGCGCAGCAGTTGCGCTTCTGATTCTTCTAATAAGTCGCGTTCGCTGCTGGTCTGCCACTTTTGCGATCGCCCATGCCACCGTTCGCCGCGCACCTGAAGCCGCAGGTTATCTTCTAACTGCCGCATGAGGCGACTGTTACCCTGACTCAACAACTCGGCACATTTCTGAATGTAATGGGTACGCAGCATCGAGTTTGGCAGGTTGCCCAGCAGCTTGACGACAATCTGGACGCTGTGCTGAAACTGATCTGCCTGGTTCAAATCTTGACCCGCGATCGCCTGCTGGATCTGCCAGTCGAGCCAGAGCGGCGAATCATCCAATAGCTGCTGATAGTCGGCTGGCGTATTCGTTTGCAAAAACTCGTCCGGGTCTTTACCCGTAGGAATATTAAGGATGCGAAGCTGTACCTCGCCCTGATATGCCAGCGCTGCCACTTCGCCGATCGCCCGTTCTGCTGCCTGAGTGCCTGCGCGATCGGCATCAAAGTTAAACACAATGCGTTTGGATTCGGTGTAGCGCAACAGTTGACGCACCTGAGCAAGGCTCAACGCCGTACCCATTGAAGCAACTACGTTCGTAATGCCTGCACTGTGGAGCGCAATGACATCAAAATAGCCTTCAACCACCACTGCCTGATCTTGCTTGGCGATCGCCGCCCGTGCCTTGTCTAGCGCAAAGAGAATATTGCCTTTATCAAATAGCTCAGTTTCGGGCGAGTTGAGGTATTTGGGCTGCTCATCGCCCAGCGATCGTCCCCCAAAGCCCACGACTCGCCCTTGCAAATCGTGAATGGGAATCATGAGGCGATCGCGAAAGCGGTCATAGTAACTACCCGTTGCACCTTTGCGCGGCACAATCAGCCCCGCTCGTTCTACCAGTGCGACGGGGTAGTGCTTTTGCTCCACCAGATAGCCAAATAGGGTTTCCCAACCCGCAGGCGCGTAGCCCAACTGAAACTGCTGGATCGTTGTTGCACTCAGCTTCCGTTGCTCGGTCAGGTATGCCAGGGCGGCTTTTCCCTGCGGCTGATTCAACGCGTGCTCAAAGAACCGTGTCGTCAGCGCCAAAATTTCATGCAACTGCTCTCGTACTGAGATCTGGCGCTGTAGTTCTTGCCGTTGAGCGGGTTCTAGCGTCTGCACCGAGACTTGATAGCGCTTTGCCAGATCTAGCACCACTTCACTGAACGAGTGTTTCCCCAACTCCATCAGAAACTTGATCGCGTTTCCACCCGCACCACAGCTAAAGCAGTAGTAAAACTGTTTGCTGGGGCTGACTGTAAAGCTAGGCGTTTTGTCGTCGTGGAAGGGGCACAACCCGGTAAAGTCCTTCCCTAACTTTCGCAAGACAACGTGCTCAGACACCACATCAACGATGTCTGCCCGTTGTCGGACTTGCTCGATCGTATCGGGGTGGAGCCGGGGGATGTCCATGAGGGGGAGTGGGGAGTCGGGAGTGGGGAAATGAAGCTTATTTATTGTCGCAAATATGGTTGGAAATAGGCTGAGCGACTGAGTTTCTTAATAGTCCAGTTCAAGGTTTAAGAGCGATCGCTCATTACATTCCAGATTCCCTGCATTAAAAGCTCTCATGTTACTGTTGCAGGATTGCGATTAACTTGGCGATGACTTCGTTTGTTTTCTCTGGAGTGAGTTTTCCTGCTTTGTAGGCAATCAATTGTTCGTTAGCTGTAAACACTCGATTTGATTTGGCGTAACTGAATTTTGTTAAGGCTTCCAGTTTCAAAGTCCTTTGTTTCGATTAGGGTCGTGTCGGTATCGTTTGCGGCTTGGCTCGTAATAAGACACAGGATGAAGTCACTTCTAGTTAGTTCGGCAAGCACCAGTGCTGGGCGTTTTTTAGCATTGGTTAAATCTGAGAACGGAAAGGGAAGCACGACAACATCACCTTTTACAAATGCTGCCATGCCTCATCCTCTTCAGGCGTTAACCATTCTTCTGCTAAACTTGGTTCGCTTAAAAGACTA
>JBGTJW010000062.1:0-3347 GCA_041744955.1 Stenomitos sp. | reverse complement strand
TGTCTCCGTTTTCCTCTTTCTTTAATGCTTTTTGTAGCTTCTCTACTTGCTCTAGAGTGAGATGATTCTTCGCTGGCATCTTGCACCTATTTGACTGAATTCAGTTTTATATTATACCCCTTTTAAATGCCGAACAGCTTATACATAAAGCAACCGAAACTAAAATGGTTCTAGGCTGACGATCGTTCAAGCTGTAGTGAAGGGTAGCATTAGCTTGGAGACGTGCGATCAAATCGTCAAAGCATCATGTTGCTCATAAGCGTGTGCTTCCCTTAATGGAGTTTACTCTGCGCCATTCAGGCGATCGTGCTTCGAGGCAGCATGGTCAAAACCCATACGGTTAGTCAGACATACCAGACGATGTGTTCGCCAATAAGAAAATCGACATCGAAATGAGCTACCGAGAAAACTGCTCCGAACGGCGATCGTTCAAACGCTAGGAACGAGCTTAATTCGTCCAGCATCCATCTCCGACATCAGCAGCTCAAGTGCTTCAAAATCAACATCTGAGATGTGTCCCAAACGAGTGAGTTCATAGTTGATCTCATTTTCAATGTCAGGAGTCAAACGTTTGATATAAAGTGCTTTTTCGACCAGGTGCCGGATCATTGCTGTTCTTTTCATTTTGAGTGGCAGGAACTCTATCTAAATCTTCTAATGCTTGCCTAATGAAGCAAGTGATCCAACCCTGCTATGCGGGTGATTGAGATCACTATTGACAAGTATTCTGTTAGCAGCACTGTGCCAAGCAAGCGGTGCTAAAAGCCAATTATTTGTCACACGTCTGAACAGTAAGCAAGACGCTTGACCGCACGAAAGTACTGCCTCCAACAAAGCATGACGCTACTAGCGCGGAACGATTACCCAAGACGCATAGTGCATTCTAGGAGCAACCGCTGATTTGCCAGGGCATACGGCTGAATGGCTGTGGCTTTGCGAAACGCTTCGATCGCTGCTGGATAGTGACCCAAAACGGCGTGGCATAACCCCAAACCATGTAGAGCACCAAAGTGAACCGGGTTCAGGCGAAGGACAGTCTCGCAGTCTGCGATCGCCTGCTGGTAATGACCCTGAGTATAGTAGAGTACGGCTCGACGATTCCAGGCTTCAGCAAAATCAGGTTGATCTTCCACCAGTGCTGTTAGGGTCGCCTCGGCTTCAGCACTATTGCCTTCTTGTAGTAAGGTCTGAGCGCGTTGAATTGTCTCGAAACCAAGCACCCCTTTCTGCTCGAACCAGATGCGCCAAAGTGCTTGAGTAGCACGATCGCGAATTGATTCATCTGCACTTTGCAAATCTTTGAGTAATGGCGCGATCGACGGTTCTTGCATTGCTATGAAGCACCCATGAGAAGGGACAGAGTTTCGATCGCGTGCAAATGCCTCAAGTATTGTGTCTGATTAGGACGCATTAAAACCGCCACAACCCCAATATTTGCTGAACTCACAAGATCGTACGGCAGCACTTTATCGCTCGTTCACATTGCCAACCCCTTACAGCTTAGTTAAGCGGTAGAGGCAGCGTCATCCCCTGCGCGAGGCATCACTGAAGCTGGGTGTTGCGCTAGCCAGCGATCGATGTCTGCCTGCACAATGGTAGGAATTTCCCACGGGAATAAGTGCGCGGCGTTGGGGTAGCAATGATACTCGGCATCAGGCAGGGCTTGGGCAGTTTCCAAGCTGGCAGCAGCAGTGATGTGACGATCGTCAGCTCCGGCAAGCACCAGGCAAGGACACTGAATGGTGGACAGATCGGCAAGGCGATTGTAACCACGCTGAAGAGCCGTAAACAGCGCTTGCGTTGCCCGACTGGAAGTTCGCAAATAGGCGGGTAGCGCCTCCTTAGCGAGATAGTGATAGGCAGCAGGCGTGTGTTGCTGAATCAGATAGCGATACAGCGATCGCCGTCCAAAGGTGTCAATATTCCACTGCCAGCCGGGATGGAACCAATTTAAGATCGACGCAATGCCTGTATAAGCGTTATCCTGCCACGTGATCGCTGGATGGTTGCCTTTTGGACGCGCTGCCGTTGCAACTAAAATCAAGCCGCTCACGCGCTCAGGCGATTGCAACGCCAACTCAAGCGCTAAAATACCGCCCAACGACCAACCTAAGACCAAACAGCGATCGATTTGATGGCGATCGAGCAATGCTTCTAAATCGCTCAAATGGTCAGTCATCACAAAATCGGTCTGAGTGTGACTGTTGCCATAGCCCCGCAAATCAGGCGCGATCGTCTTAAATCGTGCCGATAGAGGTTGTGTAAAGACTGACAGACTTTGCCCCGAACCCGGATGACCATGGAGACAAAGAATCGGAAAACCCTGCCCTTGCACTAAGGTATGAAGGCTAACTGCCTGAGACGGTAATGGCGGCACGGGTGAATCGATCACAGCTTACTGTCCACAAATTCGATGCTAACGGTTTGCATTTCCTCTAGCCCCCACCTCTGCATTCTACTAAGATAAAACGCAGGAAGTGATTAAACGTCGGCAGTGCGTTGTCCCTTCCTTAAAGAGTCCACAGCAAAGAATCCACATTTTCTGCTACGACACCTCCAGATTCCTAAACGACTGTCCTCACACTGCGCGGCGATCGCTGCAACTTTGAAATAAGGATTGACCTGAAGCATGGCAGAAGAAACTCCAAACCAAACCGAGCCGAACCAAAGCGAAGGTCAAGCTCTGACTAATGCTGAAGCGAAAACAACCGATATACCATCGGCAAATGCCCCGGCACCAGAAGCCGCTAAACCAGATGCTATTTCTGATCACCCTGAAGCAGACACAGTTACCAAGCAACCAGCCGCCAAGCGTCCCCCCAACGCAGAGGCTGAAGGAGAAGAGGGTGCTAAACCTGCGGCAAAGGCAAAGAAAGAAAAGCCACCTGCGTTAGAAGATAAACCGTTTGCTGACTTTATTCAGCAAGATTATTTGCCCGCACTAAAAGCAGGCTTGGCAAAGCAACAGATTCCAGATGCTGATCTAACGTTTGCAAAGCGCAAAATTAACATTGTCGGCTTCGCTCAGGCACCCGAATGCTGGCAGGTCATTGGTCAATGGCACAGTGGCGATCGACAAACCCGAGAGTTCAACATTTACTTTTTTGACGAAAAGATTAATGGGCAAAAGGGCTTTTCCTGTGCCGAAAGTGGTGGCAAAGCCAGTACCCTGGAGTCCTTTCGGATTGATGAGCGCAAGGTTGATCTGGGCTTGCTGGTCTTCTGGACAGTGCAACGGTTGAACGCCCAAAAGTGGTTAGTTAGGAATTGAAAGTTACGAAGCTAAAGGCTGACAGCTAAAGCAGGTGTCCCTTGAGCCGTCGTACTTTATTATTTGAGACTGCCGT
>JBGTJW010000061.1:0-11104 GCA_041744955.1 Stenomitos sp. | reverse complement strand
AGGGCAATTCTAGGAACTAAGTGAGATAACCCCCAGCGAGGACACCCGCCCTTGGGGCGGTCACACTCATCAAGCCACCAGCTTTGCTGGGGGTGTCTGACTTAAAAGATTTCTTGCAGTGGTTTTGTGCCAGTGTCAGTTGGAAGTTGGGACTGCCCGAACGATTGGAGGGAAACTGGTCCAGAATTTTGGGGGCGAAGGTCAACTGCACCAACTATTTTGAGCGATACATCCTGTCGGAAATTACTAGTCCGCTGGCATTGGGGTTGGATGAGGTGGATCTGGTTTTCCAGCACCCAGAGATTGCAGCAGACTTTTTTGGACTGTTACGGGCCTGGCATGAGGAGGCGAAGGATAAAGACCTGTGGAAGAAGTTGCGGCTGGTAGTGGTGCATTCTACCGAGGTCTATATTCCGATGAACATTAATCAATCGCCGTTTAATGTGGGGTTGTCGATCGAGCTACCAGAGTTCCAACCAGAAGCCGTGCAGGAGTTAGCCCAACGGCACGAATTGCGGTGGAATCGATCGCAGGTAGAGCAACTGATGCAGATGGTAGGGGGACATCCTTTCTTAGTGCGGGTGGCGTTATATCACATTGCCCGGGGTGAGATGGCGCTGGAACAACTGCTTCAAATTGCGCCAACAGAAGCGGGACCCTATGGCGATCACTTGCGGCGACACTGGTGGAACCTGAAACAGCATCCAGAATTGGCGACAGCGATTAAGCAGGCGATTCCTGCTACTCGGTCGATTCAACTGGAACCGATGCAGGCATTTAAGGTTGCCCAGCGATTAGGCTGCGGTACAAAATCTCTTCGACGACGTTTTCCTGACTCCTGCACCGCTATCTCAGCTCGTTACTTGGATTACCGAGAGTGCATTCGTACTCAAAAAATAGAAGCATCCTGCGAAGATGTACGTCAAACAGCCCTTAAACTTTACGATGTGGGTATTGATCCTGCTCGTAGCTATATTGCTAAATGCTTGATTAAGCCAGCTTACTTTCGGGAACCAAGAGTTCTAGCTGCCTTAAAGGCTGTTCGCCAAGAGTTGGGTCTAGATTTAGACCCGTTTGCTTCAAAGAACTTGCAACCATAAGTTGTTCAAGTGTGACTGTAACCATAAGTTGTCCGTTCTGGACAACTTATGGTTACAGTCACACAAAGTAAAAATAACGATCGTAAAAAAAAGAATGCGGATGGCGAGACTCGAACTCGCAAGGACTATGCCACACGCACCTCAAGCGTGCGCGTATACCAATTCCGCCACATCCGCACAAGCTGGCTTCTAAAAACCAGTTTTTTCTGAACAACGTCTCTGAGTCTGATGTTTCTGATTAAAAACATCTTTAACATCGGGTAACACAGCAAGCCACTCGACGAAGAATGACTCAACTGAGGCAAACTTAAGGTTCGGTTTGCTTTGAGACTTACCTAGCATAGCAATAAGCGGTCAGAGGTTTGCGATCGCGGCACTAAATTTGTTGAAAGGCTTTGGGAACTAATCGACAGCCCCTCGGTTCTATTCAAAAGTAGATGTCTAAGCAACGCTAATAAGGATACGCTACGAAAATTTGTCTTGGGTCTACTCGTCGGGAGCAAAGCCTGTGGTGTTACGCAAACGGATCGGTTTAGGAGTGATGGGGACTGTTGTCAGCCTCTCGCTTGCATTTCTTGGCGGGAGTGAGCGCACTGCAACGATCGCTCAGCCTGCGCCAACCCCAACCGCAAATCCTATTCCCAGCAAGCCAGATGTGCCCTATGTGCCAACACCAGAAGCGGTTGTCACAGAAATGCTCAAGCTGGCAGGCGTGAGCCGTGAGGATGTAGTGTATGACCTCGGCTCTGGCGACGGTCGGCTCGTGGTTACAGCCGTTAAGGATTATGGTGCCCGACGGGGTGTGGGGGTCGATATCAATCCAGGGCTGGTGCGCCTAAGTAATGAGAATGCACAGAAAGCAGGAGTGAGCGATCGCGTCCAATTCCTCCAGCAAGATCTCTTTCAAACGAACCTTCGTGATGCCAGCGTGGTCACACTTTACCTCCTGCCTGAAATCAATTTGAAGTTGCGCCCCAAACTCCTAAACGATCTACGACCCGGCACCCGTCTTGTCTCCCACGCGTTCACAATGGGCGACTGGAAACCAGATAAAACGGTGACTGTGCCTGCAAGTGCTGGCTCTTCGCTGCCACGCAATCTCTATTATTGGGTTGTCCCTGAGCGCGTTGCGGGTGACTGGCAGGGGAGGGTCGAATTTGCGCCCGGTCGCAGCCAGCCCTATACCCTGCGCTTTACGCAGCAGTTCCAGCAGGTGAAGGGTGATGCGATCGCCGATGGCAAGAAGTACAGCATCCCCAACATTACACTGACGGGCGATCAGCTTACATTTAGCCGTGCTGAAAAAATCCAGGGACAGCAAGGCGCTATTCAATTTAAGGGACGCATCGAAGGCGATACGCTTAAAGGGACTGCAAGCATTAAATGGGGTCCGTTAGCCCGAAACTTACCGATCGTCGCTAAACGCAGCACTCAAGCAACTAAGCGGTAACTGGGAGCGCGATCGCTGCTTAGGACGCTAGTGGAGTGCAACAGCAGCTTTTGTCAGTGTTATCGGTGGGTTGCTAGATGCATTGTTTCTTTGGCACCCACGGTATTATGACTGCCTAGTGCCGTCTTCACTGACAGTTATCCAGGCACCCTCTAATGCTGCCTCTAAGTGCGATTTGGCGCTGCCAAGTTGCGGAACTGGGTGAACTGGGACTCAAACAGAAGTTTGACGGTTCCAGTCGGTCCATTCCGATGCTTCGAGATGATGACTTCGGCGATACCACGATCGGGCGTATCGGGGTTGTAGTACTCATCCCGGTAGAGCATCATGATCAGGTCAGCATCTTGCTCGATCGCGCCTGATTCGCGCAAGTCAGACATCATTGGTCGCTTGTTGGTGCGTGACTCAACGCTACGACTTAACTGAGAAAGCGCTATGACGGGTACACTCAGTTCTCGCCCCAGTCCTTTCAGCGCACGCGTAATGCGCGACAGCTCTTGCACGCGATTGTCGCTACCGCCATCCATTAATTGCAAATAGTCCAGCAGGATTAAGCCGAGGGCACCGCCCTGTTCTGCCTGGAGCCGACGTGCCTTTGATCGGATCTCGGTAATGCTGATATTTGGTGTATCGTCGATAAACATTGGCAGTTGCGACAGGGTACTGATGGCATGACCCAGCGGTTCCCATTCATTCTGGCTCACACGCCCTGCCCGTAGACGACCACTTTCAATCCGCACTTCACTGGCTAGCAAGCGCTGAACCAGTTGTTCTTTCGACATTTCCAGGCTAAAGACGGCGACAGGTAACTTGTGAAAAGCGGCGATATTACGAGCAACGTTCATCGTAAAGGATGTTTTGCCCATCGACGGTCGCCCCGCGACGATAATGAGATCAGAGCGCTGAAAGCCTTGAGTCATGGCATCCAGATCGTAGAACCCGCAGGATAACCCAGGCAGCACCATGCCCAGCGATCGGCTCTCAATATCCGAAAACGTGTGCGTCAAAATATCGGACGCTGCCATTAAGCCTTGCTGAGGGCGGTCTTGCGTCACACCAAACAGCTTTTGCTCAGACTGATCAAGTACTACTTCCAGATCGTTGGATGTATCGTGCCCCAGGTGTGCAATCTCGTTGCCAGCCTTGATCAGCTTACGGCGCATATACTTGTCCATCACCAGTTGAGCATACTGGTCAATGTTGACAGCGCTCACCGTGCGATCGATCAACTGCGCCAGCTTACTTTGCCCACCCACCTTTTCGAGCAGACCCCGATCGATCAACCAGGAGGTAATGCTCATCAAATCTGTCGGGCTGCCTTGCGCTTGCAGCACCAGAGCCGCACGATAAATTTCTCGGTGAGCACTCAAGTAGAAGGCATCAGGATGAAGCAAATCTGCAACCCGATTGACACCCTCTGGGTCTAGCAAAATGCCGCCCAGGATTGATTCTTCAGCATCAATGTTCTGGGGCGGCAGGCGATCGCTAAAGGCTTGGAAATTGAGTTCCTGAACCATAAGAAACAGAGACGGCAACAATATGTTGGAAAAGCAAACCACACATCCAGCGTGGCTCACTTCACTATACAGGGAAGAACGCAATTGCCTCACCACATTTAGCGTCGATTAGCACTCAAGCAATGCTAAAACGCTAGATGTGCAAGAGTGTTCACGCAGGTAAAAACTGGCGACGCAATTTAGTACCTGCGTACTATTATAGCGACACCGAACTTCCTGTACAACCGCCATTGACTAACGCTCTAGCTAGCAACAACATGAATTTCCACTGTTGCGGTAACCTCAGGATGCAGTTTGATCTCTGCCTTGTAAGAACCCAGCTTGTGAATATCGGGTAGCGTAATACCACGGCGATCGACCTCTTGCTGAGTCGTCTGCAAAATTACATCAGCGACATCCTGGTTGGTCACAGTACCAAAAATCGCCTCATTTTCGCCGACTTGCTTGGCAATGATGTAATTTGCCACAGCTTGCAACGCTGCTCTGCGTGTTTCTGCTTCCTGCTTTTCTTCCAGCAAGCGTACCCGCTCTAACTCTCTGCGCCGTTCGACCTGCTTCAAGAGACCAGGAGTCGTGCGTGCCCCAATGCCTTGCGGAATGAGATAGTTGCGAGCATAACCAGGAGCAACTTCAACCAAATCTCCTGCTTTACCCAGCTTACTTACATCTTTACTGAGAACTAACTGTACGCGCTTTGCCATAACCTTTCCTTCGCCGCAATCTTTCTAAATTTCTAAGCCGTAAAGACCCACAGAAATACAATACTACCCCATGAAAGAGTGTTCGCTCTACAGTTTTGTTGAGAATGAGCGAAGAGATCCAGCTCAAGACTTAACAATGCTTGAACAAAGGTTCTGCACGCCGGGAGTCTAATCTGTCTGGTTGCCTGATGGGGAAGAAAGCCAGACAGGTTCGTGAAAGCAGCTTTGTGTCAGGCTAGAGCCTCTCTCCAGCCGAAAGCGATGGCGTTCAAGGTCAAATCAAGATCAAGAGCAGCAGAAAAAATTAGTTACAAAGTGCCTGAAGTCTCCCGCTCTGCGCTCTGTATAGCCGCAGCCATACTGCACCCCCTGTGATCCCAATGTCCTAAGTTTTGTGGCAATAGCTATATAATGTAGTCTTCCTTGCGTAACTTCCTGGGATACACAACTGTCCCTTCTTCACCATCCCTCAATCTGGTGATGTTCTACTTCTTTTGAGGGAACTGTGAGCAGTCAAGTTGTTTTACGCTAGGTTTAGATAAAGCGATCGAAATCCATTGATCGCTAGTATGTCTATTGAATCGTTAGAATTGCGTCTGGCTCCCTGTTTGTTTAGATGGGTACTGGATTCCAGGAAATTGAGCCATGCTTGATACCGGTCAACTTCAACTCAGTGGTGATGCTCTTCTGTGGTTTAGACAGGGACTAGCGGCGGCTGCGACTGAAGCCTACGAGCGAGCCGTAGCGCACTACGATCGCGTGATTGCTATTAGACCTGATTTTTACGAAGTTTGGTACGAACGTGGCTTGTCCCTCGAAAAGTGCGGTTTTTATTTGGAAGCGATCGCTAGCTATGATCAAGCGCTCAACCTGCGCCCCAAAGGTGAGGGTTCCGTCCAAATTTGGCACGATCGTGGTAACGCCCTACAGTACGGTCTGGGTCGCTATACCGACGCGATCGAGAGCTACGATCGAGTTCTACAAATCAACCCACGTCACGAGCATACCTGGCAGAGCCGTGGCAATGCGCTGCTCTATGGGTTAGACCAACCGACTCAAGCGATCGCTAGCTACGATCGCGTCCTGCACATTAACCCAGACAACTCTCTAGCATGGCGCAACCGTGGCAACGCACTCATTGAGTTGCACCGTTACGTCGAGGCGATCGCTAGCTACGATCGCGCCCTCGCTATTAAGCCGGATGATGATGTTTCTTGGCACGCTCGTCACCTTGCCTCTGAGCGATCGGGGCTAAACTATCGACCACCGACTACTCACCCAGCCTGGTATGGCGCTGGCTTTAGCGACTCACAGACCTTTGTGGAAGGCGATCTGGATAACAGCGCAACGTTTGCACTGATGTCCGATCGTGGCAGTAACCCGTTTCTAGAGCGTCAGGATGAGCCGATTTTCGTTGTTGAAGACGATCGAGGCAAGCGAGACATCAGTCTGGATCGCGATCAGTATCAAGTTGGGCGCGATCCACAAAGCGATATTTGCCTCCACTCTCAGTTTGCCTCTCGGCATCACGCGATTCTGACGAAGGTCTTTAAAGACGATGGCAGCTATGGCTATCAGATTACCGATGGCGACCTGGATGGAAAGGCAAGCACAAACGGGTTGTTGATCAACGGTCAAAAGTACCGGACGTGGGAGTTAAAGCCAGAAGACGTGATTGTTTTTGGTCCCAAAGTGCGGGCAACCTATCGTCGCGCTTCTCTTTGAACCCTCTAATTTTCGTTAAGTAGGTAAGCTTTAATGGCTAAGAACGATAGACGGGAAGCGTAAAGTGGAAACAACTGCCTGCGTTTGGCACTGAATCGACCCAAATCTGACCATAGTGCGATCGGATAATGCGCTGGCAGAGCGATAGTCCGATGCCATAGCCATCTTTTGCCTCATCGCGTTGGAGCCGAAAGTGTTCTTCAAAGATGCGATAGCGGTTTTCTTTAGGGATACCCGGACCATTGTCGCAGACGCTAACCTGTACTTTTTGGGTGGTGCGATGGAGGATCGAAACGGCAACCGAGCCACTGACAGGCGTATATTTGATGGCATTATCAAGCAAATTGACTAAAACCTGACGGACTCGTTCGCTGTCGGCATAGACGTGAGGCAAGTCAGACGGAAGATCTCGCTCAACGCATTGTGACTTTGCCTGAAAACGATCGCGAAGAGACTCCAAAACCTCAACACAAAGCTGTCCCAGGTTCATCTTCTGGGGCGCGATGCGTAGTTCAGCGCCAGTACCACGAGCCGCCTGGAGAATGTCGGTAATCATGTGATCGATCGCGCGAGTCTGTGTCCGGGCGTGCTTTAGAAGCTGTGCAGTCAGGGTAGGGGTCAGCCGTGAAGACCAACCATCAGTAACACTGTGCCCCATTTCCAGGGTTTCCATAGCGATCGACGCAGCCGTGAGTGGATTACGCAAATCGTGCGCCAGCATCGCAATAATTTCATCCTTAAAGCGAAGCTGATGCTCCAGTTCAGCTTTTTCTTGCTTCAGACGAAAGACATCGTCGGTTAACTCAATCAGTTCTGCCGAGCGGGCGATCGTCTTCAAGGCGCTGATTGATTGCTTGGTCACGTCTATCCCAACGTCCGGCGCATTGGCTACCAAGCCACGTTCGATCGCAATACTGACTCGTGGGTCTTCATGCTCTTGTATTCGGTGGTTTTCCCCCAAAGCTTGCTGAGAGTTCGTATTCACCAAATAGTTTTCTACGGAGCGTTGCCAGTAAGACCACCAATGCTGTAGCTGGGCAACCAGATCACTGCCCGCTAGCGTTTGTTGTGGAGCAGGATGAAGCTTGATCAATGCTGGGGTCGCCACAAGCCGAAAGTGTTCCGCCAGATAAGGCTGCTCGCTTACGTCAATTACTTCTAGCTCAAAGGGGTAGCCTGCTCTAAGGTTTTTGAGCGCCTCACGAACCTGCCGAATGCGTTCTCTTGAGGTCGGACGTTTATCAATAAACAGCAAAAGCTGTAGGGGCATTTCGTTGCTGGGTTGCTTTTCAGAAAATGCCTGCATACCATCTCGTTCCAGCACTTAAAACAAACAAAGCAAAATTGCTCTTAACTCTGAAGCAGACTAAACCTTAAGAAATCCAATTGATTCACTTGAATTTCTATTCTCTAGATTACCCTAATATCTTTAGATTCTAACGGAATCACTCTAGCTACCATCATGGGTTTGAGCGCTTTCCAGCCAAGCAATAAACCAAAGTTGGCACGCTGGATAGGGGCACACAGGTATTTTCCTACCGCAGCATTAAGTTTTTGAGCGTGGCGGCACTACAGTAAACATCTGCGAAATGAACGCTTCGGACTTACTAGCGTAGCCATGCTGCCTTACCCATCACAGCCTTGCAAGGAGTGGAGCAGCTTGCAAAAGCGCCTGTGTGTAAGGATGCTGCGGATGGGTAAAAAGCGCTTGAGTGGCACCCAGTTCAATGATTTTGCCAGCTTGCATCACGGCAATGCGAGCGCAGAAAAAGCGTGCGACCCACAGATCATGTGTAATGAACAAGTAGGTGAGGTTAAATTCATCTTTGAGGTCTTGCATAAGCGCTAGAACCTGCGTCTGCACACTGGCATCCAGCATACTGACTGGTTCATCGCAGATCAGTAATTGCGGACGGGTAATGAGGGCACGAGCGATCGCCACGCGCTGCTGCTGCCCACCCGAAAGCTGTGCCGGATACCGATCGTAAAACGCTGTCGCTGGACTCAAGCCCACCCGCTCTAACATCTCCAACACCTGGACTTTCGCTGCCTGGGGATCAGCTAACTGATGAATCCGTAGCGGGTCTGCAATGCTTTCTCCTACCGTCATCATTGGATTCAAGCACGCATGAGGGTCTTGAAACACCATTTGCATTTGCCGTCGCTGTTGCTGCATGGCGGTTCGCGATAACCCGACTAAGTTTTGCCCCAAAAACTCGACTTTGCCGGCTGTGGGACGAATCAACTGCAAAATGGTGCGCGACAGCGTACTTTTACCGCAGCCCGACTCACCGACCAACCCTAACGTTTCACCTGGATAAAGATCCAGACTCACACCGTCTACAGCCTTAATCGTTTGGTTCGTCTTCGAGAACAGTTGCGCGATCGGGTTTTGCTCCAAGGTGTAGTGCTGGATGAGATTGTCAAGGTGGAGGAGGGGAGTTGGGAGTGGGGAGTTGGGAGTGGGGTCTACCGCTTGCTGTCCTTTGTCTACGCGCTCCTCTCTCTCTCCTTTCTCCAAATCAACTGCTTGCAGATGGAGTGCCGCATTTAGCAGCGATCGTGTGTAGTCATGCTGAGGCTGCTTTAATACTATTTGAGTGGCACCTGTTTCGACAAATTTGCCACCGTACATAATGGCAATGCGATCGCAATACTCGCCAATCATTGCCAGGTCATGAGAGATGATTAGCAGCGCCATTTGCCGCTCGGCACAAAGACGAGTCAGTTCGCGCAAAATCTGGGCAGAGACGGTGACATCCAGACTGGTGGTTGGCTCATCCGCCACGATGAGTTTAGGATTCAGCAGCAGCGCCAGAGCGATCGCCACTCGTTGCCGCATCCCACCGCTGAATTCGTGCGGATATTGCGACCAGCGACTCGCAGGTATGTTGACTGCTTCTAAGGTTGCGATCGCCTGTTCCTTTGCCTGTCGCCGTGACAGTTGAGGCTGGTGCGATTGCAGCGTTTCCAGACAGTGATCGCCGATCGTCATGAGTGGATCAAGCCGCGTCATGGGGTCTTGAAAAATCAACGCCACGGCTTCGCCCCGAAAGCGACGTAACGCTGCCGTTGAAAGGTCAAACACCGATTGCCCTGCAAAAGTGACACGCCCTTCGATTTGAGTCTCTTCGGACAGTAGCCGCATCGCAGCCCGACCCAGGGTACTTTTGCCGCAGCCCGACTCGCCAACTAAGCCCAGTTTTTCGCCTGGATTGAGGGTAAAGGACACATCATCCACTGCCCATGCGATCGCCTCCGCTCCACGTCGAGGATACGCAACCCGCAAATGTTCAACCTGAAAGAGAGCGTTTGTCATTGCAGAAGCCGTCAGTGTCGTGAGCAACTAGCGTTCAGCTACTTTACCAGTTGTACGACACGACAGCAGAATCGGCAGGCTAATTGCTCCTTGCTGACGGCTGATCGCTAACCGCTACTTGTCGCATCGTCGCATCAGATAAGCGACACCAAAATCACCATTGGGATGCTGTTCCAAAACGTCAGCCAACTCAAAAATTTGTGCTGCCAGTTCGGCTCCTAGTTTATCGATCGTAGCGCGACGTTCCTGAGCCAACTGCTCTCGTTCGCGTGTGCGCGTTTGCCACTCCCCCAAAAACATCTGGTCAATCACAGTATGTAGCGACAGCGTTTGCAGTGTGTTCCATTCGCCCCGATCGCACCAGATGCCTTTACAGTTCGGACAGCGCTCGACATAAAACGGTGTTTTGGCACTTACCTTCGCCCTTGCTAAATAAGCATTACATTCAGGGCACAGTGCCGCTCGCGCATCAAAGGGCGATCGGTCAACATTTGTTTCCAACGCTTGATCAATGAGCGCAGAGAGACTTTCTGCTGGAGGTTGCTGCACCTGCCAACGGTCGTACTCAGCGCCCGAAATCCAGACACCCTTACATTCTGGGCAATGGTGAGCCGCTAACTGCGCCGCCAACTGACCTTCCACCAAACTTACTTGCTTATCCTTTGGGCACTGCACTGGCGCTCTCTCCGCTTCAACCGATCCCTTCTATTTAACCAAGCAAGGGGCAGTCTTTTAGCTTTTGAATAAGGAACTTGGTAGAGGCAATGGTGGAATGCAAAGCTGAAGTCAAACGACTAACGCCTCTCACTCCTCACCCCTCACTCCTCACTCCTCACCCTTCTCCTCCTCCCCAAGCAATGCCTCACAGTAACGTTGCAAGGTGACAAGGCGATCGCATACCTGTTGCTGTCGTTGCAACGCTGTGGTTGCTTGCCTCGCCGCCTGCAAAAACAGCACATCCATTCCTAGCAACCGAAGCTGCTTATCCATCTCTACTTGATACGATTGCACCCACTGCTGCGTCGTCGCCGAGAAAGTATCGATTGACAAACTCAAAAGCCGATCGTGAAAATACCGTTGTAAAGCTGTGACTTCAGACCGTAATATTGCGGTGTTAACATCAGACGAAACTGCCATCTGCTGCACCTGCTGTAAGGTTTGATTGAACGCCTCATAGTGCTGCTGATGAGCCAACGGCAGGTCTTTTTCTTCCTTTCTCACTGTTGCACCTATAAGTTCATGTAAAGAATTCTGTCCTTTTTGCTAGGATAGATGGTACATAGAAATTAAAC
>JBGTJW010000060.1:0-5403 GCA_041744955.1 Stenomitos sp. | reverse complement strand
CTCGACCAACCGGTCGAAGCGCTCCGCGGTATTCGAGTTGCCCCGCTTGTCAAGCAGATGCTAAAAGAGGGGCAACGCTACCCCTTGATGCACGACTCCTAGCATCAAGATGTTCATCGTCACTGACCCAAACTCCCAGGTGGTTCGGTCTACACTCAACACCCACGGCTTCGGAATCCCCACCAGGTTCACCACCAGTTGGGCAATCTGCTCGTAATTGATCTCAAACGACCGCAGAAACCGTTGGATACGTTTGTAATTTGAGGCTACTTTCGCACCTCCCGCAAATCCAGTTGCGACCTCTGCCAAGTTCACCGTCTTGACCCGAAATAGGGCGACCAGAAATAAGGACAGAAAGGCGACTCGTGCGCCGTGCCAGCCGAGTAAGGGCTGCAATGTCTGCCGTAATTGAGTAATCTGATTCATAGGGTTTCATATCACGAACTCACTATTTGCATGAAACCCTTTCCTCCCCTCCTTTAGCAAGCTTTTGTCCTGTACCTCGGGTATGACAACGATTCGTGTAATTAGGTATCATCACAGGGGCTAAAGGCTTGTCGAATAAGCGTTTCAGCGATCGCACTTTTGTACTATCAGCTCATCATAATCAATCTGGGGCGGATGCCTGTCTAAATTCAAGTCATACACTCCAAATCGATTCACATGCTGCGTCCAGTAAGGGCTGAGGGCTGAGATCGCCGCTGGTTCGACCGGATAGCCTTCCTGCTGTAGCTCATTGAGTATCCGACTCATCTCAAAAACGTTGTAAAAGATTAAGCAATTTGCCACCAAATGGTTGTAGCGAATCATCTTCCGCTGTTCTTCCCGATTGTTGGAAGGGATCACGCCCTCGCCCCCAAAGGAAAGCCACTGCACAAAATTGTTAAACGATTCGCTTTTGTTGGTTGCTGCCTGAATCACAGATCGCAGCTGCGCGTCGTTGAGATACTGGAGCAGAAAACCCGTTCGCACTGCCCCACCCAACGCTTGAAACGCTTGAAACAGTTTATTCTTGGTACTGTTGGTGCCCAACTTCCGCAAGACCGTTGAGGCATTAATCTTGCCTGCTTTGACCGACAGCGCCACCCGCAGCATATCTGGCAGATGGGTTTCAATTAACTCCCAGTTCACCGTCTCAGTGAACAGACTATCCACATTTTTGTAGACCGCAGCGCGACTTGGACGATAGAACGTCAACTCCTTCCAATTCCGAATCCGAGGCATTAATGTAATCCCTAACAGATACGCCAAAGCAAAGACTGTTGAACTTTGGGCTTGCGTATCGCCATGAATCGTATCAGGCTGAATTTGAGATTGATTCTGCAAGAGTCCATCCAGGATATATACGGCTTCCCAGACACCACAGGGAATGAAATGACTAAATAGCGCAATGTAGGTATCAGAGACATGGTAATAGCCAATGCCGCCATAGCCGCCGTAGCGAATGTGATACTCCGCCAGCAAGTTGTTTTCATAAATATCCCACTTGGTGCCATCCACCGACGCATGATCGCCCGTTCCCCAATACTTGGGCAGGCTGAAGCGGTTATAGGCATTGATCAAGACGGTAATGGACGCTTGCAGCTTCTCGGGGTCAATATGGCGTTGATGGACATGCGACACCTGCCGCCGATCGAAGCCCTTGAGGGATCGAGCCGCTTGCGAAGGACCCAGGTTACAGCCATAGCAAAAGGTGGTCGCCAGATACCGAGTGATCGGTTGGTCGAGTTTGGCATCGAAGCCCGACTTCGGTTTGAAAAAGCGCGTCCAGTTGAGCCACAGTTCAGTGTCAATCAAACTATCGAGCAAATTGATCGGTGTCAGTCGTTCTGCAATCCGGGCTTTCAGTTGA
Organism: Stenomitos sp.; assembly: GCA_041744955.1. Classification (GTDB taxonomy): domain Bacteria; phylum Cyanobacteriota; class Cyanobacteriia; order Leptolyngbyales; family Leptolyngbyaceae; genus Stenomitos. The sequence goes on along the minus strand of JBGTJW010000060.1, from coordinate 3,551 downwards.
GCTAACCCTGGAACCGGTTGCGACTTCAGTTTACGAATCACCAAGCGATCGCGTTGATAATCCACCTCTGTATTATCCGGGAACTGGTGATCAAAGGCATCGGCACGGGTCGTCAGCCATTGTTGCACATGCGCCACCAGCGCTTTCGGCTCAGTGGGCAGCCCCACCTGAGCGCCATAATCCTCGATTGCCGACTCATACTCAGCCTGGGAGATCAGTTGACGGGTATAGTCCCCATAGTCAGAACTGCCTTCGATATAGAGATCGCCTGATTTTAACTCCAGCAAAATGTGAGAAAACACACAGACCTCAAAATGGCGGCGGTGAAGGCTGGCAGGATAGGGCATCCGGGCACGCTGCTCCGTGACCAGCGTCCACCATTTGGTCGGAATCCAACTGAGGTCAAGCCGCTCAATCCGTTGTTCTGCCTCCGTTCCTGGATGTTCCAGGGTCGTCACAGGCAGATGAGACAGCCGACTGTGGCGATGTGCCAACAAAAACTGAATTGCCGCCTCTAGCGCCGTATCCTGAGTGCTGGAATGCAATGGCAGCACCTCCAGCAAACGAAACAGCGTCGCGCGATGACTTTTGTAGAACTTCTGAATCAGCGCAAAATAGTTATTGCCGACATGCCGCAGATGCGCCTCACACTGCTCCACCAGAACATCCCCCTGATCGCCAATCACCGCCGTCATGGCAGCCCAGCGTTCCGTTTCCTCGCCTTCTCCCTGGTATGCCAACACTAGCGATCGCAGCGTCGCGACCAATTCGTCGGTGCGCGGCTGCGTTTGCAATCGATAGTCTTCCAAGGCAGCTTTGCCCTTGTGGTGCAACTGCGTCATTTGCTTGATGAACAATTCTGCCAAGTCATCGAGCGTGCGAGCTGATTGAACGGACAAGAGCGCCACGGCTAGGGTGTAGCGCTTGTGCGGTTCCATCTGTTTCATTCGGGCAGCATCCAATGTCATTGCTTCCGCCGCAAAGTGTTTCACCTTGACCAACGGAATGCCCACGAGGGATTCCTGACCACACTGCAACGCCAACAACTGATTCCGCCGATCGATCCAGGCTTGCAAATGCGTCAGCGTGGCTCGGCCGGGATCTAACTTGAGCGTTTGCCAAGGCGTGGTCGTCGTCTCTGGTGCGATCACCCACAGTTGGTCAAGGGTGCAGCGATCAGCAGGACTTAATCGCTCACCCACCTGAGCATAAAAGCTGTCCGTGACCCGAGCGCGCACTTGCTGAGCGATCCGCTTGAGTGTGCTAAAGGCAGGCAATTCAAAGCGTTGATGTACCAACTCCTCAATCGCGACATTGATCAAATCCGCCAAATCTTGCTGAGTCAGCGCTGCCTTTTGCATCACTTCTTCGACGATCGCAGTCGCCGCTTGGCTGTAAGAATGTAACTGCAAGGAATCTCGAATCACCCCTAAATGCCGCTTCCGACTCGCGGAGTCATCATAGCGCTCAAGTTCTCGGCGGGACACCTCCAAATGCGCCACCGTGGCAATATGCTCAACAATGCGAACTGGAACATCCTGGAGCAAAACCCCATAGCCAAGGCGTTGAAACGTTTTCAAGAGAACGAGAAACCCCAGACGAGTCGGACTGCCGCTACTAGTGACCTGTTGAGCCAGCACCCACTCATCCGGGGTAGGGCTATAGATCGTTGTCAGTTCTTTGAGCGTTGGATTGCTTTTCAGGCGCGGGTAAGCCGTATCTTGAACACTAGGCACGATCTTAAGTCCTGGGATTAATCAGACGGTTAGCTCGGTTTATACGCCTTGCCGCAGTAGGGGCAAAAGCGATGGCTCAGAGAGAGAATCGAAGACTGACACTGGCTACAGCGACTGCATAGGGCGGTGCCGCATAAAAAGCAGTGCTTGGCGCGAGGATGAGTCCAGATCGGTTCTGGCGAAGTGCCTGGAATCCAGCAGGGGGGACAAAACTTAATCACAGCAGCCGGTTCCACCGCGAGTCCTCGGCTCATGGCTTCTAGATACTCCACCGGAAGCTGTAGCGCCTGAGCCAACCCGCTCTGGGTTTTGCGATTCAGCTTTGCCGTTTTCCCTCGTTCCAACTTGCCTACACTTTGCAGATGAAGTCCGGCGCGCTCTGCCAGGTCTCGTTGACTCAAGCCGAGCGCGGTGCGAATCCGCCGGATGTATTGCGCCAGTGATTCTTGGGGGGCAGGGGCAGGACTGGCTTCTAAAGTATTCATAAAAATAGAGCAGCAGGTATGTAGTTAAAGATATACTGCCGCTACTGCTAAAGCTTTTGTCTTCTTAAGAAAAACGTTAGTTTGTCTATTCCACTGGCTACGGTAGCAACATACTTTTTAGAGCGTCCTGGACTCGCCAACGGGACGCGCCAATCTTATGAGCTAACATTGATGCCCCTGCTCCAAGCCTATGGGCAGCAGCCGATTGAAGTTCTAAGCCGTTCCACCCTAGAAGGCTACTTGAATGAACTGATTCATGTCTCTTACACCACCCATCACCGCCACCAGGCGATCATCCAAGCCCTGTTTAATTTTGCCGTGGAACAAGGGCATCTATCCGTTAATCCGATCGCCCGGCTCCGTCGTCGCAAGCCCAATCTTGAACAGGGTGAACATGCCAGCGACCAAGTGGTTCGTTACCTGACGAAGGAACAACTGCAACGGCTTTATCAGCAGGTTGCCCCAGAGAGTCGTCTCAATGCAGTGGTGCATTTGCTCCATTCCAGTGGTGCCAGGATTTCAGAGATTTTAGCGTTGGATTTAGCGGAGATTGATTCAGCGCATCGGAAGTTCCAGGTGGTTGGCAAAGGCAACAAGCAACGCTGGTGTTTCTACAACGAAACGGCAGCTCAGGCGTTGGAAAAGTATATTCGCTATGACCGCCACAGCAGTTGTTCGGCTTTATTTACAGCCCAACAACATTTAAGCGCTCAAGTGTCTCGCTTAAGCTATCGCACTGTCTATACCCATTGGCAAGCGCTAACTGAGACTGATCCGCTATTGCAAGATATCCGAATGCACGATCTGCGTCATACCTTTGCCACTGAGCGAGTGGGGTTAATTAGTCTTGAAGAATTGCGGGCGTTGATGGGGCACCAAAATATTCAGACGACGTTACGCTATCAAAAGGTAACTTCTCAACGCGCAGAGGCAGCAGCACAGAGTGCATTTGAGCAGCTCAAAATGGGTGAAACTGAAACATAAAGTTGGCTATAAAATTTGTATACTTTTGGCGTTTCAGGGAAATGATAACAGAGTATGAGTAATACTCTGTCTGTTGAAAGTGAGGGTTCAAGGAAAGGCGGTGTGAAAACGGTTCAGCACCTGCTCCAAAACGGATCTCTGAAAGCATTGCTGCAAAAGCGTTTGAGACCCATCATGATACCTAATTACACGAATCGTTGTCATACCCGGTGTTTAGGTCCGAAACGACGAAAGGCGAGTACGGTCAGAAATCGGTGAAGGTGTCGCCCAATTTAAGAGTGCTGCTAGAGGTGTATGAAGTGCCCCAGAAAGGACTCTATCTATTCCCCGGTCGTCATGGCAGAGG
>JBGTJW010000059.1:0-14830 GCA_041744955.1 Stenomitos sp. | reverse complement strand
GCTACCAGTGCCGGGGATTGGCAAAGCTTAAGCACTCAAGTGGTAACACGCCGGACTCTTTCTATAGCCGTAGCCATACTGGTTAGGATAGGGTGCAGGGGTTCTACCCCTGGCTGGGGGCGAAGCCCCCACACCCCCTTTGATCCTAATGTCCTAAGTTCTGTGGCGATAGCTATATCTACGTGGTTAAACGTGAGCAACCTGACGCAGCGATCGGACGGTTGCAATGGTGCAAGCTGCTGCCTGATCGATGTCTTGCTCGGTATTAAACCGCCCAATGCCAAACCGCACGGACGCATAGGCTAAAGCTTCCGCCAGCCCCAACGCCTGCAAGACATGAGAGGGAGCGATTTTAGCCGATGAACAGGCAGAACCAGACGAAACCGCAAGCATCGGTTGTAAGCCTAGAAGCAATGCCTGCCCGTCAACGCCTGCAACGCTGACATTCAAGTTTCCGGCTAGCCGCTGAGTCGGATGACCATTTAAGTGCAGTCCGTCTAGTGTAGTAAGTTGCTGCCAAAGTCGATCGCGCAGTGCCCGTATGCGCTGGGTTTCCTCTGGCATAGCCGCGATCGCCAACTCTACTGCCTTTGCAAAACCAACAATTTGCGGTGGATACAGTGTGCCCGATCGTAGCCCACGTTCCTGTCCGCCCCCATGCAGTTGGGGTGCTAATTGCACTTTGGGGTTGCGTCGTCGCACGTAAAGTGCCCCAATCCCTTTCGGACCGTACACTTTATGAGCAGTAAGAGACATGAGGTCAATCTGCATTGCTTCGACATGAAGGGGAATTTTGCCGATCGCCTGTGCTGCATCCGTGTGAAACAAAATCTGCCGTGTATGGCACAACGCACCGATCGCCGCTAGCGGCTGCAAGACACCAATTTCGTTATTTGCTGCCATCACAGATACGAGAATTGTATCGGCTCGTAGGGCTTGTTCTAAGTCCGCCAACGCTATCAGTCCATCCGGCTGTACCGGCAGCACCGTCACTTCAAAGCCCAACGTTTGCAAGTAACGGCAGGGATCAAGCACAGCGCTATGCTCAGTGGCGATCGTCACAATATGGCGACCTCTACTAAGGTACGCTTCTGCAATGCCTTTAATTGCCAGGTTATTTGCTTCTGTGGCTCCGCTGGTAAAGACGATTTCTTCGGGTGTCGCACCAATGGCGATCGCGACTGTTTCTCTCGCCTGCTGCACGCCTGCTTCTGCTTCCCAGCCATACAGGTGGCTAACACTCGCCGCATTGCCAAAGTGCTCTGTAAAGTAGGGGAGCATTGCTGCCAAGACACGCGGGTCAACAGGTGTTGTGGCATGACAATCGAGATAAGTCGGGCGTTGAACCATACACACCTCTTAGCAAAGGTAACAGGTGCTTACAGTGGCACCTCTTCATAGTCTAGATGATTGCTTACCTGGGATTGCTTACTGGAACGCGATCGTGCAGTTAGCCCCAGCTACAAGTAGCAACAGGTTGACACCGCAGAATGATTGACGATGATCCCTCAGCTTCCTAAGATGAGAGTAAGATTAAAGAGTGTAAAGAAAAGTTACGCTTCTGTGTCAGCCTAGTCCCACGATAAAGCCGCTATTCCCCATGTCCACTCCTCCAGCTTTTGTTACAGGGCGATCGATGCGATCGCTGTGCAACCAACTTCTGCGTCCTACCGTCGTTCTCCTCTTTGCCTTGGCGCTCTGGCTCAGCCCGATTAATGGTTTGGCTCGTTCCACAGCCTACGCCTATAACAATCCCGAATTGTTGCCAGACGTGCAAACGCCCATCATTGACCTGGCAAAAGCCTTGACTGGCGATCAGGAGGAGTCTTTGGCAAAAGATTTGGAAGACTTTGAACAAGAGACAGGTTGGAAACTGCGGGTACTGACTCAGTTTGAGCGGACCCCTGGTATTGCAGTGAAAGACTATTGGGGGCTAGATAATCACAGCGTTGTATTGGTGGCTGATCCCCGTGGTGGTAATCTTCTCAATTTCAGCGTGGGCGATGATTTTTACCCGTTGATGCCTCGCACGTTCTGGATTGAACTACAGACCCGTTTTGGCAACCAATTTTTTGTGCGCGAACATGGTGAAGATCAGTCGATTCTAGAAGCGCTGGCATCAATCAAACTGTGTGTGCGTCGAGGCGGTTGCCTGGTTGTACCTGGGCTGCCTCCAGAACAGTGGGTTCTGACTTTAATCACCTCGATTGTGGGTGGCGTTGTCTGCGGTTTTGCTGCGAAGCCTCGCAAAGAAGGGCAGGTTATTGCATGGCAGTGGGCTCTGATCTTCTCTCCACTGTGGGGCATTCTCTTCATTGCCTTCGGCATTGGTCCTGTGGTTACTCGCACCTCCGATTGGCTACCGCTATTTCGCAACATTGCTGGCTTTATGGTCGGTGCTCTAGCTGCCTTTTTGGTGCCTGTACTCAGCCGTAACCCTTCCTCTGATGAAGTATAAGTAAGTCTGCCTGAGTCTAGTTTCTTAACATTCGGCTGAGTCTCGCAGTACGACGATCGCAAAGGGTCGCCATTTGGGTCTGGCAAGTGTAGGCTATTTACCACAGACAATTATTTTGTAAAGGGTCGCGATGGAATGGCACTCAACAGATGCTCAAAGTCTAGCGATTATTGATCGAGAGATTGGCGAACACATCTTTTCCCCTGCCGAATACGAGTTGGTTCGTCGCGTCATTTATGCAACGGCTGATTTCGAGTACAAAGCGTTGATTCGCTTTGCAGATGCAGCGCTACAGTCTGGGGCAGCCGCTCTTGCTGCACGAAGTACGATCGTCGTCGATGTGCCGATGGTTCAGGTCGGCATCACAACCAACATTCAGAGTACGTTTGCCAACCCTGTCTATTGCAGCATGGAGGCGCTCACCCGTCCTCAAAAGGAAAAGACCCGTGCGGCTTGGGGCATCGAAACGCTCGCTCGACGCTATCCAGAAGGCATTTTCGTGGTTGGTCAGGCGCAGACAGCACTCACGGCGTTGGTCGATTTAATCGAAGCAGAAGAGATTCGTCCGGCACTCATTGTGGCGACACCGTCAGGCTTTGTTGACGCAGAGATTGCGAAAAAGCGCTTAGCTGATTCGCTCATCCCCCATATTCGGATCGAAGGTCGCAAGGGCAATGCAGTTGTGGCAGCCGCGATCGTCAATGGGTTGGTCGATCTGGCATGGCAGGCATACGGGAGAGAGCAGAATGGGATGATGTAAGGAGTAGATAAACCGATGGGGCATCTGTTCATCACAGCAGCGAGAGGTTGAGAACTGCTACTGTAATACTCCAGTTACCAGTTGGTTGAAGGTCTGTTGCGCGATCGACGACGTGGGCGACGACTCAGTTCAATTGCCCCACCACGCTCCCTATCCTCATACCGCTCTCGTGCTTGCCGATCGCGTTCTGAGTCAAATCGATCGCTGCCATAGCGTTCATCTCGATCCTGCACGTCCCGGTCTTGCCCATTGAGCTGACGGCTCACCTCAACAAACGTCTCGCGCAACAGCAAGGGATAATCACTTACCCAAAGGTTGTGGCTGGGAACGTAAATGTCCGATGTCTTATTAATTCGACCCAGATCGCCCCGGTTGGACAGCACTACCATTTCTGCGACATCACCAATTGCGATCGCCTGATAATCTCGCTTGAGCGGCACTTGCAGGCGACTCGTAAAGCCTGTCTCATCGCCTACTACCAGGTTGAAGCGTCGCTCCCTGTTTTCCACGATCACCAATTCACCCCGTTCATTCACCGTTTCTTCCTTACCAATCAGCTCCTCGGTAACGAACGCATCAATGACATCCCCCTGCCAAAAACCGCTGTAGGCGTACTTGCGTAACTCAATATTTTTCAGGCTCGCCCAAAAAACAGGTCCCCATAGCCAATACAACCCCATCACAATACCCAGTAGAAACCGGATAAAGCCAAAGCCCTCACCCAAAAGACTGCCTACTAGTAGAATGACCGTCACGCCACCGATCGAAATCAACAGCCGCAAGAGAAGGGCAGGAAATTTTCCCCAACAGTAGATGTACTGTGGACCAGTAGCCACCGCAGGAACCAACGTTTCAAAGGTTTTACGGGTTAATGGAATGAGCATAGCTATGGCTGATGAATGCGATCGCAAACAGACGAATTGCTATGAGCCTAACATTAGACGCAGGACTCAGCCCACTGATAGTTGCTGCGCCTGTAGTGTTCTCTCTTGACAGTAGTTTGATCCTTGTTGCTGAGCCTGGTGCATAGAATGCCTCCTTCGCCTAGCGACTAATCAACTTATCCACGCCTCTACGCTCTCACTAAAGAGCGCTTCTTGCTGCCCTGGAATTTTCTGCTACCGAACTTCAAGTTACCAAAAGAGTGAATTTACGGACTTGAGAAAGCAGAAATGGCTAATCTTTAAAAGGCTTTGAGTACTATATCGGATGGTTCTAGCAAGGAAAGGCAGCAGAATGAATACAGAGTCTGAGGCACGCACTCGGAAAGGCTAGACCGGTATAGGGGGCAACTATGTTCGTTTAGCTTTTGCAACTAGGAGAGCGTACTTACAGGCAGACTGCCTGACCCTGGGGGCTTATTAGGGTCAGGCAATTTTTTTGGCAATTTTTGACTGTTAAATATTAACTGGTGCTGTTTGATGGGATTTACAGTGATCGTTGGCTGCGAAGCGAATGCAGGTGCGTTTCCATCCAAACGCCTCTAGCCTTTGAGAAAACCAGTGTCACAGAGTTTCCCGTTCTATTATTTTGCTGATCGCAATAGATCATGACTCAATGACAGCGCGATCGTTCATAAGATCTGAACATACAAATCTGAACATATAAAAAATCTGGCGTTACCTAATCGTATGACGAAAAAGGAGCGCCAGATTTTTTAGAACATAAAGCTAGAGCATCAAGCCACAAGCGTTCAACTAGTTGAAGCTGAGATAGTCTTTAGCAACCCAGCCGCCGCCAGAAAGCTGTGCCCATGTGTAGCCGTTAGCAAACTGCTCTGCACCTGTTAAACCCACTCGTTGTCCATAGCCACGGCTGCTAATAACATAGCCACCTGGAGCATTGCGTACTAGCAGACCACTGCCAGCATTTACATAAGCACCACTACCGATCGGGACAGTCGTACCGCCATTGTTACCGCTGGTACTTAAATATGCACTGGCAACCCAACCGCCACTAGAAAGCTGAGACCAGTTGCGACCTGCTGCATATTGCTGTGCGCCAGTCAGTCTGACACGCGCCCCATATCCAAGGCTGCTAATCTGGTAGCCAGCCGGACTATTACGAACAATCAGTCCACTGCCAGCAGTCACAGACGCACCACCAGAAACGGGTACTGGACCACCATTGCTAACGCCGGGACCAAGGTTTGCCGACAGACCCAGAGCACTTAGAGTTGCTGGTCCTGCGATACCATCAATAGCCAAACCTCTATTAGCCTGGAATGTTCTCACTGCTGAGAGGGTTTGCGGTCCAAAAATACCATCACGAGACACTCCAAGTGCTGATTGAAGGGAAGAAACCCCCGAACCCCGCTGCCCGTAGTAAATAGCGGCTTGCGCTTGATCAGCATGAGATAGAGTTGCGGCTACAATTCCCGCAGCAACGCAGCCCATTGCCAGGGAGGTTGACGCTTTTAAGTCAATATTTTCAAACGCTACGATCGTGGGATCGGGGGTTGGATCTTCGTGAGCAATTGCAGCATGAAGGAAGGCTAATGTTTCCATATGGGCACCTGTAAAACAGACGGTAAAAGGGACAAATGACTTAATAAATGGCGTTGCAATAAGAGTGTGACTGCCATACTGCCTCATGCAAAAGATGCAGCACTTACGCAGTTAGCCGCCGTGCGACTAGCCATACATTAGAACATTCATCTGAAAAAATTCAACCCTTTCAAAATCAAACGGTCGAACAATGCTTAATTGCATCATCAAAAAGCAGCTATGCTTCGGCTCCATTAGATCTTAGTCAAGCTAATTTGAATCAGAGAACGGAATTGTATATGCCCCTGATGGAATAATATCAGAGAAGGTGGCGGTAGTAAAGTCTAGAAATTGAGCTAGAAGCAACAAATTGAACTGGCATCTAAGCGATCGGAAAAACTGAGCGATCGTCATTGCTGTTGACTCTCCACAGTTCGATGGTGCAGCATTAAGCTCTTTTGTAATCACTCATGCGGCTGATTGACAGAAGCGAAGGGTATGCAGAAGGGATCAATCAATAACGCCATCTTTAGCATGATAATCATCAGTAAGGGTGAGGAAAGGAGGAAAGGATTCTATTAAGGTGTGAGTTATTTCTTAACGTGGCGCAAGTGTAATTGCAGCAGTGTAGTGAAGAGTGAAGACCATTCCCTTTCAGAAAACTTTAAGCTTCATTTTTTCAGCCGTGCTTGGTTGTTCGTGCCGCTCTTGAACGCTATGATGTGCCTCCAGCTACGAAGCGTCTTTGCAACCTTGGCGCGCAAGACTAGCTGATGCGTTGCTGTTCATCCTCTCAATTGACGATCGCGCGCTACTCTGTGGCGATCGCTCAGAAATTGAGATAGATCTCTTGCTGCTGTTGATCTCGGCTAATCGTAAACACAGCACTACTGGGGCGACGAGCCAGAAACGTTTGCAGTTCTTCAAGCCGAGACAGAGGTTGGCGATTGACCGCAACCAGACGATCGCCAGCACTCAAGCCAGCATTCTCGGCTGGAGAATCAGGCTCGACTAATTGAATAACCAGCGATTGCTCATTGATTAATGCGCCTAGTTGTGTAGTAATGGATGCTTTCGGCGGCAAAGCGGCTGCGCTTGGTGGCTCGATCGGCGTATCGAAACCAAAGCTTACAGGTGCTTGGGGCAGAGTGTCTTGCTCAGGAAACCCAGATTGTTGCGCGATCGCCGTTGCTATCTGGCGATTCTGCTCAATAAAGGCTTGCGCGATCGCCGTTGTCGTTGCAAACCCAATACCGACATTCTCGCCCGTTTCTGAGAGCCAAATCGCCTTGTTTACACCAATCATCTCACCCTGTTGATTGAGCAACGGTCCACCCGAATTTCCTGGATGCAACAGGATCGATGATCGCAAATCGCCATTCTCATCAGTGCCTTTCAGCGTTCCTAGCGTAATAACGCCCGTGCGCCCTAACGGACTGCCGATCGCGCAAACAGCTTGCCCTGCCTGGAAGGTTGTTGCCTTGGCAAGGCGAATTTCTGGTAACGGCTCTTTAGCATCTAGCTGTACCAATGCCAGGTCGTTACCCGGATCGGTAGCAATCACCTGTCCCTTAAACAGGCTACCGTCCCATCCTCGTGCTCTTATCTGCCCGTCGCCCGCCGCTTGAACAACATGGTAGTTCGTCAGCACTAACCCCTGGGGGCTGACAATACTACCAGACCCAAACTCGGTGCTGGCGTAGAGAGTTACCACGGCGGGACGGGCTGTTTGACAAACACTGGCGCTAGCTGCCTGGGTATGCCCTTGCTCAGTCTTGCTTGTATCCGGCTGCAACAGCGGAAAAGGCTCCCTTGAGGGCATACATGAAGCAGCGGTATAAGCTAACACCAGCAATACCCCTGCCCATAACCAGCGGTTGAGTTTCATAGCGTTCGTTCAGAAGACTCAAATTTAGACACGCCTGCCGCCCTTGCTTACTATAACAATCCGCTTTAGTTTGTGAACGCCACTCTTGCAGGCACGGTCATAAACGAAAGTCATAAGTTAACTAGAGGGGCAGCTACAGCTTTAAGGCGCACATTGGCTGTTGGCAAAACCTCATTGTGAGCCTATGTCGTCTCTCAGAGTCCGATCGCAAACTTCAGCAAAGTCATACCTCTGCGCTAAAAATAGACCTGCACATTGGCAGTCTGCTGCTTGTGACGAATGGTTAAGACAGCCGTGCTTGGCTGACGACTGAGAAACGCTTGGAGTTGCGGTAGACCCGTTAACGCAGTGCCGTTGACCGCAACCAGACGATCGCCCGGTTGCAAACCACCTAACGCGGCTGGCGAACCAGACTCTACCTGTTGTATCAGCATTTGGGCATCCAGGTTTACTCCTAGCTGACTTACAGCACCCATAGACGCTTGCGATACTCCTGCTTGAGCGGTTCTTGACTGTACAGTGGCTATGGGTTCAGGTACAGCTACAGGCAGTAACGCGATCGGGGGCGTTGGAGCGGGTTGCTTTGTCACCGTACCAGCCGTAGGGCGAAGATGTTTAGCAATAAAGGTTTGGGCTATTTGCACACTCGTTGCATAGCTAACACCAGTGTTTTCACCGCGATTGGATACCCAGATTGCTTTATTCACGCCGACCAAATCACCCTGAGCGTTGAGTAAAGGACCGCCCGAATTGCCGTAGCTCAGACGCACGGCAGATTGCAGATCACCATTCGCCAGCACAGTGGTAAAAGCGCCTCGACTGAGTACACCGGTGCGACCAGAGGGGCTGCCGATCGCACAGACAGCTTGCCCAGGTTGCAGCTTGGTGCTGGCTAAGGGCACAGTTGACAGTGCGGTTTGTACTGGGATTTGCACAAGCGCCAGGTCATTGCGGCGATCGCTGGCGATCGCCCGCCCGATTTGTCGCTGTCCATTCGCTAACTTGACGTAAATTTTGACCTTACCAGGATTGTTAACCGCTTCCTTCACAACATGGTGAGCCGTCAGAATAGTGCCATCTGCCGACACAATGCTGCCAGCACCAATTTCAGTCCCAGAGTAAAGCGTAACCACTGCATTCGCTGCCTGCTGACAACTGCGGGGTCGATCAGAAGACGGTGCTGATGTATCCACAGCCGCTTGAGCGATCGCGGGTGCGGGGACACTTTGGGCTGGAACACTTTGAAGCAGCACACAAGACACAGAACAAAGCAGCAAAGACGTATATTTCATGATGATGGTTGGGTCAAGGATGAAGATACGCACAACCGATGGCGTTACCATAGCGTTCCAAGATAGGAACATGATCGCTCGGAGTGCAGAATTACTTAACTAAAAGATTTCAATCAGTAGGGACTGCTAAAAGCGCACCTGCACCCTGGCTAGCTGCTGACCCCGCGCGATCGTAAAGCTGGCACTATCGGGCTGGCGATCGAGAAAGGACTGCAACGTATTGAAGCCCCAGAGACGTTGACCGTTTACAGCAAGCAAACGATCGCCCGATCGTAGACCACTCATTGCTGCCGCCGAGCCAGATTGCACCTGCTGTACAACCAAATTTCGGACATCGATCGTCATACCCAAACGCCTACTGTTACTATTTGCTGGTGGTCTTGGCGCAACCACAGCAGGAAAGGGGTTCCTGGCAGACGGAACGGTAGGAACTCTCCACGCCCCTTCGTTAATTCCTGGTGCTGGTGCGATCGAGCGTTGCCCATTCAGCGCCAGACGAGCATTATCTGTAACCGGAGCCTGTAGGGTGGAGGCTCCCAGTAAGGTTCTGACTGCCTGCACGCTAGTAGCAAAACTAATGCCAGTATTTTTGCCCGTTGGCGACTCTAAAATTGCTCGATTAACCCCAATCATCTTGCCCTGAGGATTGAGCAAGGGGCCGCCCGAATTACCAGGATACAGTCGAATCTTTGCCTGCAAGTCACCGTTTCCTCTCACCAGGCTCAGAGTGCCTTCACTCAACACCCCAGGACGACCGTAAGGACTTCCGATCGCGCAAACCTCTTGACCCGGCTGAATGCCGCTTGCATCGGCTAACTGAACGGTTGGAAACCGTGCCTGTGTGTCCAGTTGAATCAGCGCCAGATCATTGCGAACATCAACTTTAACCACCCGTCCCTGGTATTGTTCGCCACCAGCGGTTTGAGCCACGATCGGTTGCCCACCGGCTCGATCGCTCACAACATGATTGCTTGTAACAATCAGTCCCTCTGGGCTAACAATGCTGCCAGAGCCAGTTTCATTGCCTGCATAGACCGTAACGACGGCTGGGCTAATCGTTTGACAGTTGCGATACGTCTCTGGCGCAACGCCAGCCTCCGGCGTAAACCGAATCGCTGTCAACTGGTTGACGGCTCGAAGCGGAGCCGCTAGAGACGTGGTGACACCGACAAACCAAACGGAGGATGCAAGTAGAAGCAGGTATTTGAACTTCATAGGTTGAACGTCGTAGATTGCGTGGTAGAGAGACCAGACGGGTGAAGCGAACAGGTGAAGCGTTGCCAAACTTCCCTAGACCTGATTGCGGTCAGGCAACCCAGGCAGGATGGCGTTGAATGGATGCGTGCTGAACAAAGACTTCATGGGTACTTCAAGGCTCCATGCGGAGCGGTTTGAACCTACCCGTGGGGGTACTACCACCATTCACAAGCGCGAACTGACATCCGGATGCTTTCGGCAGACGTGCGATCGCCCCACTAGCGCAAGCGGCAGAGGGCAGCGGTGAGGAGCGGAAAAAGCTGTTAGCGGGGCTTTTCAAGCTCAGAGGTTCACATCCTTGCGCTGTAAATTGAGGACGCTCAAGCGCAACAGTCTCAGTCGTAACAACTGCAAGCACAACTGCGTAGAATGAAAACAGCGATCGCCCGGAGCGTGTGTGAGCAGAGCCATCGACCAGCAAGCAAGAATTCAATACTCTGTCCATCCTCCCAGCCGTTTCCTGGTCAGCCATCAAGCCAAACTGCTGCCCGACTGGTCATGCCCAGCGCGATCGATGCTCATTGTGCTACAGCCGTGCAACTGCGATCTACTCGAACGATCGCCGATCGCTGAGGCACAGAAACGTGAGCTGCGTCGGCAGTTTTTTCAGTTTGGTTATGCGATCGCTGCTCAAATTAAGCGGCTGGGCTACACGGTTGCCATCTTTGATCCCCGTACTGGGTTACCGCTCTTGTCTCGTCCCGGCGCACTGCGATTAGATGACGTGGCGATCGTTCAAGCTGCCCTGGGTTATCAAAGCATTCATAGCCACGGCTGCGCGATGGTGATTCATCCCAGTTGGGGCAGAGCTGTTTACCCATCGACGCTGGTTTCATCTATCGAGCCAGCGCTGCTAGAGCAAATCCTGATGGGCGTTGAGCCAAGTATAGAAAAGCGTTAGGTTTGCTAAAAATGATTGGATGAGCGCCAGCCGCCACCAGACTTGCACTGGAGGCTAATCGCTGCATGGCTAAACCAGTGGTCGATCGCAACAACCCCCTGAAACTGACCGCTAAACTACTGACCAACAGCAAGACTGATACTAATGGGACTCACGCAACGATCCCCGACTTCTACAATAGACTTGGCTTTGCACCGCTGAGTTTTAGGCGGAAGTCGGGGATCTGCACACCCTCTGCGTAAGTTCTAACGAAGTAGGAGGCTAAATTAAGCCCTACTTAGAGACCGAGTTTCGACTGCGCTCAACCCGCTGACACATAGGACTGAGAGCATTTCGACTGCGTTCAAGGCATCTTATAAATCATTGCGCCCAGCTACTTATGAGTAAAAGCTGCTAACCTGTAGCTTCAAAACCTATCGCTTTAATGAAACAATTGGGCACCCTAACGCTAACGACTTAGCAAAAGGGCTTAAAGCGCTATTAGCGAATCGATCCGCTGATAACAAGTAAGTTCTTAAGGTTAAAGCACACAGACTATCCTCGCACTTGTAGAGTCACCCGGTTTTTGAGTCTTGATTTTGGAGCCAGCACCGATGAATCAGCGTCAGCAAGACCCACGCTATGCCGCAAACCGAGCGTTCGCAGAGTCGCTCAACCAATTGCAAAAAACGTTGCAGTCTGCCGATACAAAAGCGGTTCAGCCCCTTAAGCCTGACCATAACGAGCCTGACAGTGCCACCTCTGCCTCCTTTGATTTAAGTAGCTTTGAGCAAGCAGTTGCCGATATTGAGGCATTTATGGAAACGCGGCAACAGCAGGAAGAGGATCAGTAAAGAGTTTTCTAGCAAACCAAAGGGTACACAAAGCTAATGGTTCACCCGTTTACCTGAGGCTTGTCTGCCATCCTCTGACGCTTGGCTTCGTAGAGAATCAGCCCAGCCGCGATCGCTACATTTAGAGATTCAACGCCGGGATTCAACGGAATGGTAACTTGCTTGTCAGCGAGTGCTGTCAAAGCAGGCGAGAGTCCTACACCCTCGTTGCCCAGCAGGATGAGCGTCGGTTGCCGCAAGTCCACTTGCCAGTAAGTCAGGGGCGCAGTAGGCACAGCCGCAATGATCTGCATACCCTGCTGCTGATAAGGTTGAAGCGCTGATGGCAAGTCAGCCGTCATGCCCATTGGCAGCTTAAACCATTGCCCTGCGGACGATCGCAACACTTTAGGATGATCGAAATCAACACTGTTGGCACTGAGCAGCAAACCTTCGGCACCAGCCGCCGCAGCCGTACGAATCATCGTGCCCAAATTGCCTGGATCCTGGATGGTCTCCAGTACTAAACCGAGGCTGCTAAAGGTGGGTTCGGGCGTTGAGGTCCGCTCGACGATGGCAACAACGCCATCCGGTTCAACGGTTGTAGCAAGCGATCGCAGCACGTCGGCACTGACTAGCTCAATGCGCGAGGCTAATTGATGCGCCTGTTCACAAAGTGCAGCATGTTTGGTCTGCCACGCGATCGTGTAGCAAAGAATAGCCAGCGGTCGATCGACCGTCACCGCTGCTTCGAGTAAGTGAGTACCCTCCAGCAAAAAGAGCTGTTGTTCCCGCCGCTCTTTTGTCTGATGCAGCTTTTTTATCTGTTTAACCAGAGGATTTTGAAGGCTGGTAAGCACTTAAGACCAATTAATTGAAATTTTGTTACAAAGCTTGCGAGACATATAAGTAGATCTGAGGGGTACGCTGGGTAAATTCGATACCTCGGTTGCCCAGCGTAGTCCTCTTACCTGGCGTTGTTTAAATGCGGAACCCGGGACTTGAACCCGGAAGTCCTTGCGAACACTAGAACCTGAATCTAGCGCGTCTACCAATTCCGCCAGTTCCGCTTGTACACAGCTACAGCCGCGATTCATAATCATGAATTACTTGGCGACATCTGTCAATCACTTTAGTGCAGAAATAGAACATACTGCTGTGATGCCCTCAGCTAACGGTGCGATCGCACAAACGATAAAAAACTGTACATTCTGGATCTTTCCGGTAGAATTTCGGTGTTCGTTTTTTTAGGCTCCTTCCAAATTATGGCTTAGAGAAACGAAATGATATGTTGAGCCAAACCGCGCATTTATTGGAGGACAGACCAATTACTCTTTCGCCTAGCCTCTCAAACACTCATTCTTCATCGGAAGAAGATAAAACCGTCCTAGAAATCTGGGGTGGTGCCTCCTTACACGGGCATGTAGACATCAGCGGTGCCAAGAATTCTGCGCTCGTGATCATGGCTGGAGCGCTGCTTTGCTCACAAGATTGCCTCATTCGCAACGTTCCAGCGCTGGCGGATGTCACCCGTATGGCAGAAATTCTCTCTGCACTAGGAGTGAAGCTAGAACGGCAAGGAAACAGCTTATTAGTCAATGCCTCTCACATTGCTCAGTCAAAAGCACCTTACGAGTTGGTGAGCCAACTGCGCGCCAGCTTTTTTGTCATTGGTCCTCTTCTGGCACGTTTAGGCGTTGCCAGGATTCCTCTACCCGGCGGCTGCGCGATCGGCGCTCGACCGGTTGACCTCCATGTGCGCGGTTTGCAGGCAATGGGTGCCGATGTACAGATTGATCACGGCATCGTCAATGCTTACCTCAGCGGCAGAAACAAGCGCCTTCAGGGGGCAAAGATCTATCTGGATTATCCGAGCGTTGGGGCAACCGAGACGCTGATGATGGCAGCAACGCTGGCAGAGGGTGAAACAACGATCGAAAACGCCGCTCAAGAACCAGAAGTTGCCGATCTGGCAAATTTCTGTCGGGCAATGGGTGCCAAGATTCGCGGTGCCGGGACGAATACGATCACGATTGTGGGCGTGCCGAGTTTGCACACCACTGACTACGCGATCGTGCCCGATCGGGTAGAAGCAGGCACGTTTCTGGTTGCTGGAGCCATCACCCATTCTGAAATCAGCCTATCTCCTGTTGTTCCAGACCATCTGACCGCAGTGATTGCGAAGCTCCATGCGATCGGGGCACAGATTATTGAAGACGCGCCAAATCGCCTCCGCATTGTGCCCGGACATCGCTACGTTGCAACCGATATTGAAACGCTGCCCTATCCTGGGTTTCCGACTGATATGCAGGCACCGCTCATGGCACTGCTAACCCTTAGCGATGGCGATAGCATCATCACCGAGACAGTGTTTGAAAATCGGTTTGGTCATGTAGCGGAGCTAACCCGCATGGGGGCAGATATCCGCGTCAAGGGCACCCACGCGATCATTCGGGGTGTACCCATGCTGTCGGGGGCTCCTGTTTTAGCGACCGACCTGCGCGCCTCTGCCTCACTGGTGCTGGCAGGCTTGGCAGCGCATGGCAAAACAACCGTACAGGGATTGCATCACCTCGATCGCGGCTACGAAAACTTGACAGCTAAGCTGCAAAATCTAGGAGCCAACCTACAGCGAACCCAGCTTGGGGTAGACGGCGATAGCCCCTTAGTGTTGCCGCCAACGATCGTCCCCACCGTCACCAAACCAGCCTAAAAACACGTCGAGAGCAAAACGGCTGTGAGCAGTGTGTCAGACCATACCGCTCACAGCCGTTTGTCTATACACCCACCTTCCCACTCCTTCACCCTCCCACCCCTTCCCCCACCTCTCCCATCCCCCTCCCATCCCTTCACGTCTCTGTAGCTTGCGACAAGACATAAGAGCTTCTCGCTATACTATCGGTGGTTGCTCTCTTCAGTACTCTTTTGAAAATCGGTTAGTTGCCGCCTCTGAACCTGGATGCTAGCTAAACGCAG
>JBGTJW010000058.1:0-8120 GCA_041744955.1 Stenomitos sp. | reverse complement strand
AGTCGGAGTGTTCGCTGTCGAAGGGGTCGGCACCTGGGTTGAAACAAATGGCTTGCAGTCCGCCTGCTGCCTTGATATCACCAATCAACGTCTTTGCCTTGGGTCGCGAAGTCTGGATCATGACCACAGGAAACCCATCGCCTGCTGCTGTTACATCGGTTATGGGTTGGTGTTCTGCCATGCCCGATCGCAGTAAGTCCAGCATATCCCACGGCACTACGCCCAGACTCAGAAAGGAGTTTTCAGGTACCAGATCGTCTCGCACAACGGGAAAGCTTTCGTCGTCATCGTCTGCATCGGTCAGCGCCATCAGCTCGGCTGCCAGGTCAGGCATAGTTGAAACTTTGATGGCAATAGTCGCTGTTTTAGTCGTCGCATCGGTAGGAGCATCGGCTGATACTTCCGCTGGCAGAGGGATGCGATAACGACTGCTAATGGCAGGAAAGGTCTCTGGCTCAAACTTGGAGTGGTGCTGGCGCATAAAGCGATGGAAGGCTTCCAGCACCACCAGCAGCGCCATTGCCTCTTCGTCATACAGAAAGGAACGTAACCCTTCAAGGGGATGCAGATTGCCAAAAACAGGCTCGATCGCGTCCATTGTTGGCACGATCGACAGGTTTACCCCCTCCTCATCACCATCGCTCTCAAAGGTGACAAACAGGCAATCTTGTCCTAAAAACGCCTCCTCCATGTCTTCCAGCGACTCATTCGTCAACACCCGTTCTCGAAACCGCTGGAGTGATTCAAGCGATCGGTAGAACAAGACACCAAATTCCATGCCCATCATCCCCATGACGGAGGCGTAGAGCGTGTCCATATCCCACCGATTGACCTCGATCGCCAAAATTTGATGATCGGCAAAGCTATCCCACGGGGCATCCTGCCAAAGTGCGATCGCCTTTTGCGTCAAGGCTTCGGCATATTGGGGCGGCAGTTGGGGTGGGCGGCTGCTCACCGCATCCTGAAACCCGCGAAAAATTTCGTCAATGAGCGGCAGTGAGGGCACATAGTCCAGCGCGATGTCCAGGTCTTGCAGCACCCCGCGTAGATAAAACAGCAGTTCGCGATCGCTCACCACAATTTTTTGAGGACGTGCCGGACTATTCGGATTGTGGGGGTGCTCCATCGCCCGGAGGAGGGTACGGACGATAGCCTCTGAGCCGGTCTCTGGTGTAACCACATCCATCGCCCGCACCATGCCTTGCGAACCATCCACCCAAAGAATGCACTCACCGTTTGGTTCGGGTCCAGTGCCAGCATCCGTCCAATCGGGGCTGGATGGCATTCCAGACACCAGCGGACGACGATCGCCTTCCCAGACACTGGTAATCTGCGGTAGTTGCTGGAGACGACGACGGGTAGAAAGGTTGAGCGCAGTCATAAAATAAAAGCGGTTAAAACTGAGCGATCAAATCAAGCTAAACAGGATTCACTGGCAGCAGATACCTATCTTAAACACTAATCCGCTTCCTACGGCTGTTTTGTCTCTTGCCGTGCGATCGAGTTGCCCAACGCGATCGCACCACTGCCAAGCCTTCAGGTTAAAAGAAATTTCCGTTCCTCACCAGTCATCTCTCTTCCGAGGATGCATTACCCCGGTGTGATTTATCCCTGATAGTATGGAGAGATAGGTATGAACCCTGGGATTGAATACTGGCAAGGAGCTTTATCAGCAATGACGCAAACAGCGCAATCGCAACGGCAGGGCATTCTTATGACAGATGCCGCTCTGAACCACGTGTTGCAGCTTCGAGAAAAGCAGGGGCAGGATCTATGCCTGCGTGTAGGCGTGAGGGGCGGTGGCTGCTCTGGTATGTCTTACACCATGAACTTTGAAGATGCTAGCAACATTCAGCCCACGGATGAGGTTTACGACTACGAGAGCTTTAAGGTCGTGTGCGATCCTAAAAGTTTGCTCTATCTCTACGGTTTAGTGCTTGATTATAGTGATGCGCTGATTGGCGGCGGCTTCCAATTCACCAATCCAAACGCTGATCAAACCTGCGGCTGCGGCAAATCGTTCTCGGCATAGCTTCTTTAGTGGTTGGCGGTTAGTTTTTAGTTTTTAGTCTGAACTGCTAACAGCTAAAAACCAACAACGCTTATAGTTGTTAGCGGTTAGTTTTTAGTCTGAGCTGCTATAGCCACAGCCAGACTGGTTAGGACGGGGTGCAGGGGTGGAACCCCTGGCTGGGGGCAACGCCCCCACACCCCCTTTAATCCCAATGTCCTAAGCTCTGTGGCGACAGTTATAACAACTAGAAACCAACAACCAGTAATTCTCTTTCTCAACCTATGACTCAAACTGTTGATGCGCTCTTTGACGAAGGCATCGAACGCTACAAAGCAGGCGAAGCGCCCGAAGCGCTGATTCCCGTATTTAAAGAAGTCTGCGATCGCTCCCGCAAGAGTAGCTCTGCCTGGACGTGTCTTGCATGGCTGTACTTGTTGGTTGAAAAGCCTGCGCTGGCATTTGACGCAGCGCAAAAAGCGGTCAAGCTCAACCCACAAGACGCACAGGCACGGGTCAATCTGGTGCTGGCGATGCTAGAAAGCTCTAAAAAAGGGGTTCGGCATCATATTGAGCTGGTGCAGCAACTGGTGATGGCAGTGCCAGAACTGCGCGACGAAGTCGCACAAAATATTGAGGATGGCTTTGTACGCAAACCGGGCTGGCAAAGTCTGGAGCGGGTCAAAGCCTGGATCTTTGAAGCCTGAATTTTTGCAGCTTCAACTGACTGTTGAAACCTAGTCTGTCTTAGCCTTGTTCGCCGCTCCCTTCGTCCCTACGCCATGTTTGGTCTTTCACTGGTTACGATCGCAATCTGGTCAGGTTACTTCACCCTCTTTGCTGCTGCTTTGATGGTGGCAGGGTTCTTTTTGCAGTGGGGTATCCGGTTTCGGCTGGTTGGCATCACGGGCTTTATGGGCGTGTTGACAGGCGGTTTATTTGCGCTGGGTCTGGGGCTGCACGATCGTCCTCAGATTCCAGGTGCCGTCAAATTTACCCGCGTTTTTGACTCTGGAGCCTCTCAGGTGGTGATTGTGGTGCCTGCCACGATTACTGAGACGGCGTTGGACGCGACCCTACGTCAGGCGGCTGTAGACCTTTATTCGTCCGGGCGAATGTCACAGGGCGAATCAACGATGACGATCCGTGCCCGTGCCTTGTTGCATCCTGCACCAGGCGTTTCTCAGCCTGTGTACCTCGGTCAGGTTAAGCCATCGTTGCTGTCTCCGACTGATAACCAGATGGTCGTTGAGATCGATCGCGATCAGTTTGCACGCTTGCCGAAACCGTCCACCGCAGCGCCATCTGCCGGAGCCTAGAAGACTAAAGGCTTTGGGTGCTTACTCTAGACTGACAAAAAGCTAGACTGACAAAAAGCACCTGTTAAGTGCGTCAGTTGCCATCTCAGCTTTTTGTCACTGCTTTCACGTTCGTCCAGTGTTTCAACTCCACGCTGCTATGTCTACAACACTTTTACAACCGCTGCTCACGATTGCCCCCGCGCAAGTGTTACGCGGTCGAGAGTTGCTGGTTCAGTCGGGTAATGCGATCGCGCGGCTGGGTCGTCGTCCACTGGTGATTGGCGGCAACCAAACGTTTGCTATAGTGAAACCGCAGTTGCAGCCAGCACTGGAGCGCGAACAGTTGTCGGTTGCCTGGATGTCTTACAGCCCTGATTGCAGCGAGACCACGCTGTCAAATCTCTATCAGGCAGTAGTTCAGCATCAAATAGATGTGGTGATTGGCGTTGGCGGTGGCAAAGCACTGGATACTGCCAAGCTGGTAGCACATCAGCATCAGCTTCCTGTTGTGACGATGCCCACCTCAGCCGCGACCTGTGCTGCCTGGACAGCGCTTTCTAACGTGTATTCCGATGAGGGTGCCTTTCAACATGATGTGGTTTTATCGCGCTGCCCGGACCTCCTGGTGCTGGACTATGGGTTAGTGCAAACGGCTCCTCGTCGCACTCTAGTTGCTGGCATTGGGGATGCGATCGCCAAGTGGTACGAAGCGTCAGTGAGTAGCGGGCATTCTCAACAAACGTTGATCATTTCAGCCGTGCAGCAGGCGCGAGTGTTGCGCGATCTATTGTTTCAAAAAGCAGCGATCGCTCTTCAAGATCCAGGGGGAGAAACCTGGCAGGACGTTGTGGATGCTACGGTGCTGATGGCAGGCGTGATTGGCGGGTTGGGTGGTGCCCAGTGCCGTACGGTTGCGGCTCATGCCGTCCATAATGGCTTGACGCACCTGCTTGCCAGTCACGGTACGTTGCATGGTGAAAAAGTCGCTTACGGCATCCTGGTGCAGTTACGCCTTGAGGAAATTGTGCAGGGTAACCAGCTTGCCGCCACTGCTCGTCAGCAACTTCTGAAGTTTTATGGCGAGATTGGACTACCACAAACCCTCTATGAATTGGGACTAGGAGCGATTACGATTGCCGATCTCCAGCAAGCGGCAGACATTGCCTGTGCTCATAGTTCTGACATTCATCGCCTCCCGTTCGCTGTGGAGCCGTCGCAGTTGATGGCAGCAATGGTGTCAACCACCGCAGAGGTAAGGAGAGAGGAGAGAGGAGAGAGGAGTGAAAAACTAGCCCCTCTCCCTACCACTCCTCACTCCTTACCTCTCACTCCTAACTCCACTAACGAGGTGACGGCATGAACCTGGATTGGATTAAGCCTGCCGATCGCCTGGGGTCGTTGCCTCCCTACGTGTTTGCTCGTTTGGATGAACTGAAAGTGCGTGCCCGTGAGCAAGGCTTAGACCTGATTGATCTGGGGATGGGCAATCCCGATGGACCGACACCACAGCCAGTTGTTGAGGCAGCGATCGTGGCGCTGCAAAACCCTGCCAATCATGGTTATCCGCCCTTTGAAGGCACTGCCAGCTTTCGACGCACGATTACGGATTGGTACTATCGTCGTTACAACGTCAAGCTCGATCCCGAAGGCGAAGCGCTGCCCCTGTTGGGTTCTAAGGAAGGCTTGACTCATCTGGCGCTTGCCTATGTGAATCCCGGCGATCTGGTACTTGTGCCCAGTCCGGCGTATCCAGCTCACTTTCGGGGACCGCTCATTGCTGGAGCAACCATTCATAGCCTGATCCTCAAGCCTGATAACGGCTGGCTGATTGATGTGGCAGCGATTCCTGAGGCGATCGCCCAGCAAGCAAAAATCCTTTACTTCAATTACCCTAGCAATCCGACGGCTGCAACCGCGCCCCGCGAGTTCTTTGAAGAAATTGTTGCCTTTGCTCGACACTACGAAATTTTGCTCGTCCATGACCTTTGTTACGCGGAGCTTGCCTTTGACGGCTATCAGCCTACCAGCTTGCTCGAAATTCCTGGTGCGAAGGAGATTGGGGTCGAATTCCACACGCTCTCCAAAACCTACAATATGGCGGGTTGGCGAGTCGGCTTTGTCGTCGGCAATCGGCATATTGTCCAGGGTTTACGCACCCTGAAGACCAATCTGGACTACGGCATTTTTGCGGCGCTCCAAACAGCGGCAGAGACCGCATTGCAGCTTCCCGATGTGTATTTGCATGATGTGCAGGCACGGTATCGCACCCGCCGTGATTTTCTGATTGAAGGGCTGGCAGAACTGGGCTGGACAGTGCCAAAACCCAGCGCCACGATGTATCTTTGGGTGCCGTGTCCCGTAGGCGTTGGTTCTACCGATTTTGCGCTGTCGGTGCTGCAAGAAACAGGTGTAGTTGTTACGCCTGGGAATGCGTTTGGCAGCGGTGGTGAAGGGTACGTCCGCATTAGTCTCATTGCAGATTGCGATCGTCTCAGCGAAGCCTTACACCGCTTTAAGCAAGCAGGCATTTGCTACAAGCCGGGTACGCTAGTTGCCAGTTCTGACTAAGGAGCAATCCTTCGTTCGCCCTTTAAGCGGGTTGCACTATGCTCGACAACCCTACAGAAATCGGGTTTCTTGCAACCATCAAGGCGTGCAACCCTTAATTGGTTTAGAAACCCGACTTCTTGGCTAACCCAACCAGCGGGCAGCAGCTTTCGCGTGATAGGTCAGGATCATATCGGCTCCGGCGCGCTTGAAGCCCGTCAACGTTTCCATGACCACGCGCTGCTCATCGATCCAGCCGTTGAGGGCAGCGGCTTTGACCATTGCATATTCACCAGAGACGTTGTAGGCGGCGACAGGTAGATTGGTTGCTTCCTTCACGCGCCAGATGATGTCCATATACGCTAGCGCTGGCTTCACCATCAGCATATCGGCACCTTCAGCGATGTCGAGTGCGATTTCTTTGATGGCTTCGCGACCGTTGCCGGGATCCATCTGATAGGTACGACGATCGCCAAACTGAGGCGCAGAATCTGCTGCATCTCGGAACGGACCATAGTAAGCCGAGGCATACTTGGCAGCGTAGGACATGATGGGCGTGTCTTCAAAACCTGCCTCATCTAATCCTGCACGAACTGCCTGCACAAACCCATCCATCATGCCAGAGGGCGCAATAATGTCGGCTCCCGCTTGTGCCTGGGAAACCGCCGTTTTCTTGAGCAATTCTAGGGTGGGATCATTCAACACCCGTCCGCTCAAGTCGCCTACTTGGAGGTAGCCGCAGTGCCCGTGAGCAGTATATTCGCAGAGGCACGTATCGGCAATGACGATCAGGTCAGGAACCGCTTGTTTGACCGCGGTGGCAGCTTTTTGGACAATGCCGCAGTCGTGCCATGCACCTGTGGCATCCGCGTCTTTATCGGCAGGAATACCAAACAGGATGATGGCGGGAATGCCCAAGCCATAGACTTCCTTCGCTTCTTCCACAATTTTGTCTATTGAAAGCTGGAAGACTCCGGGCATAGAGCTTACTTCTTTGGCAATGCCCTCACCGGGTACCGCAAACAGTGGGTAAACGAGGTCGCTAGTAGTCAATACTGTTTCGCGTACCATCCGACGAAGCTGAGGATGGCTGCGAAGGCGACGGGGACGCTGGTTTGGAAACATAGGATTGATGCAGCGAGAGGACAAGGGGATAAGCGGTCAGCTATCAGCAGTCAGCAGTCAGCAGTCAGCAGTCAGCAGTCAATGACTAAATGGTGTGGTGAAGTTGGTCATTGATCGTGATTTGTGGATGACTTACCAAAAGCGTATGAGACTCAAAGCGTATCAAACTCAAGCTGAACGCTTTCTGCTGATTGCTTTAAAAGTCTAAAACGTTCTGTAGTTCCTTACTCACGTCTTTCGTTACGTTGTGTTGCAAAGAAGGCGACACTCGATGACAAACCGTTGTTCGCTTGTTAGCCATCAGCCATCAGCCATCAGCCGTCAGGTGTCAGCTTTCAGCCGTCAGCCTTTAATCATCCTTTATCCCTCTGCCTTTTGCCTTCTGCCTTCTGCCTTCACCCCTCAAAACTCTCTCACCGACGGCTTGCCATCAATGACCTCGCCCACTAAAACCAGACTGGCAACGCCAACAAATAAGCCATTCTCAAGTACACCAGGAATGTTGTTGAGGGTTTTCTCTAACTCAGCAGGGTTGTCAATGCCAGCATCAAATTTTACGTCGATGACAAAGTTGCCTTGATCGGTAATGACGGGACCTGCTTTTTTGACACCCATACGAAGCTGGGGTTTGCCGCCAAGCGCCACGATCGCCTTCATCACCGGACTCATCGCCATGGGAATGACTTCTACAGGCAGCAGGAACGTTGTGCCCAGTTTATCGACTAACTTGCCGCTATCCACCACCACAATGAACTGATCGGCAAAGGCATCAACAATCTTTTCCTGCGTATGTGCTGCGCCGCCGCCTTTGATGAGGTTCTTCTGTGGATCGACTTCATCGGCACCATCGATCGCCACATCAATGCGATCAACTTCATCTAGCGTCGTCAGTGGAATACCATACTCCTTTGCCAGCACGATCGCCTGAAACGAGGTACTTACGCCTTTAATATCTTTCAGGTCGCCACGTTTAAGCCGATCGCCCAACGCCTGAATCGCAAAGGCTGTCGTTGACCCAGTGCCCAGTCCTACAATAGAACCTGACTGCACGCGCGCGGCGGCGGCTTCACCAACCTGCTTTTTCGATTGTGTTGTCGGGTCAAGTTCAGTGCTCATAGGGCGTTATTTTTAGAGTA
>JBGTJW010000057.1:0-3746 GCA_041744955.1 Stenomitos sp. | reverse complement strand
CAAGCGCGATCGCGGCATCAATCCGAGTTGCCAGCCGAGTTCGATCCGGATCGTTGGTGCAGATGATAATGCCGCAATGATCGGAACTGGCGCGGTGCAATTGGATAAAGTCTTGGCGATTGAGGGTGACAACCGCACGCTGGTCCCGGATAGCAAAAGTCAACACATCTTCATCGGGTATGCCCAAATTGGCATTGCCCGCTTCTTGCACGGTCAAAACATCATGCCCCATAGTCCGAAGTCGTTCGCTCACTTCCCGTGGAAACTGCTCATCCGCATACAGACGTGCCATCCGCTAAGCAGCCTCGTTGTTAGCAAGGATGGCGGCGGCGATTTCCTCTGGATGGGCTCCAGCATATGCCCAGGCATTAACCAGATCGGCAGCCGTGATATGAGGATAGTCCTGCAAGAGTTGGGCTTCCCGGATGCCAAGCTGCTGCGCTTCAACCAAGAGCCAAACGGCAATGCGGGTTCCGGCAATACAGGCTTCCCCGCCACAAACACCGGGCGTTTTGGTGATTCCCTTGCCGCCCATGCTTAGGGTTTTGGTCAAACTTTGAACAATCTCGGCTTTGTCAGACAGCGAGAGACTGAGAAGTTGCTGCTCAAATTCTTGGCGAGTCATGGGGAATTAAGGGAGTTGGGAATGATCTTGATTGTAATCCATGGGTATGGAGCGATCGCTGATTGTACCGAATGCGATTGTTCTACTCCATTTTTTCGCGTTTACGCTTTTCGATTTCAGTGAGCGGTAGTAATAACGTCTCTTCAATATCTATCCTCACTTTTTTGTTTACGGTACACCCACTATTTAGACAATCCATCAAAATTTTGTTGGCATTATAATATCGCTGTAGTTGTTTTTTAAATTCAGGAGTAAGACTGACTTTAAAGTTGCATACAATTTGTTGATTTTCATAAGCTATTACCTTTAAATGTTTAATCCATACGTCTCCATTGAATTGCCACCAATATCTACGATTATCTCGGCTTCCAGTAGCATAAGGTAGCTGCTCTTTTAATGTCTGTAATTGATTTCTCAATTCTGGGTCTGTAGCTTGATTCATCGTGCCAAAGAGAATGTTTTCAAGAGAAAGCGTACGAGCAAGAGATGAGCTATGTGCAATTTGAAGAGCACGTTCTAAATTGCGACTGATCGTTCGCTGAAGATTTTCTTCATAACGATAGGTTCTGTTAAGTTCAAATGCATATTGATACTCGAAGTTGGAATCGATTGCGAGTGCAAGTTCAAGGAAATTACGTGAGTCAAGAGCAAAGGCAAGGTAGAGTGCACGAACAATAGCCATGTTGGAATAGTTCTTAGCTAATAGAGATTTCTGATTCAACCACGTCAGGAAAAGTTCTACCTTTTCGTCAGTCGTAAAGTCGTCAACTCTAGATTTTATTGCCTGTACTAAACAATCAGCAGTTGGCAGCATATTCGCTATTAGTAGAAGAACCTGATGCCAATGTTCTTCCGTAGCATAACTAGCCAAATTCTGCCTGCTAACACGAAAAGAACGTTTCGCCACCAAGTACTCTTGGAATGTTAGATGTGAGAACGACCATATTTTCTGTGCTCGCTGAATTAATAATCCATGCTGAGCTTCGATCGCTCTCAACACTGCCCGACTCTCCCTCTGCCCAATTTCCAAAAACTCTGCAATATACCTTTCAAGTTCTGCCTGCTCAAACAACATATACTGCTCTTGCTCAAACTTCTTCACGGCAAGATAACTCAGCAACTCCAGCTTCCGCTCTACCGACAAATCGCGATAAAGCTCATCTCGCTCAATCTCCCGCGTCTTGTCCCATTGCTCCAGCAATAGCTCCAACCCCTCCTCATAGAGTTTGGAGCGCTTTGAGTAAAACGCTTGCTTTTGTTGGAAGACGGCACAGGTCAAACTCAACAAAATGGGTGTAATCGCCAATTCGCGGATCGGCTTGTTCTCTTCTTGAAAAAGCTGCCCCAAGAATACTTGTGCTTTTGCCTGACCTGCTACTCGGTCTGCACAAACAGCCTGAAACCAGTGTTCTGCAAAGTCCCTGACCTGCGACTCATTAAAATCTGCTACTTCCACATAATTAAACCGCTCAAACCGTGATTCCTGGCTCTGCGTCCGACACGTCACCACCATCTGTACTTGAGGATAGGCACGAGCAAACTGCTTGATTTGTTTTGTAATGGTCTTGCCATCTGCCCCCGTGACCTCATCCAAGCCATCCAGCAGCACCAGCGATCGCCCCTGATTGAGCACCAATTGAGTTTCTGTTGCCGATAATTGCCAGTACTGCTCTAGATACCGCTCCAGTGAATAGGCAACGTTCCGCCCATCTTCTACAAACTCTCGCAGCCTAATCAGCACTGGAATCTTGTGGGCTTGCAGATTTCCCGCATTACACTCTGTCACCACTCGCTGCAAATACGTGGTCTTTCCTGAACCCGGTTTGCCTACCACCATTAAGTTCGTATGCTTCGCCAACACCTCCAGTCCCGACACCCGCTGCCGCTCTCTGCCCAAACCAATGCGATCGAGACTACGATAGCTCGGATTCTGGCTGAAGTCCTGCCACAGGTCATCCAGTTCCGATCGACGGCTACTGCTCAACTCCTCTAAAATATTCACGTCTACAAACAACTCACCCAGCGGCACCCAATGATCCACACCCCACAGCGGCATCGTGCCATGCAAGCGTTGGATGTCATCATGGAGGCGTGATCGCACCTGTTGTACGAGTTCCTCCACTGATTTGGTTAGCAATGAAACAGGTTGAGGACTGGCTTGTAGTTTCTGGACAATGTGATGCGCGATCGCCTGCATTGCGTCATCATTCAGCGATGGAAAGTAGAGGCTGTCCCCAATTTGAACGTTCTGCCCCTGACTGATGTTGATGTTGTATTTTCCTAATTGCAGAGCCGATAACCCGTTCGTGGTCAAGGCAAGCCGCAGCGCCTCCATGTCTGCGGCATCAGCTATGCCAGCGGCAAGCTTGGCAATAATGGCATCAAAGTCTTCAGGAGTCATGCTCAGGCAGTCTCAAAGGGTTCTAAACGTTGCTTGCACCTTCGCTTGTAGTTTAGACGGTTGGCGAATCGGCGCGATCGTAGCCTTTTCAGGCGTCACTGTCCAATCATAGTCGCGCAGTAAGGTTGAAACAATCAGCTTCATTTCCATTTGAGCAAACTCCAACCCCAGGCAGCCGTGAGGACCACTGCCAAAGCCAACGAGGGCAAAGGGATGCTGTTTATCTTCTTCACGGGGTGGAGCAAAGCGATCGGGATCGAAGCGGTCTGGCTCGGCAAAGAGTTCTGGCAACCGATGGGTGAGCATGGGGGAAACATCCACATACCAACCCGCTGGTATGCGATAGCCTGCATACTCGATGTCTTTCACAACCCCACGGGGAATGCCATAAATCGGCGGATAGAGACGCTCTCCCTCTTTCAGTACGTTGGTCAGACACGGTAGCTGCTTGAGGTGGGCAAGTTGCAAGGGTTGATTGCCCACGACCTCAGCCTGTTCTGAGCGGAGACGCGATCGCCATTCTGGATGAGACCCTAGTTCAAACATTAGCCACGTCAGCAGGGTAGCGGTGGTTTCATGTCCGGCTACGAGCAAAAACAAGGTGTGGTCAATCACTTCCTGCTCAGTTAAACGGTTGCCCTGCTCATCTTCTGCCGCTAACAACAGCCCTAAAACATCACCCGATTCCTCCAACTTGCCGTGACGGATTCGTTCGGCAAT
>JBGTJW010000056.1:0-5673 GCA_041744955.1 Stenomitos sp. | reverse complement strand
CTTCTTTTCCAAGTGCTTGGCAGACTGAGACAGTGGCAAAGAGCGATCGGTCATATCTTTAACGTAAAAATCAGAAGCCAGCGGAAAAGGCTAGCTTCTGTATGAGTGTAGAGGATAGTCAATGACCAGGGTCGTAACCAGCGCTACGACCCTGGATAGAAGTCATCGTCAAGGAACCTATTTAGGCTGACGGGTGAGGATATCAGCGACCTTCACACCAATCTCTTCCTTACCACCAAAAACGCTACCAAGCTGGTTCTTCTGGAACCGTGTCATTGCTTTGGTGTAGTCAGCAGCCTTGAACGGCACATACTTGACAGCAGACACGTTGGCTCGAGCGTTCTTCATATAGTATTCAACAAACGCCTTGACTTCGGGCTTTTTAGCCGAAGCAGCGTTGACGTAGATGAAGATCGGGCGAGACAAGGGGGTATAGGTACCGTTGTCTACATTGGCGATCGAAGGCGCGACCCCGTTGATTTTTACAGCATTCAGACGGCTACGGTTTGCTTCGTAGTAGGCGAAGCCAAAAAAGCCAAGCGCATTCTTATCGCGAGAAACACCCTGCACCAACACGTTGTCGTCTTCACTACCTGTGAAGTCGGAGCGGCTTGACTTGGATTTGCCGTTGACTGCTTCAGTGAAGTAGTCAAACGTACCGGAATCTGCACCCGGACCGTAGAGCTTCAATGGCGCATTGGGGAAGCTAGAACGCACCTGGTTCCATTTCGTGACCTTGCCTTGTGCTGCTGGTTCCCACATGGTCTTCAGTTCAGCAATGGTCATATCGGTTGCCCAGGTGTTTGCAGGGTTAACAACAACTGTTAACGCATCGTAGGCAACAGGCAATTCAATGTATTTGACCCCTGTCTTAGCGCAAGCATCCACTTCTTTTTGCAAGATGGGACGCGAAGCGTTGGAAATATCGGTTTCGCCAGCGCAGAACTTTTTGAAGCCGCCGCCTGTACCAGAGATACCAACCGTCACTCTAGCGCCGCCTTGCTTTTGAAAGGCTTCTGCAACTTTTTCGGTGATTGGGAAGACGGTGCTGGAACCATCAACCTTAACCACGGCTGGGCTTTGGGACTGAACGATCGGTGCTGCAAGACCAACGGTAGCGGCTACTAAAGCGATCGCACCCATGACTGTGAAACGGTTGGGCTTGAACTTAACTGCCTTCGTCATCATATTGTCTGCTCCATGTCGCTGAATTTCAGATGAAATTGGTATCAGTACTACAATACAATCCCAGGGTTAAGAGCCTAGGGTAAAAGATTATGAACAGATTAAAAATGTCCGTAGATAAAGCCGGAAAAGGTTAATCTTTAGTTAACCAACAGAGACTAAACCTGCCTGAGTCCTAAGGACTGGCTTCGCTAACGCAGGTGCTAAAACCCTTGCCTTTCGGTAGTCCGCGTCGGCGGACTTTGTGGATGTCGTCGCAGTTTTAACTGCCAGACCCTTTTCAAACAACCTTTAACAACGATCGCCAGAAGCCAACGGTTGCCCTTCATCCATCACAGGCTTGTACATCACAGGCTTGTAAGATAGTGGTGCCAGAGATTAAAAGTGATGGCAAGATGGTCTAGCTCCAGACAATGGACAACGGACAATGGACGACAGACAGATAGGCATGGTCGATCGCATCGGGAACGCAATCCGGGGCAGAGGGCAGACGTTGAACAGTAAGCGGCTTTCCCTGCGCTCAATGCCTCAGAGGCGCTATATGCAGTACGTTGCGACCGTAGGGTTGAGCCTTCTATGCAGCTTCAATGCAGGGCGAGTAGAGGCGATTCCTGGTCAAACCCTGGATGAAGCAGTGGTTTGGATTCGCGCAAATTCGACGTTGCGCCCTGTGCGTAGCGAAAGGCTTCTGGTACGCAAAAGTGATACGCCTGCTCAACGGTTTACGTTCTGGGCATCGCCGCTCCAAGTGGGTAGGGCCGCTCCAGGAGCAACAGGTGGCATTATTCGCACCGAGGAGATTTCGTTTTTCGATATGCAGAATGGTGTCAGCCGCGATCGACTGCAAGAATCGTTGCGCGTCATCTACGGTCCGACCATCTATCAGGACTATATCCAGGCAAAACCGATTTATACCTATCCAGCCGCCCAGGCTAACGATGCTATAAATAGCAGATCTTTAATGTCTGCGTTGCGGGGAGAAATTCGGGAGGGCGATCAATACGCCTACTGGCTCGAAATTGCTCAACAGCAAAATGGCTTTCCCTACGTCGGTAAAATCACTGTTTTTTTGAAAGACGACCTCTCGAAACTAGAAGCCGAACTTCGCAAGCGCTCCGACTAGATCGCCAGGCGATCGGTGATGACATCATCAGCCGACGTTACTTAGTCAAGCAAAGCGTCCCCCAAACCATTCGGTTCAGAGCCGGTACTGTCTAAAGCAGTATAGGGCGGCGATGTCAGAACGTCTGCCTTTGCTTCACGCTTGAGTTGAGAAAAGATGCGGTACTTATCTGGATCAAAAACATGAGACGCACGCTGTGCTTCATCAACCTCCATCTTGATCAAGTTGTACTGCACATTTTCAGCATGAATCGCGAAGGTCACGTTAAACACTTCTAAGAAGTTCACGATCCAGGCGCATTCATCCTCAGGATAATTTTGGTAGTACTTAATCAGTTGAGCAATCCGCGCTTCTAAGTGAGTGCGCGAATGCTTACAAATAAGAATGATCTTAAGGAGCGCAACGACTAGAGTGATCGGATTTCCCTGCGATAATAGCAGCACAAAAAGATGAGAAGGGTCAGACTGATTCTCGGTTGTTAGATACTCAATCACTCGGTTACACGTCCGCAACATCAAAGCGTCTGTCAACAGTTCATCGTTATGGCTCTCGTAGAGATGGTCTAATTTATCAGTCAGCTTTGAACGTAACGTTTCAACGAATTCCTGACTTTCGACTGAGAAAATGAGGTAATGCTGAAGACTTTGCTTGAACTCTTTATAAGGTAAATTTTGTGTTTGATTGACGAAAATATTGGCTAGATTGGCATAGCTGAACGGTCCTCGCTTTGCCACGATCGCCTTAATCAAGCGCAGCACTTCTTCGCCCAACACAGTCGGGTTTTTAGGAGTACGCTTGCTGGGGGCATTGCTTTGCGATCGTGCAATGTACATCGCCAGATCAAACTTGAAGCGATCTTTGAGCTGTTTTGATAACGCTCTAGCTGCCTCCCGTTGTTCGATCGGGTTAGACAGATCAATATATTGAGGGACAAGCAGATACGACGTATAACGCGAAACCCACGGTCCCCGCTCTTTGTCGTCGTAACGCGATACAAATAACTTTAATTCTTCGTAATCACTACTTTTGACAAATCCATCCAGCCACAGACGTAAACGCTTTAAGGTTGGTGATGCCGTATTGCGGTGAATGGATGGGTCTGTAAAGACATGAATTAAGTCTTGAATTGGCTTGTAATTACGACTTGCATCCCAGTTGTTCACTAGAATGTAGCAACAGCGCTTGAGTGTGTTTCTAAACTCTTCTTCGTTATTAGAAAAAACAACTTCGTAAAGCGACTGCATGGCATCACTATTGACAGAATCAACATGATGAATAAACAAGCGTTTAAACTCCAGCAAAACCTCTTCAGGTGGCCACTTCTTTACAATTTCTAGAAGAAAACTGTAAATTGCATCCTGAGCTTGCTGAATGTTCCGACTCAGCTTCTTCAATCTAATCGGTGTCTCATTTTGATGAGCATCATCTAGAGCGTCCCTGATCATCATACATATGCAGGATTAACAATGGCTTTGATACGTGGAGCAAGAGAGCAGCTAAACAGCAAGCAGTCGCTTGATAACCCTCGCTTTAAAAATTTGCTCTCGAAAGAGTGAGTTTCAAAGCGTGACAAACGAAGAAAGCGAGAATCTCAGTAATCATGCGGTCTTTGTCCACAGTATGGAGTGATGGGGAACGTCCAGAAAGGGTGATAATCGCTGCGCGAACGGCTGATCCTCGTCACATTGCCTTAGCTGTGCGTAAATGGTAGTACTTAGAGCGATTCGGGATAGGCGTAGATCACATATCTGCGCTGACCCAGTCGCTCATAGACAACACAGCCCTAATAACACTAACTAAAAACAGAAAGAAGCTCGTGAAAGGCTCTTTAGTTAGTCGATCCTAGTCGATTTTTCCTTTTACGTCGAATTAACAGCATCATACGCGATTGCAGAACTGATCGACTCACCCGTCTAGACTACGTGCGGCTTAACGCGATTGCGCGACTACCACACTGGACTGATTTACTGTAGCGATACACCCATAGGCTCTCAATGTATCTTAAGAGACTGGCTAATGCTCAACAATACAGAATTTGCACAAAAATAGCCATTAAGTCGCTACAGTCTTGACCATTAAGTCGCTACAGCCTTGACCTGGGACAATACGGATGCGGTAGGGAGAAAACAACTGCAAGCCGCGGTAGCACTGGGAGGCTCTATTGCTTTGTATAGCAATCGAAGCGAACGTGAGGACAGACATGAACCTTGAAACTTCCTTGGAGCAAGGGTTTCGATTCATTCCTTCTCCTTTATCCTTTTGCGATAAGGGGTGAACGGCGCTATTCCGTTTCGCGTCGCCAGTGCGATCGCACCAGCCGAATTTCGTCGTAGCCGTACATCTCACCGAGATGGTCACGAATGCCAGTCAACGAGTCAGGACCAACGGCATCAATAGCCTGCCAAATTTTGTCCTGGCGATCGGTTGAGACTAATTGATCTAGCTCAACGGGATACCCCATATCCAGCAGTTCTGCCAGATGGCTCATAATCGTGCTGAGGCGAAAGTTACGCTGTTCGGCAATGAGGACAGGTTTTAGCCCTTGCTGATGCAGTGCAAGCGTTTCCAATTGGGTCGTGGAGGCAAGACCGGGTTTTAGCGTTGGTTCTAATGACGGCTCAGGATCAGCGTCTGTCTGCAACGGTAGCCCTCGTTCTTGTCGGAACGATCGCACCTCAGCAGTAAAGTTATCGCCATACTGCGCCAATTTGCGGCTACCGACACCCGAAATTTTGGCAAATTGGGCAAGGGTTTGCGGCTGGAGGTTTGCCATGGATCGCAGGCTGGAGTTAGGAAACACGACATAGGGCGGCACCGATTGTGCATCTGCCAGCCGCTTGCGGAGCTTTTGAAGACGATCGAACAACGCTTCTGTTTCAGCGGTATCGACTGCCGTTGCAGTGACGCTGCGCTCTGGTTTTGCCTGGTCAACGGCGATCGCGACGGTACGCTGCTTTCTCAGCACTTCCCAACTCAGATCATTCAGTTGCAAGACCGAATAGCCGTCCGTCGTTTCATCCACCAGGCGTTGATGCAGGAGCGATCGACCCAACAAGCGCCACTCTTCCACACTGCGGTCTTTGCCAATGCCATGGGTAGACAGTTGATCGTGACTCAACTTCAGCACCCGTTCATTTTTGGAGCCACGCAGGACATCGATCGTGTGGTTGATGCCAAACTCAATCCTGATAAAGAAGTCACTATTGCCATTGTTGGCAAATATATGGAGTTGCTGGAAGCCTACAAATCGCTGATCGAGGCGGTAGGACATGCTGGCATCCAGACCCGTACCCGTGTGACGATCAAATATATCGACTCCAGCGACATCAAGGTTCATGGCACTCATTTGCTGGAAGGCGCGGACG
>JBGTJW010000055.1:0-5503 GCA_041744955.1 Stenomitos sp. | reverse complement strand
ACTTGATATAACGTTCTCGATGTTTCTCGACTATGCAGCATTTGCTTGCGTCGGAGACAAAGATTAATGACTTTCTTGATGTAAGACTCACGCATCTCGTCGTGGAATATACCTTTCCGGGGGGTTATGCAAACAACCCCTGCTAGGGAATGTTTAGTCATTGGCACTCGTTAAAGTGCAAAATAGCGCTGAAAATTCAGTGCAAATTAATTCTAAAAATTACAGCTTCCGTCGGTGAACCAGACTATCGTCAAGTGCCTCAATTGGGACCCTTTGTTCTACACCTCCAACTGGCATACGGCAAACATCTCGCTTTAGAGTAGGTATTTCTAGAACAGCTTTTTGATACTTGCTAGGGTTAAGAGCTGCACATAGGTCAGTCAGAATACTTTAGAAGTCCTGTAATCTGATGCCTAGCAGAGACGTAGCACCCCTTCTTACCTTCGTGGTGAAAAAATATGCCGAGTTACCCAACCTACTTTGGGTAACGGTCTAAATCAATCTATCAATTGCTCTATCTGATCTAAGAGAGTTTTAAGTTTAGAAGTTTTTTCGTTGTCAGCCCAAACTTTTGCTTTATCCATGTGACGCAAGGCTGCTTTAAACCGAGACTTTAGATCCATGCTCTGATCTGCTCCGCCCTTAGCCGAAGTCAGTAACGCCTTGACTCGTTCTTTGACTTCGATCAGCGATAGCCGTTGATTGATTGTTTTCTCTAGTAAAGCTTCTCGATGTTCAATATCTTTCAATCTGGCTATTTCAACTGCCTTCGTATAATCGATCCGAGAAGACCGAATTGCATCCAGAATTTCAGGTGGCTTCTTCAGTAGTGGCAATCTAGTTGCCACAAATGATTGCCAGGTTAGCAAGCTGCGGGCAGTAAAAAACTCTTCAACCATTTGTGCATTTTTATTACCCAAGACACTTTGGGTAGTTTTTCCTTTAGCCTGGTTATCCATCCTGTAGAGCAGAGAAATTACCTCTTCTCGCTCCATACCTAATTTTTTTGCGAGAAGGTTCAGGCTGATATCTAACTCCTCTAATTTCGAGAAGTCCTGTCGCCTATCGTTCTCATCAAAGGCGGCAGCATATGCTTCATCATCACTCCAGTCAAACACCTTAACTGGAACCTCTGTAATCTCAACTATTTCACAACCAGTTAATCGCCTTAAGCCTGCGACCAACTCGTAATCCTCAGGCTTGCCTGGCATAGGACGAGTCCACAGAGCTGTACGAACCCCATTCGGCTTGAGGTCTGTTTCTGCCCACTCTCTTAATTTGTCCTGGTCATAGTAATAACGAACAGGCCTCTTGACTGGAGTGAAGGAAAAAGTCTTGTGAATCCTAGAAATAGGGACAACGATTTCTGTTCCAAACTCTACTTCTTCCTCGGATTCCTGAATTGATCGAGCTGGACTATCAATGTGATCGCCAAAAACAAAGTCTTCCAGTCCAGGAGACGGATTTTCTTTGTAAGCCTGCTTTAGCGTCCTTCTACCTTTACTTGCCATTAAACAATTTCAATGCTTCAGTAAACAACGATTCGTATAATTTTGCAGCATCACGAGCTGGCTTGCCAGCCATACCAAAGACTGTATTTGCTTGACCTGGAGCATCTTTGAAAGCTTGGCGATCATAGATAATCGTCTTCATCAGAGGGATGTCAGGTTCATCACCAAGCGCCTCTTGAGCTTCCTTCAATAGAACTGTCCCACTTTTAACTTGGGTCATATATATGGCTGCTTTTGGCAGTTCTCCCCTTAACTCTCGAACTTGCCGGATTAACCGCAAGATATCGCCCGAACTTCTAAGTTCTACGATCGACTCACGGCAGGGAATTAAAGCAAGATGACACCGTGCCAGAATTGCTTTTGTGATTTCGTTAGACTTAGCGGGACCGTCCACAACCACTAAGTCACATTCCTGCGTTAACTTTGGAAGCTTATCAAACAAATCTTCTGGATTAATAATGGATGAAGCAGATAGCTTAAGCTTTGGGTAAGACTCTTTAAGTTCGGCTATCCATTGAGAGCTACTTTGCTGTGCATCGGCATCTACTAAAACCACTGATAGTCCTTTACGAGCGAATCGATCTGCTGCATGAACAGCTCCTGTCGATTTGCCAACACCGCCTTTCTGATTTACAAAAGCGATAATCTGAGGAGTCTCCATGTTCTTCATTCTCGGAATGCCTTAATCATACTGCTGAATAAACCCCCTAGTTCATGTTTACCCAATGTACTTTGGGTAATTTAAGGCTGATTGAAGTCGGTACAACAACCAAATTGTGCCACCAACAAATATTGTCCAGACCAATAGTCTCTGCTGTCGATTGCGAACTCTAGAAATCACGGCTCTTCTGAAGGGCAGTACGAATCGAGTCAAAGCTCCGATTCCTATTCCATCTATTTCATCTCTTGATTCGCCAACAATAGAGCGATCTCATACAAAAACATAGACGCTCATTTGGTCTGAGACCAAATGAGCGTCTGCTTGATTTAAATCAACGCTTTTAAGTTGCAACACTGTTCAATACTGCTAAAGGGTGTAACATAGAATTAACTGCTAATTTCATGTCCGACTGGGGAAACTCTTATGATTAGCCTGCGAGACATCCTTTCTCTCTCCGACTTCCAGCGTCATACAAAACAGCACGTACAACATATCAAGGAGACGAAAAATCCCCTGGTGCTTACAGTAAACGGTAAAGCAGAGCTAGTAGTACAGGATGCAGAAGCGTATCAAAGGCTCTTAGATCGGCTAGATCGAGCGGAATCGATTGCGGCAATTCGGCAAGGGTTAGCTGAGTTTGAGCGGGGTGAAGGACGAACAGCTCGTGAGGCACTAGAAGAACTGCGGACAAAGTATGCCATTCCAGGTTAATCTCTCCCCATCGGCACTCAATGATGCAGAGGCAGCCTTTCTACGGATACAGAAGCAGGCACCAGGGATGGCAAACGATTGGTTCAACGGTTTGCTGCTTGCTGTTTACTCGTTGGAAAATTTTCCGAACCGATGTCCTCTTGCACCAGAAAGTCAGGAAATTGGGCTGCTAATTCGGCAGTTGCTTTATCAGAGCCACCGCATTGTGTTCATTGTTGTACCAAGCAAAGATGATGACTCTGTGGATGGGAATGTGCAGGTGCTTCGCATCCGACACCATGCTCAGGAAAGGTTGAAACCTTATGACTTGTAAATGGGGGCTAATGAGTAGGCAACCAGAAACTTACGTTAAGGGGTTTACCACTGGAATCGGCTAGGAAGCAGGAGCTTGGAACCCCTGCTATTTCGTTCCAGATTTCTGTACCAAATAGCCTAAGGACTAATTGGTACAGGGAATGAGAACGGTAGATCAAGGGTTTCAGCCTCCTCTTACCAGAAGGGTTTCATGGGTACAAAAGACAAACGATGCTTCACGTACGTTACTGTGCCGCTGCGACTCGAACCCCCTGCATCAAAGCTACTGTTCCCTGCGCTTGAAGGTCCTGTCTACTCTAGAGAAAGATCCGCTTATGGGAAGGGAAATGAAGATGAAAATCATGCTGCTGACAGTGCTCATGTTAGCGTTCAGCGCGGTTGAACAAGCGCAAGCCAAAACCTGCGGACTAAATCTGAGTGTGACGGAAGCGCATGCTGGGGGGTATCCTGTACAAAACGTAGCCGCTACAGCCACTAACTTAGCGACGAATAGAGTGACCAGAGCGCGCCTGTTTGAAGCGATGCCTGCGTTTGACAACCTAAGCGAAAGCAAGTACCAGATCAGGGTCAAAAAAGCTGGTTATCAAACCACCGTTCGACAACTCAAGCTTGCTTGCGGCAATGTGGCAGCTGATGACCCTTCGGTGACGGCACCGATCTTCTTGCAAAAAGGCAGCAGTCAACAAATCTACAAGCAGCCTGAATTCGACGGTAGGGTAGCCACTGCTAGCATTCGGGGTGTTGACTTTCTCAATTACAGCTATCAAGGGTCGGCCTGCTCCCAAGCAGTAGGGCTGCCCCAAACGGTTAAAGTCCGCGATGGCAAATTTAAGGCTAGTGAAGACCACTTTTTTGACGTTGCCAAAGCAGAGGTGGTTTACGGGGACGGGAACGGGGACGGGAGCGAAGACGCCGTTGTGCTGATCAGGTGCGGCAGCGCTACCGGCACTTGGAGAGCGTTTGAAGTCCACGCTTACGCTTACCAAAACGGGCGGGCGCAATTATTGGCGCGTCTCGACAGCACAGGTGTGGAGCGCGATTACCAAAAGAGCGTCCCTGATGGCGTTGTGTTTTACGCGGGTGAGCATGGCCCCAAACTCGTCAACGGGCATGTACTTGTCGAAGCGTTGACAGACGGTTCCTTTGCCTGGCCGGCAAGCGTGACGCTGTTCGACTATCAACTGAGTAGGGGCAAATTCGTCTTAAATGGGGAGCCGACCAGGACAAAGAGGATGCCATAAGGGGCTAAGCCGACATACAGGCGAAAAGGTGCCAGTAGGCTTAGTTTTAGCAACGGACAAAAAATGGTCGTTAAGGCTGAAAAGCCTTCCCTGTCTAGTTTTTAGAGACCACTTTGATTGGATGCCTATTAGTCCAAACTGTCCCATTTATAGGCGAAAATGGGACAGTCCGAATCACAAGCAACAATTTTGCGCCATTACAGGCTTCTCAGCAATGATCGACCAGACCTCGTAAATAGGACAGTTTACTCCAACGGCTTACTAACGACCAGAATTTTTCCGCTGCTAAAACTAAGCCATTTAGAGCTCTAACTCATAAATCGCCGTAATCTCATTCGACTGAATGCCCAAATAAGCCAGCGTTTGCTGCTGCGTCGCATGCCCAAACGCTTCCATCAACAGTGGTATTGCGGTCCCCCGCTCCAGGCGTTGCCAGTAGCCCCACGTCTTCCGCAGCGTGTGGCTGCCATAGTTACCCTTCAAGCCCACATCCTGGCACCAAGTCTTCACCCGCGTACTCATCGTCTCTACGGTCAAGCAGCCGCGTTGTCCCGCGAAGAGATAATCCTCTGGCTTCAAGTCCCTGATCGCTAACCAGGCTTGAATGGCAGCGACAGCCGTGGCATTCAGTGTCACCGGACGGTACTTATGCGTCTTGCGCTGCTTCAGGTCGAGCACATCCCCGGCTTGCAGAGTCTTCACCTGTCCCACCTTGAGTGACAGCAACTCATTCGCGCGATACGCGGTGTTAATCCCCAGCGTGAACAAGCACAAATCACGCGGACGGTCGGCCAGGATTTTCTTAATGCGGGCGATTGCCTTTTTATTCCGAATCGGCTCTACCTTAATCGTTGATCCAGTAGCGGGATGGTTGGGATTTTGCCCCTTAGGAAACGGCATTGCGATCGCCTTTCGACGTGATTAGGGGTTGTTTGCATAACCCCCCGGAAAGGTATATTCCACGACGAGATGCGTGAGTCTTACATCAAGAAAGTCATTAATCTTTGTCTCCGACGCAAGCAAATGCTGCATAGTCGAGAAACATCGAGAACGTTATATCAAGT
>JBGTJW010000054.1:0-3293 GCA_041744955.1 Stenomitos sp. | reverse complement strand
ATTTTATCGAGATGATGATCCCGCACCACCAGGACGCGATCGCCATGGCTGACCTTGCGTTGAGTCGTGCCAAACGCCCAGAAGTGAAGCAAATCGCTTCAGCGATTAAAAAAGACCAAACCCGTGAAATGCAAACGATGCGTACTTGGTACAAAAAGTGGTACGGCAAAGCAGTCCCTGCACACGCAATGACTGACACGGGCATGATGGGAAACCACCACGACCAAGGACACGGCTCGGGTTCAGGCATGACCGGTCAGGGCATGATGGGCATGAAAAGCGACCTCAACGCGCTCAAGCAAGCCTCAGACTTCGATAAAGAGTTTGTGCGACAAATGATTCCCCATCATCAAATGGCAGTGAAGATGGCTCAGATGGCGTCGGGACGGGCTGCTCGTCCAGAGACTCGCGCGTTGGCTCAGTCAATCATCAAAGCCCAAAAGGCTGAAATTGCACAAATGCAAGGATGGCAGCAAGCCTGGAATCGCTAATCCAGCTTGATTAGGAGGGTAAGCGATCATAGTTGGGGCAAGGCTCATAAACCTTATTCAGCCTCAACTTTGGCGATCCTCTAACTTTTCTGATCCCTATTTGCATTCACCTGGAAGAACAAGCATTTAAGTCAGAGCAAGCTGGACAAATTTACTATTTTGCAGTCCCCACTGTTAGCAAACCTTTGCATCGTAACCAGCCCGATAGAAGCAACATCAGACTCTAGAACGCCCCTAAGTCAATCATCCAAGAAGCTAGAGAACGGCAATGAACCACACGCATCACGGACACAACCACAGCACTACAGTAGCGACCAGTCCTAAAGAAACTGCGAAAGATCCCATCTGTGGCATGGTCATTCCTAAAGCCACAGCGTTAAGGACAGAACGGAGTGGACGCACCTACTATTTTTGTAGCCAAAGTTGCCTCAACACCTTTCTCGATCCGGATCAAGAACTCAAGTCCACACGAAAAAGAGTCACGATCGCGCTGACAGGCGTTTTGCTCTTAGCCATTATGCGTGTCGGTGCCTTCATTGGACTGGCAGCCGGAGTGACGCTGGTGACGTGGGTGCCGATTCCCCTCTTGCCGTGGTTTACCTGGGGAGTGTGGCTGTTTATCTTAACCACACCCATTCAATTTATTGGCGGCTGGTCATTCTATGTGGGAGCGTGGAATGCGATTCGCAGCCGCAGCATCAATATGGACTTCCTGATCGCGCTGGGAACAACCGTTGCGTACCTTTATAGCGTAGTTGTGGTGTTCTTTCCCAACAGCTTGCCTATCCGAGTAGACGAACGGGAAGTTTACTTTGAAGTTTCTGCCATCATCATTGCCTTTGTGCTGCTGGGCAAATACATGGAAGAAATTATCAAGAAAAACTCTTCGGCTGCCGTGCGTAAGCTTTTGGATCTCAAACCTGCAACGGCGAGAGTCATTCGAGACGGGATGGAAATGGAAGTGCCGGCAGAAACTGTCATAGTGGACGAAACCATCGTCGTTCGTCCGGGGGAGAAAGTGCCAACGGATGGCGTGGTTCTAGAAGGAACGTCCTCGATCGACCAATCCATGCTGACCGGGGAGTCCATCCCGGTAGAGAAGTCAGTGGGAGCGGAGGTCATTGGGGGCACCCTTAACCGCACAGGTCTCTTCCGCTTCCGGGCAACTCGCGTCGGCGCAGAAACCGCCCTGTCGCAAATCATCAAATTTGTGGAAGAAGCTCAAGCTAGTACCGCGCAAGTGCAGCGACTAGCCGATAAAGTAACCGGGTATTTCGTGCCATCGGTGATCATGATTGCGGTAATTGCTGCGATCGGCTGGTCATTGGTGGGTAATTTTCCTCAAGCGTTATTAGCCTTTATTGCCGTGCTAATTATTTCTTGCCCCTGTGCCTTGGGCGTTGCTACACCTGCCGCTTTAATGGTCGGCGTGGGTAAGGGAGCTGAAAACGGCATTTTGATTCGGGGCGGTGAAGTGTTAGAGCGAGCTGAAAAGCTCACTGTAGTCATTTTCGATAAAACAGGAACCTTGACACGGGGAGAGCCGAGCGTTACCGATGTCATGCCTTTGGAAGGACATCCCGACGACGAAATTTTGCGACTAGCAGCGGCGGTGGAGATCGGTTCTGAACATCCGCTGGGTGAAGCGATCGTCCGAGCAGCGAAACACCAAACTCTAGAAATTCCTCACGTGAAGAACTTTGACTCCATTCCTGGACAGGGGATTCGGGGCGACGTAAACAGCG
Organism: Stenomitos sp.; assembly: GCA_041744955.1. GTDB lineage: Bacteria > Cyanobacteriota > Cyanobacteriia > Leptolyngbyales > Leptolyngbyaceae > Stenomitos. Next base: position 1,057 of record JBGTJW010000054.1, on the reverse strand, counting down.
ATCGAGTTTTACTGGGAAATCGTCGCCTGTTTCGAGCACAAAGCTATCAAATCAAGCCAGAAACGGAAGCAGTCTTGCAAGGGCTGGAATCTGATGGCAAGACGGCGATGCTGCTAGGCTGCAATGGTTTGCTGATTGGGATTGTGGCAGTTGCGGATACATTAAAACCGGAAGCTAGAGAGGCGGTTGCAGCGCTACGTCAAGAAAAAATCAAGGTGGTTTTGCTCACTGGAGACAACCAGCGCACGGCTGAAGCGGTCGCACGTCAAGTCGGCATTGATCGAGTCATTGCTGATGTTTTACCTGGAGACAAAGCCCAGGTTGTGAAAGAAATGCAGCAGCGTCATGAAGTCGTTGCCATGGTGGGTGATGGCGTGAATGATGCCCCAGCTTTAGCCACCGCAGATATTGGCATTGCCATTGGTTCGGGTGCTGATATTGCGAAGGAAACGGGAGGCATCATTCTGGTTAAAAACGACGTGCGAGATGTGGTTGCTGCTGTTCGCCTGTCTCGTGCCACGATGCGGAAAATCAAACAAAATCTGTTTTGGGCGTTTATCTACAACACCATTGGACTTCCGATCGCTGCCTTTGGCTTTCTCAATCCTATGCTCGCTGCGGCAGCAATGGCGTTGAGTTCGCTATCCGTGATTGTGAACTCGTCTCTGCTGAAAGGCTTGAAATTATCCAACACTGCACGACTCGATCGCAAACTCTCTAGAGCGTAACGGCGATCGCGAGTTGTTCTACTCCCAATTTCTATTCAGAAGGAGGTCTTATGCACCAACATGGTTCATCGAATCAGCCCCAGCCTGATCATCAGCCAACTCGTCTCAGTTTGCCGATTAAGCTTGTGCTGTATGTGTCAATCGGGATTATTGCCTACTTCCTCATTACAGAACATTTGGCGCATTTAGCGGGCTTCTTACCGTACTCTTTACTGCTCATCTGTATCTTCATGCACCTCTTTATGCACGGTGGACATGGAGGACATGGAGGACATGGAGGCGATCAGGGTGGCAATAGTCAATCTCGCTGAAGTCGGTTAATCAGACTT